>CAMDSZ010000008.1 GCA_945906945.1 Akkermansia muciniphila
TCAGGGCGATGGTCGCCTCAAGGCCCTGAGTAACGTGGTTGAGTTTCACGAGTGGGGTGCGGCCGACGGTTTCGATGATGTTGTTGTAGATCTGGCCCATGGTAATTTTTGTGCAGTTTGATTTCCCGAACGAGCCATGATCCTTAGCCAAGGAGGGCTCGACTCGCAAGCCGCCCGTTCGAGCTTACCATAAAGCCGCGCGTTAAGGATCACACGGATAAAGAGTTGCGTAAGCACCTTGGGTGACGTAGCGTCGCGCCAATCTCCGGCACACACCCTATCATGAAGATCTCGTTTTTATTCTCCACGATTTTATGGCTCAGCGCTGCGGTCTGTGGTGCGCAGTCCAGTGGTTCGGGCGTCGGCTCTAAGCTGTCCGAGGTCTCCAAATTGGATCCTGCCATGGCGGCTAGCAAGGCGACTGCTGAGTCCGTTCAATGGCATGATGTTACAAAATGGGGGGTGGAGGGCAGGGAATGGCCGGAGCGGGAGCGGTTGCGGTATTTCGACCGTCTGCCGGCGGAGGCTGAAAAGACCGTCACTTCGGCTGTTTGGAAGCTTAGCCGTGACAGTGCAGGGATGATGGTGCGCTTCAAAACCGACGCAACATCACTGCACGTGCATTACAAGCTCTCTAAGGAACTGCTCGGCATGCCGCACATGCCAGCGACTGGCGTCAGCGGGGTCGATTTTTACGCACGGGATGATTCCGGAAAATGGCGCTGGGTCATGGTCACCAAGCCAGCGGCGCAGGAGGTTCAGGTGGAGGTGATCAAGGGACTGGCCCCCGGATTTCGTGAATATGCGGCCTACCTGCCTCTGTACAACGGGGTTGAGCTGCTCGAGATCGGTGTGCCGAAAGGCTCCAAGTTTGAAGGGCTCGCTCCCCGTTCCAAGCCTGTGGTTTTCTACGGTACGTCGATCACCCACGGGGCGTGCGCGAGTCGCCCCGGCATGGTGCACACAGCGATCCTCGGCCGGCGCCTTGATATGCCGGTTGTTAATCTGGGCTTTTCCGGGAATGGTCGGATGGACGCGGCGGTTGGAGATTTTCTGGGGCGCATTGACGCGGCTGCGTTCGTGATTGATTGCCTTCCGAACATGGGCCCGGTTGACGTCGCCGCCAAATGTGTTCCGCTTGTTCATCAGTTGCGAACGGCCAGACCTGTGACGCCAATCGTTTTGGTTGAAGATCGGCGTTACACCAACGACTGGATCACGCCCGCAAAGGCGAAGTTTCACGACGACAACCATGCTGCGCTCAAGGACGCTTGGGAGACCCTGCGGAAAGAGGGCGTCAAAAATATCTACTATATTTCCGGTGACGCACTTTATGGCACGGACTCGGAGGGCGCCACGGATGCCTCGCACGCCAACGATTTGGGATTCATGCGCCAGGCCGACATCTTTGAGCCAGTACTCCGTCAGGCTCTGGCGCAGTAGTCGCGTTGGGAATCGCTGGCTGACCGGCGTAGGCTGTTTTCTTCCTGCGGGGCTGCCGTTGCGTGGAGATGGAGGCGCCCCGTGGACCGATGACGGTTTCGCCGCTTCATTGGCCGCGCCTGCTCGAAGTGGTCTACTCCTTGTGACTGCAAGTGCCGTTTCGCTGAAACTCGTCGCACTTAGCCTCGATTCGGGTCAGCTTTTTTGAAGGTGAAAATCCCAGTCTCTTCGTGATGCAATTCTCAAGGGTGTCGATATTGCGGTCCTCGAACTCGACAATCCGATTGCAATCCACGCAGATCAAGTGGCTGTGGCGCGGATGATCGATGTAGTTTGGGTCGTAGAGCATCTGGTCCTTGCCAAGGTCCAGTTCTTTCAGCAGTCCGCTTTCGACAAGGAGCGGAAGTGTGCGGTAAACAGTGGCCCGTGAGACGGACGGTTCGATTTCCCGCGACCGAATCAAAAGCTCTTCGGCCGTGTAGTGATCGGTGTGGCTGAATGCAGCCTCGATGATCGCATCCCGCTGAGCAGTACGCCGCAGTCCGCTGGCCTGAATGAATTCGTAAATGCGGTCGCGAACAGCGGGTTCCATACTTCAGACGTTAACAGCGTCTGTTTTCTTGGTCAAACACCCCTGAATCGGACGGAGCGGCAAAATCTGGATGCCATCGAAGGGCGGGAGCGACCGGCCCACCCTCCGAGCGAATCCATATTCCAAGACGAAGGGAAGTAAACTTCAGCACGCGAGGGATGGTGATTCCTATGAAACTGCCAGCAGCTGCTTTTGTGGCTGGCGCGCCACCCTGAAGTTCGCCACCCAAACGCTGGCGGTGACGAGGGCAGTGAACGCTAAATCACCGAAAATGGTCTGGCGGTAGAACCACAGAGTGGAAGGGTAGCCTGGAATCCCGATGGTCAGTGCCTGAATCAATCCTTCGAGGCCAGGCGAATATTGGGGATTGGTTGCCCAAGCGGCAGTGTTGGTAGTTATGTAAAAAATAAAGGAGCCAAGCGCACTCGACAGCAGCAATGCTGGGCTCTGAAGCGGGCGTGAACAATATTTGCAAACAACCGTGCCGAGGATTGAAACCGCTCCGATCGCAAAGTAGCGCACGAGCATTTCGGCTCCAAATAGCGGTACATCGTAAACGAACGCATTGAGGATCAAATCGCTCAGCAAGATGCTGGAGAGAGGCAGCGCCCACCGTGAGTGTCCTCGGAAGTACACTGCGCCGCAGAGTGCGATCGCTGAAATGGGCGAGAAGTTAAGCAGCACATCCATCGAGCCGGCAGGCAAAAATCCCGGAGCAATCCGGTACGCCACAACAAGGATAAATAAAACGAATGAAGCTGACATGTTTTAAACAGTGAACTTATTGCATCTCTGAATCAATAAAGTTCTGGTCCACAGCTCCGTTCCAGCAGCATCCCGAGGAGCTGAGGACTTTAAAATGATAGATTTAAGCAGCAGATAAGTGGTGGGGCGGATTGGGGCGAATGACGCTAGATTAAAATGATTTAGCTTGCGTGGAGGGCGCACGCGTTATTTATAGCGCCGTCAGTTTTTTGCAGAAATATAGCAAACAGATCGATGGAAGGAATTCCGTGAAAACCGGAAACAGTTGCGCTGCTGTAACTGGATACGACTTCCCAATCGCCAATCTGGGGCTTGCCCCGGGTGAAGGCGGGAAGAAGGACGGCCCTCAAAAGCCATAAGCCAGGAGTCAGAACATTTCCCCGATTTGTTTCTCATTCGCGCCGCCGCGTGTGCGGGCCGGCGTGTCAAAACTTCTTCGCAAAAAAGAAGCAGTGAGAGCTCCATCGCGTCTTTGCAAGATCGTGTCCCGCTGAGTGGCTTAGCGTCGGCTTGATCGTGTGTTGTCGTGTGGTCTCTCGTTAACCACCGATAAGCATATGAAAACCAAACCGTCCTGCGGTTCGGGCCGGATCCTCGTGTCCGCGCTCGCAGCTGCAGTAAGTATCGGGGCCGTCCACGCCCAGAGCTCCTCCGAGCAAACCTCCAAGGCATCTCAACTTCTTTCTGAAGTGGTCGTGACGGCCACAAGAAGCCCGAGAATTGAAGACACGATCCCTGCAAGCATTACTGTTTTGAGCGCTTCAGATATCGAGAAAACTAATGCGCAGACCGTATCCGATGTATTGCGATTCCAGGCAGGCATTCAGGTCTCAGATTTACTCGGAACCAAGCGCTCGCCATCTGTTGATTTACGGGGATTCGGGGAGAATGCTGTAAACAACACGCTAGTTCTGGTTAATGGCCGCCGTTTGAACAGCGCGGACATCCCGGAGGTAGATTGGACGACGATCCCTCTGGAGAGGGTCGATCGATTGGAGATCGTCCGTGGGGGGGCGAGCGTTCTCTACGGAGACAAGGCCGTTGGAGGGGTAATCAATATCATAACGAAAAAGGGGGGGGATAAGCCCAGGGTTACATCGGACACCGCAGTGGGGAGTTTTAATGCTTTTCGCCAGGCTCTCTCGACTTCGGGTAGCCTCGGAGCGGTCTCTTACGGCTTGAACACTTCGTACGCATCTACGGATGGATATCGGGACAATTCGTATCTGCGCAATAAGACGCTCGGACTCGATTTGGGGTACCACTCGGCCATGCCGTTTTCTTTGGATACAAGCTTTGGAATTAAAGAGGATCGCTATGGAATGCCGGGCGCTGTTCAGCCTGGCATGACACGAACCTCGACTTTGACTCCGACGAACTACGGAGAAACAAAGGCAGCATACTTCCAAGCCACACCTAGGCTTCGAATTGATGATAATTTGAAGCTCGAACTTGGCCTCAATTTAAGTGAAACCGAGTATGGGTACTCTTACTCCGGAGCACAAAGCCGATGGAAAGTGGTGGAGTTTGGTATTCAGCCGAACTTTGACTTCACGTGGGCTTCTGGTGAAGTCGCTACGCATCACACAAAGCTCGGATTTGATTACAACAACGTCAAACGTACTCCTCTCCAAAATGATTTTTCTTTTGCGAGTAACGTCTTCAGAGATGACTTTGCAGTTTTCATCACCGACACCATTGAACTGATTCCGAAACGTCTGTTCCTAGATCTTGGATACCGACGTGCAGTTGTCATGTATGACGTAAACAGTCCTGCCAACCGGACTTTTTCACTGAACCTTTTCAAGAGCGGTATCTCATACGTGTACGCCGAACGCAGTAAGTTATTTTTTAGTGCAGACAGGTCGTTTCGAACTCACTTGCTAAGCGGCGAGTGGGCCCCAACCGTCCTGCCGCCTCAAACCTCTTGGCAGTTTCAGGCAGGAATGAAGCATTCACTCGGAAATCGCCTGACAGCCTCGTGCACTGCTTTTCAGATCAACACGAACGACGAGATCTTCTATGATCCCAAGCCCCTTGCTGTGGGCGGATTCGGCCAAACCCTCAATTATCCGAAAACCCGCCGGCAGGGTGTCGAGCTTTCAATGGAGTCAGATCCACTGGAGTCGCTCCACCTTTTTGTGTCTTACACTTTAACTAATCCAACACTTGGAAGTGGAGCGTATCACGGGAAGAAAATCCCGATGGTTGCACCTCATAGTTTTCAATCTGGCGCAACATGGTCCCCCTTAAAAGAGCTCGATGTTGACCTTCGGGCTCGCTGGCTTTCTGGGCGCTACGCGATTAGCGATTGGGCCAATGTGCAGCCCAGATGGGAAGGCGGGGAGTTCTTTGTCGCTGATGCAAAATTTGTACTCAGACCAGTGCCGCTCTTCAAGCTGTATGTTGGGATCAATAATATTTTCAACAAAACTTACTCTGACGCCGGTTGGGCTGGTAACGGAGACCCCGCAGCGCTTTATCCTTCACCAAAGCGTAACTTTATTGGCGGCCTTGCGTTTACCACGGAGTTCTAATTCGGACGGTTTTGATGACTCAATTCTCATCAACCGGAGGGATCAATCGAAGAGTCAGGAGTGTTAATTGAGGCACCGCCCCACCCGGTAGGGTGGGCTAGTGGCGATCGCGTCAGATTACGCCGTTAAGGGGAGCCCAGCTTTGTTCTTTGGACTCCGCTAGCAATTTGTTTTGAATTATGGTTTCAAAGTCCAAAGGCTTAGAACCGCGCTTCGCGTGACTCACAAAATTACTCGCGTCAGAAAGTCGGCCTGCGACTCGATGACAGAGCGGCAACCAGATTTTTTGAATCCGCAGGCAATGGTGGTTCTGAAGGAAACCGGCGCAAGTTAGGGCCAGTGTCGCCTGTCGGGCAATTGCTCATTGCGCTGGCCGTAGAAAACTGCATCGTGGCATGATGAAGTCCCGCTTCTCCCTCTGTTCGGTCTTAACATTTGCTATCGCTCATCTCAGTTGTTTTGCTGAGGAATCTGCGTTTACTCAGCTCTTCAATGGAGTTGATTTGACGAACTTCAAACAAGAAGATGCAAAGGAGTTCTGGCGCATTGAAAACGGTGTCTTGGTGGGTGAAAACAACGCCGCCCTAAAAGGTAACAATCTTTGGACGGAGAAAGAATATAGCGACTTCATCTTAGAATTCGATGCTCGCTGGAAAGGCACCACCGAGCGTGGGGTGGACACAGGGATCGAAATGCGAAAGCCAAAGATTCAGTTGCAGCTCGGAGTTTCGGGAAGCCTCCGGGTGGATATGTCGGGATCTTTTTACACGGGCGGAAAGCCGGCATATCCCGAGGAGGGGCAGGCCAAGGATGCCAAGAATTTGATGCATCCCGAGGGGGAGTGGAACACTTTCCGGATTCAGGCAAAGGGATCCAAGTTCACCTGTTGGATCAACGGGAAACCTGCGTCCGAGTACAACGACGAAAAGTTTATCGGACCAGGACCGATCGGTATTCAGATACACGGTGGCGTTGTGATGAAGTGTGAGTATCGGAATATGAAGATCTCGCCTCTTTAAGGAGGGCGCGCTCCAAAGTTCCATGCTTAGCGATCCTGGTGTTCGGATTTGTCAGTTTAAAAGTTTCTCATGTCTGCAGGCAAAATTCTCGAGGTGGCGGGATTGGCGGTGCAGAGCGATTTACTACGTGCTCAGGGGCGGCGTCTGGTTTTTACGAACGGTTGTTTTGATCTGCTGCACGTCGGACACGTTCGCTATCTGCAGGCTGCTCGTCGTTGCGGCGATGCTCTTGCCGTAGCGGTGAACGGCGATGAGTCGGTGCGAGCGCTAAAGGGTCCGACGCGTCCCATCAACTGCGAGGTCGATCGTGCAGAGGTTCTGGCCGGATTGGAGTGCGTCGACTTCGTTGTCTTGTTTCACACGCCGCGTGTGGACTCGGTGATCAGAGAAGTGCGCCCCGCGGTTTATGTGAAGGGAGGCGATTACACTTTGGATACGTTAGACCCGGCTGAGCGTGCGGCGCTGGAAGCCGTTGGGGCGCGCGTCAACATTGTCGGGCTTGTGCCCGGAAAGAGCACCACAGCCGTCGTGCAAAAGATGGCGGGGAATTCCGATGTGGAGGCCGCTAATTGAAGCCGCGCTTGCGCCTCGGGGTGCTTGGATCTGGAAAGGGGTCAAATTTGGACTCCATCGCCCGGGCGATATCCTCGGGAGATTTGCTCGCTGACGTTCAATTGGTGGTGAGTGATTCTCCGTCAGCCGGTATCCTGGATGTCTCCAGAAAGTGGGGGCTGCCATCCATCACAATTCCGGCCTCGCGGTTCAAGACGCGGTTGGAGCCCGAAATTGAGGAGGAGCTTGCGTGTTCGCTGAAGGCGGCGGGAGTCGAAATAGTCGTGCTCGCCGGCTATATGCGAATGCTCAAGTCGCCCATGCTAGATGCGTTTCCGCGGGCTATCGTAAACATCCATCCTTCTTTGCTTCCTGCTTTTCCGGGCGTGGATGCGTGGCGTCAGGCGCTTCTGGCGGGGGTCGCTGTGACGGGATGCACTGTGCACTGGGTTGACGGAGGGATGGATACCGGCAGCGTGATCGCGCAACGAGAAGTGGCTATTTTGGATTCCGACACCCCGGAGACTCTCCATGCGCGAATTCAAGAGGCGGAACACCAACTTTACCCTCAGGTTTTGAACTCACTCAGAGCACTGCAGTAGCGCGGCGATTTTTTCAAGGAGGAGTGGAGGGATGCTCGAAGCCCCGAACAGGATTTCTCCTAAAACTGGAACAGGGAGGAGTGTTTCAAGAATCGCTGCGTTTGTGATGACAGCTGGGCTTTCAGCTGCTGGCTCGGGATGGTTGATGATGACTCCTGCGCAGTTGAGCCCCTTGGCGATGATGGAGTCCACAGTCAGTTGGGTGTGGTTGAGCATCCCCAAACGGTTGGAGCAAACAACCAGCACCGGCAGGCCGAGTTCGAGTGCGAAATCGCTCGAGCAGAAGTTCTCGGTGAGTGGGACACGCCAGCCCCCAACGCCCTCGACTAAAACCGACTGGTGCTTTTCTGCGAGCTCGCTGAAGGCGCTTCTAGCGGTTTCGACATCAAGCGCCCGATTCTCGATGAGCGATGCAGCGTAAGGGGCCGCCGGAACCCGCAGCCACACTGGGTTGATGAGCTCCACGGCGGCAACGTTGTGTGATGCTTTTGCGAGAATCTCTGCGTCCTCACGGTCCCCGCAGCAGAAAGGTTTCATTGCGACAACGTCAATGAAAGCTTTGCGCAAAGCATCGGTGATCAGAGCCGTGGTGTGCGTTTTTCCAACGCCTGTATCGGTTCCTGTAACAAAAAAGCCGCGATGAAGGGATGCCATGTGAAAGCGATGCGTAATTGCATCATTGTGTAGTAGCGCAGTGGTATCTTAGGCGCCGATGGAAGCCTTCAGGGCTGCGGCAATTTCGTCGGCGAAACTGTTGATTTGATTGGCTTCACGTCCTTCGATCAAAAGGCGGATCTTCGGTTCGGTTCCCGAGTAGCGTAACAAGACGCGGCCGCTCCCTGCGAGGACCTGCTCGGCGTTTGCAACGAGCTTTTGAATTTCGGGCAGTTCGCTCAACGGAGGCTTGCGTTGCACTCTGAGGTTTCGTTGAGCTTGCGGATATTTTGAGAGGCAGGACTTGAGTTCGCTCAGAGGCTTTCCTGTTTCGACCAAAATGCGAAGGATTTGAAGCGCGCTTACAAGGCCGTCGCCGGTTGTGCCAAAGTCCCGGAAGATCATGTGTCCGCTCTGTTCTCCTCCAATGTTCAGATTTTCGCGGACCATCGCCTCGATGACGTAACGGTCACCAACTGCAGTGCGCAGAACGTCGCCTCCATGTGAGCGGAGCGTTTCATCGAGCCCGAAGTTGCTCATCACTGTTGCAACCAGTGTGTTCCTCGCAAGAGTCTCCCTGCGCAGCGCGTCGAGCGCTGCGATGGCTAAGATCTCGTCTCCGTCCACGACTTCGCCTTTTTCGTCGCACAGGAGGACGCGGTCCGCGTCGCCATCGTGTGAAATTCCGACCGACGCTCCGCTTTCGCGGTCCACTCGGCTGATTTCCTCGGGAAAGGTGCTGCCACAATTCGTGTTGATATTGCGGCCATCGGGGGCTGTGTGCGCGGTGGTGAGTTTCGCGCCTAGTTCCCTCAGTACACACGGAGTGGATTTGTAGGCCGCGCCATTCGCACAATCCACCGCAACGTGCAGACCTTCCAGAGTCATGCCCCTGGGAAATGAGGCTTTAGCAAATTCTACATAGCGTCCAAGGGCGTCATCAATGCGCTTAGCCTGTCCGATTTTTCCTGCTGTGGGCCGGATGGATTCGATCTCTCCACTGAAGACCAGGTGCTCGATGCGCCGCTCGATTGCGTCGTCCAGCTTGTATCCATCGTGGCGGAAGAATTTGATGCCGTTGTCTTCGTAGGGATTGTGCGAGGCACTTAAAACGATTCCGGCATCCGCCCGCAGGGACCGGGTGATGTAGGCCACGCCCGGGGTGGGAAGCGGGCCGATGAAGAGCACGTTGGCCCCGAGCGACATAACTCCGGCCGCAAGGGCGTTTTCCAGCATGTATCCGGAAAGGCGTGTGTCTTTGCCGATCACAATGGTGGCCCGCTGATTAGCGGACTTTCTGTGGACCGCCATCTCTGAGAAAATATGGGCGGCGGCGCGACCAAGCTTAAGGGCGGTTTCAGCGGTGACGGGCTCGAGATTCGCCACCCCCCGAACCCCGTCAGTTCCAAATAGTTTCCGCGAGGAATCGGCTGTATTGCTCATGTGGCGTAGGTGTACTGGAAGTCGCTAGTTATGGATCCCTAGCCTCAGATTGAGCCCGAGCAAAGGGATTTGGTGGGTTGGCCTCCAGTTTTAAGAAGGATTAGCCTTTGAAAGAAGCTGGATTGGGGTTGAAGGGTTTGGCAGCATCGCCGTCCTAGCTTGGCGACAGTTCGCCAGAGCAACCAACCCCGAACCTAAATTATCTATGAAAGTGCTTAAAAACTTCATCCCATTTGCCGCTGTTCTTTGTCTCGGAGGCGTCGCCCTCGGTGAGGACACTCCTATGGAGAAAGAGATGGGAGTCATGAACACTGCCTACAAGGCGCTCAAGAAGTCAGTTGAAGACCCCGCGCAGAAGGCTGAGAACCTCAAGTTGATCGCAGATATCAAGAAGACCACTGAATCCACCGCTAAGATGGAGCCAAAAATGGCCGCTGATCAGGGTGCCAAAAAGGCCGAGTTCTTGGCGAAGTACAAATCAGAAATGGCTGAGTTTGGTAAGGTGGTTGATGCTCTTGAAGCTGCTGTGAAGAGCGGAGACACGGCGGCGGCAAAGGCTGCGTTCGTCAAACTCGGCGAGTTGAAGAAAAAGGGACACGAAGAGTTCAAAAAAGACTAGTTCGTCGACGCTCTTGAGTTTTTGAATCGAATACATCCCTCTCCCTGCTTATGACACGCGCACAGGTCCTTGACCTGTATTTCATGGACGCCCGCTGTAAACTCATTGAGTTGGCCGCGTTCTTGGACCGCGTTGATCGTGCGGAGGGAGAGGATGATTTTCGATTGGAGGGATTGCGCGAAGCGATGAAATCTCTCTCGTTAAACCAACCGGCTCGCGCAAAGTCGGTGCTCATGGCCCTGAGTGATCCTACCATGGAGCCGCTTGACACTGCGCCCGGGAAGGGAGCTTGTGGGGCTTGGCCTGGACTTCAGAAATAATTTCACTGGCTCACGATTGGGACACGGGCTTGGGATTGTGAGAAATTTAGTGAGCAGAGAAGGGAATTTCCGTCTGATCGGTTTGCATGTTCAGGCGAGCGTGAATTGTTAGACCGGCTTTTTTTATGCGTTACATAGAGCCTCATGCCCACATGGTAAGCCGGACCACCGACGACTACGAGGCGATGCGCCTTGCGGGATGTGAGGCGGTTTGTGAACCAGCATTCTGGGCTGGATTTGACCGGGGAAGCGTCGACGGGTTCCGGGATTATTTTTGTCAGCTGACTGATTATGAGCCGAAGCGGGCTGCGAAGTTTGGCCTGCCTCATTTCAGTTGGCTTTGCATCAACCCCAAAGAGTCCGAGGACATGGGGCTGGCGCGCGAGGTGTTGTCGATCATACCGGAATTTCTGCAGTGCAAGACAGTCCTGGGAATTGGCGAGATCGGTTTGAATAAAAACACCAAGAATGAACTCGTGATTTTGCAAGAGCACATCGATTTGGCGGCCAGACACGAGCAGCTTATTCTGGTCCATACTCCTCATCTGGAGGATAAGTTTAAGGGAACAAAACTGATTTTGGATGTGCTCAAAAACGACCCAAGAATTCAACCCGGCCGCGTGATCATTGATCACGTCGAGGAGCACACCGTGGACATGGTGTTGGATTCTGGTTTCTGGGCTGGGATTACGCTCTACCCGGAATCAAAAGCAACGCCTGCGCGTGCGATTGACATGGTGGAGAGAGCAGGGATGCGGAACATATGGCTCAATTGCGCTTGTGACTGGGGGCGCTCGGAGCCGCTTGCTGTTCCGCGGACCGCATTGGAAATGCGGCGACGAGGTCACTCCGCTGGGGCTATCGATGATCTGGTTTATGGTAATCCGATGAGATTCCTTTCCCAAAATCCGAGATTTCAAATTCTTTGATTGCGGTTTGATTTTAAGTGCTGGCGCAAGGAGGATGGGGCATGTGCGTGAAGAGACCTGCGGTATTTTCCAGGCGCCTTGATTGCGCCCACGTCCTCGCGTTCCTTCATCGCCCGGCGTTTGTTGCCGTTGTCGTCGGCGTCATTGCTTTTTCTCGAAGTGCGTCACTCTTCGCCCAAGCTCCGGCCCTCTCTCAAGCAACTCCGCCCAGCTCGCAGTACGCGCCAACGTTGGATACGCAGAAGCAGGCGCGGACATGGTACTTTACAATTCCCGCGCCGCGCGGTCAGATTTGTGACCGTGAAGGCAGGCCGATGGCTCTTCAAAAGGTCGCATACAATCTCGCCGTCGCCTTTCCGCGTCCTCTGAATTTGAGCGATCCGGATTTAGTTAATTTTGTCGATGCCGAGGCGCAAAAAGCCGCAGCCTTGCTTAACCGACAAGCCTCGCTTTCGCAGGAAAGCGTGCTTAAGCACTATCACAACCGGGGCCTCCTGCCGTTCGTGATTATGCAGAACCTGACGGAGGAGGAGCAGGCGAAGGTGAAGGCCGCTCAGAATCCAGCATGGGAGCTGTCGCCTTTATATCTGCGGGTCTATCCCAATGGTTCCCTCGCGGGGCACCTTGTGGGTTATGTCGGGCGGATGGGCCGGTTTCTGGATGGGGCCGTTGAGAACGGCGAGCCTCTGTGGCCCGATACGGAGGGACGCGATGGACTTGAAAAGACGTTCGACTCGATTCTAAGGGGTGAATCAGGTCAGATGAACGTGATCTACAACGGTGCGGGCAAGAAGTCCTCAGAGCAGGTCACGATCACTCCGTTGGCGGGAAAAAGCGTCATCACGACGATTGATTTGGAACTCCAGAAAATGTGCGAGCGCGCGCTGCAGTCGGGCACTAAGCGCGGCGCAATGGTGGTCATGGATCCGTCCAACGGCGATATTCTTGCACTCGCTTCTTGGCCTCCGATGGATCCGAACCGTTTTGTGCCGACGATCAGTAAGTCCGACTACGAGGCGATGGAAAAGGACAAGAACCAGCCGCTGTTTCCAAGATTCTCCCTCGCGTCGTATCCTCCCGGCTCGACCTTTAAATGCTTTGTGGGACTTGCCGGTCTTTCTGCTGGTGTGATTCGCCCTGAGGATCATTTCAACTGCCCTCCCGCCCTTCAGATAGGGGACCGTCTTTTTCATAACTGGAAAAAAGAGGAACGTGGGCAGCTTAATTTCGCAGAGGCTCTGGAGCAGTCTTGTAATACTTGGTTTTATCAGGTCGGCATGAAGATGGGAGGAAAGCTGATCACTGACTGCGCTGAAAACATTGGATTCGGAGACCGAACCGGCGTTCCCTTGCCTGACGAGAATCCGGGACTCATTCCTACGGACGAATATTTAAGGGCCAAACACGGGGTACGGCTCAACGGAGGACAGCTTGCGATGCTTGCGATCGGCCAGGGTGCCACGGAAATCACTCCTTTGCAGATGGCTCAAGGCATGAGTGTGATTGCCAATGGAGGGGTGCTGTACCAGGCGAGACTTGTGAAGCAGGTGCAGGATGTCACGGGTGAGGTTGTGAATGCATATGAGGTGCGGGCGCGGCGGCGGATCCCAATTCCACCCGAGGCCATGTCTGCGCTCCGGATCGGTATGACCCAAGTGGTCACGGGAGGCAGAGGCACTGCTCATCAGGCAGCAGTGGACAAGGTGACCGTTGCCGGAAAGACCGGAACCGCTCAATGGCGCAGCTCCAGCACGGTCGCATGGTTTGCTGGGTTCGCGCCCGCGGAGGGGCCTCGCTTGGCGTTTGCGGTCGTATACGAGGGGGATCCAAATCGGAACGATGTTCACGGCGGGTCACACGCGGCCCCGATGATTGGAAAGGTTTTGAAGGAGTACTTCAAGGATGTGGAAAAGGCGAAGCCCGCAAAGTTTCAGGATGCGAGTGGAAACGAGATTGATTTCAAGCCCAAAGCAGCGCCACAGCGAGTTGTCCCTCTAGAGCCGTCTGATCAAGAGACCGCGCCGCAGGATCCGACGCCTGCTCCTGGCAAAACTCCTTTTTGGAAACGATTGTTTGGTTAGTAAAGCCGCTTTTTGTTTCTCGTGCACTTGCGTTGTGGCCTGCGGCGCTTGATCACTAGAACTATTTTCTTCATCGTCGGAGGGTGAAGGTTTTGCTCGCGCCTGATAAATTTAAAGGATCGCTCAGCGCCGTTGCAGTGGCTGAATCCATTGCGCGCGGCTGGAAGACAGGTATGCCCCTTGCCCAGATTCAGTTCGCGCCGATCGCTGATGGAGGCGAGGGTTTTTGCGAGGCCTTGGCTTTTTCGCTTGGCGGCGTTTGGGTGGAAGTAGAGTCGAAGGACGCGATTGGCCGCAGTATCGTCAGCAGATACTCGTGGGTCGAGCGGACGGCGACCGCTGTGATCGAGATGAGTGATGCCTCTGGTTTGTGGCGGCTTCAACGTTCGGAGTTGTCTCCGATGCGCGCGAACACTTTCGGCACGGGCTTATTGATACGAGACGCGATCAACCGCGGGGCACGCCGGATTTATGTGGGACTGGGCGGAAGCGCGACGACTGATGGTGGAGTGGGAATGGCGGCGGCCCTCGGTGTGCGTTTTAGTGACTCAACGGGAAAACTATTGGAGCCAGTTCCTGAACTGCTTTCGAGGATCGCACGGATCGACGTCACGGAAATGGTTTCGATGCCGGAGCTCATTGCTGCTTGCGATGTTCAGAATCCGCTACTCGGAGTGCGTGGAACAGCTCGGGTTTATGCGCCACAAAAAGGCGCGGGCGAGCGCCAGATTGGCTTATTGGAGGCAGGGCTTGAGAATCTTGCGGATGTGATCGCGCGAGATTTGGGAGTCGATTTTCGCGACACCCCGGGTGTTGGAGCCGCAGGCGGGATCGGGTTTGGGCTCTTATCGTTTTGCAGGGCAACAATGCAGCAGGGGTTTGATTTGGTCGCGTCTGCTGTTGGCTTGCGCGACCTAGTCGTGGCTGCCGACCTCGTCATCACGGGGGAGGGTCGGTTGGATTCACAAACGCTCGAGGGCAAGGGGCCGGCAGGCGTCGCGGCGATGGCCCGCGCAAACGGCAAGCCGGTTATGGCTTTCGCTGGTTCTCTGGAACACGGCGTCCCGTTTGAAAAGTGTTTCGATGCGGTCATTCCGATCATTGATGAGCCGGTAAGCCTCGAGGAGGCCATGAGGCGGGGTGCGGAATTTCTCGAAAGAGCTGCCGTTCGCACTGCGAGGCTGCTACAGGTGAAGCCATTATTATGAGTGATAAGCGAGTTGCGTTGTTGTTTTCAGGGCAGGGCGCCCAGACTGTTGGAATGGGCCGCGATCTAGCTGCTGCATTTCCTGTGGCTGCCGATCTCTTCAAAAAAGCGGATGCGGTTTTGGGCTATGAACTGAGCCGAATCGCTTGGGAGGGCCCGGAAATTGAGCTGACCCAAACCCGCCACTGCCAGCCAGCCTTGTATGTGCACGGGCTGGCGTGTCTGGCTGCACTCCGCTCGGTTGCCGGACACTTCGGCGTGCATGCTTGCGCTGGCCTTTCTTTGGGTGAGTTTACGGCGCACGCCGCAGCGGGAACTTTTGCTTTCGAGGCGGGGCTTCGGCTGGTCGCAGAGCGGGGAAGGCTGATGCAGGAGGCATGCGAGGCGAGTGCGGGCGGTATGGCGGCGATGATCGGTGGGGAGGAAGCCTCGGTCGTCCAGTTGGCTGCTGACTGTGGCGTGGATGTGGCCAACTTCAATAGTACCGGACAGATTGTGCTTTCGGGTGAGATTTCGAAAATCGACCAGGCGGTCGCTCTTGCCAAGGAAAGAGGAATTCGAATGGCAAAGGCACTCAATGTCGTTGGCGCGTATCACTCGCGCTTGATGAAGCCCGCCGCAGACAAGCTTGGGGCGGCTCTTGCGGAGGTTCCAATGCATACCCCATCCTGCATGGTGATTTGCAATGTGGACGCTGATCAGGTTTCCGAGCCAGTGCGCATTCGTGAAACGCTCCAGCGGCAGGTGACGGGATCGGTGCGCTGGACGCAGTCGATGGAACGTCTGGTGGACGAGGAGAAGTGTGACTTGTTTCTGGAGCTGGGCCCCGGCGGTGTTCTCTCAGGTTTACTT
The DNA here is from genome assembly GCA_945906945.1 of Akkermansia muciniphila. GTDB lineage: Bacteria > Verrucomicrobiota > Verrucomicrobiia > Chthoniobacterales > Chthoniobacteraceae > Chth-196. Next base: position 15,616 of record CAMDSZ010000008.1, read on the forward strand.
TCGCGGACACGCAAGGGCATACCGTGCTTGTCGGTGACTGATGTTCCCTCGATTGAGGCCGCGGCCACAGCACTCGCGGGTGTTTGAGAAAAGCCAAGGATAGAGGTTGCCGCGCGCTTTGGGCTGTCTTTTGCTCAAAGTACGCCAGCTTGTTTGAAGGAAAACCATGGCGTTCGGCCATTGTCTGGTGATCCCACAATAACGTGATCGAGAAGCTGGACTTGAAGAAGCTTTGAGGCCTCGGCAAGACGGGTGGTTAAGCGCCTGTCGGCCTCGCTTGGAGCAGGGTCGCCCGAGGGATGGTTGTGGACGAGGACAAATGCAAATGCGGCCGCGGTAAAAACCGGCTGAAAGATATCGCGTGGATGCGCTATGCTTTCATTCACGGTTCCCTTTGAAATTTCTTCTACGCGCATGAGATGGTATCGTGTGTCCAAAAGCACGACGCGGAGCGATTCCTTGCAGAGTGAGCGCATCTCCATCCCCAGAAGCTGGAACACTCGCTCAGGCGAATCAATACGCTCCTTGCGCACGCTCTCCTTACAAAGGCGGCTTGCAAGCCCAAACGCCGCCACCAGCTGAATGGCCTTTGTCGCGCCGATGCCTTTGACCCGTCCCAACTCACATGCAGTGCATCGGCTGATGCTGCTCAGCGAGCCGTAGCGTTCGAGCAGGCGCTCCGCGATCTCGATCGCGCCGGGTTCGGAGATCCCACTACGCAAGAGAATCGCTAACAATTGCCGGTCAGTAAGCACGGCGCTGCCGTGATCTTCCATTTGTTTGCGGGGATGCTCCTCCTCCCGCCTCAGCCTGTGATGGGCTTGCTCCACATATATAGAATCGCACCGCGCGTGGATCTCAGCCCGATCTTCGAAAATCAGAGGGAGACTGAATTGCAGCCGCAGGCCGCTTCCGTTAACGTCATGCCGTAATTCCCTCATATTCCTCCCAAATGAACATCAACCGCCGACACTTTTTCTCCGCCGGAGCCACCGCCTTTTCAGCCGCGGCACTGTCCTCAAACGCACGATCCGCAGAAACTGGCCCACCCCATGTGGGCGTTCCGGACTCAGTCGACCCATCGTACCGGATCCGAAACAAAGGAATTCGCCATACATTAATGGGGTGGTGCTGGAAGCCGATGGACACTTTGGAGCTGGCGAGGCATGCGAAGGAAATTGGGTTGGTTGGAATCGAAGGCGTCGACCGGAAATACTATCCCGCACTTCGCGAGATGGGGTTGGAGATATCGTTAGTTAGTTCCCACGGGTTTGCTAACGGGCCATGCAATCCTCGGTTTCGGGAAGAAGTAATTGCAAAATTAAACGAGGCTATCGACGTCGCGGCGGATGTGGGATGCAAAAAAGTCATCACATTCACCGGAATGAAATTTGATGGAATGGATCCCGAGCGTGCGGCGCGTGACTGCGTGGATGTCTGGAAAAACGTCCTGCCTCATGCAGAAAAAAAAGGCATCACACTTGTGCTTGAGCATCTAAACTCTCGCGATTCATCGCACCCGATGAAAGGGCACCCCGGTTACTTCGGCGATGATGTGGAATTCTGTGTCGAGCTCATCAAGCGAGTGGGCAATCCGAACTTCAAACTGCTCTTCGATATCTATCACGTGAGCATCATGAACGGGGATGTTATCCGCCGCTTTCAAACGCATCGTGATTTAATCGGACACGTTCACACGGCGGGAAACCCGGGCAGATGCGAGTTGGATAGCCACCAAGAGATTTGCTATCCGGCTGTGATGAAAGCTGTGGTCGATGCTGGATACCACGATTTCGTCGCGCATGAATTCATCCCAACTTGGCCAGATCCGATCCTTGCATTGAGGCATGCGGCGATGGTTTGCGACGTGTGAGGCACCTCGCAACTCTTGAGGTCTATTTGAGGTGCCCGCTGACAACGCCGAACCGTTTTTGTGCGGCCTCTCTCGCCAGATTTAGGGATGGGTCCTTGAGCGATTCCATCTTCTCAAGAATTTGTGCGGCGAGTTGGGAGCGCACTTTTTTTGCCTCTTCACTCTGCTCGGCGATGAGATTTTTAGTTTCACCAGGATCAGCGGCTAGGTTGAAGAGTTCATCGCGCCCTTCGTTCAGGAAGTCGCAAATCAGCTTCCAGTGCGGGGTGCGGAGCGCGCGCATGTGGGTGTGCGACTGGTGTTTCGTGGAGTATTCCGCATAAAAACTCTCGTCCCAGTCGGTTTGCTTGTAGCGGAGAAGTGGCTCAATGTTGCGTCCGCGCACCGCGGCGTCGGCGGGTATCTTGCCATTCGCGATCGCGGCAAAGGTTGGGAGCCAATCCAAGTGAGAGATCGTGTGTTCATTCACCGAACCCGGGGCGATGACACCGGGCCATCGGACGATCATCGGCACGTGAAGTGATGTGTCGAACATGTTGGGCCGCTGGCCCGCAGGAATGTTCGGGGTCGCAGGTGGGAGGGCTTCCTTTTTCAAAAGCCAGTGCCCGTTTCCTTTGTGGTAAACGCCGTGGTGCCCCATGTTATAGCCGTGGTCAGACGTGAGAACCAGGAGCGTGTTTTGACTCAACTTTAAAGAGTCCAGAGTATCCAGAATCCTCCCGATATTCCTGTCGAGCGCGGCTACGGAGGCTAGATACTCGCGGGTCATTTTAAGCGCGCGCTCCGAATCCAACCCTGGATAATCGGGATTCGGAATTGTGAGTTCAACGTCTTTAAGCTTTGCCCAGTCCTCCTCTGGGACGGGCAGGTATGCGGCATGTGGTTCGCGGAAATGTACGCTGAGCGCAAATGGGCTCGATCCCTGCCGAGCCTCCAGCCACTTGATGGCTTCCTGCGCAAAAAGCTCTACTACAAAACCATCGCGTTTCTCCGTTTTGCCGTCCTTTTCATAGCTAGGATTCAGCGGTGATGTGCCACCGCCGATCAGACCTGTAAAGAATCCGTAGCCACGCTTGGTTGGATGTTGCTCAGTCGTGTCACCGAGGTGCCATTTGCCTATAAGCGCTGTCTGATAGCCGGCGTCCTTGAGGATACGAGGCCATGTCGCATAACGTTCATCTAGGCCGACTCCCTTGTCTTCCTTTGGATGGATCCAGTCAGTGATTCCGAGTTCCGAGCCGTACCTGCTGGTCATAACGCTTGCACGCGATGGGCTGCATACGGGCGTAGGCGTGAATGCGTTTGTGAACCTCATCCCTTCGCGTGCGACTCGGTCCAGATTTGGAGTATGGGCGTGCGGATACCCCGAGGCTCTCAACGCCCACGGAGCCTGATCATCGGCCATGATGAACACAATATTCGGCCGCTCGTTTGCCGCAATTGCAGTTGCATGAGAAGTGAACAGAACGCCTGCGATTAAGAGGGGAAAGAGTTTCATAGTCGTGGGGCCGATAGACGTAGTTTTGAATGGAGGTTAGTCGATAACCGCGCAGGAGATAAGCTCGAGCACTCGTCTGAGGCCATCATCCCCGCTTGCGCTGCCCTCGTTGAAAGCGGTTCTCGGGATTGGTTGCCAATCTGCTCGTGAGTGGTCGTTGAATGCCGGTTGTGGAAGGCCTGTCATTGCTGGGTCGTACTGGCCGTCTTTTCCGCCAAGCTTGTAGATTACTAAATCAAGCGACGGGACAACAAATAGTCCAAAGCCCCCCGCGCCGGATTTGAAGAATGCGTCGGTCGGTGCCGCGAGAACATGTCCGTCCGCATTGTTCTCAAATTGCAGCACGAATGGGCTGTGTGGATTATACGGGGACGATTGCTGGCAAAGCTTTATGTAGGACTGCGGGATGAGTTGCTTCCCTTCCCATCTTCCCGCTTTAGCGAGGCAATATCCGAATCGAAGAGCATCGGTGGCGTGAACTGCGATACTTCCCGCCCCGTTGGCGTGGGGCATCAAGAAATCCCCGCGCTGAAGGCAGTAGCCCCACGACTCCCAACCCATCGGATCGGCAAGGCGCGTGCGGATGTAGTCTTGAAGCTCCATTCCTGTGATGTTTCGGAGCACAAGAGAGGCAATATGCGGCGAGGGTGACGAATAAGAGTATCCTGCGCCCGGATCGGTCCATAGAGGGACTCGCAGCGACGAGTTATCCAGATCGCGTATGTTCTGGCCCGGCACTGGCTTTAGCGGCTGCGGCCTGCCCAGAACAAATCCGGAAGGGGTTTGCCCTTCGCCCCAGTAGCCTGCCGTCATACACAACAGCTGGCCGAGTGAGATGTCGGCCTTGCGCGGGTCATCCAATGGGAAAGTCTGGGGAAGAAATTTCTCGGTGAAGACCTTTGTGTCTAGTCCTTGTGGGATCTTGTCCTTGAATTCTTCCAGCATCACACCGCATGCGATGCTGGTGTATGTCTTGCCGGTGGATGCCATGTCTGGGTTCGCATTCCGGCTGGCACGACCAAAGTATTTTTCGAACACCAAGTAGCCGTGCCTAACAACGAGCAAGCCTCCGTTGGGCGTACCCCGTTCGCAGACTTTGTATGCGGTTTCTATCCGCTTGATATCCAATCCAGCCTTCTTCCGGATTTCAGTTGGATCGTTGAGTGTCCGCCACCCGCCCTTGCTATCCGGTGGAGGAAAATAGTCCTGCGCTCCCAAGAAAACTGGCGCTGCCAAGAATAAAGGCATGAACGTGGAAAAAAGTTTTGCTCTCATCAGATCAAACATGTCAGCGGGTGTAGACAGGGAAAGGTTAAGGCTGCGGGGCTTTGGAGCGCGGGCCTCTGTTGAGTTTGTGCGGTTGGACGTCAGCTTCGGATACTGGCACTTGCAAGAGTCCTTTTTCCTCCTGTTGTTTCACCCAAGTATCATAGGCTTTCGCGCGACCGCCCATGTACTTGTAAGTATCAAAAATCGCGCCGCTCCCGAGGATCCGTGGATCGCCGTCCTCTTCCAGCATAGAAATCATTTTGCTGCGCAGAGAGACAATGGTGGCGGTGAACCCGAGGTCGCTCGCCAGGTTGTTTACACCGCTTGGATCGGTGCGCAAGTCATACAACTCTTCGCTCAGTCGAAGGCCGAATGACATGTCAAAAAAGTGGCCGCGCATGAGTTTTAAAAGTTCCTTTGTTGGACTCGGATCGCAGTTCCCAAAGTCCGTCTCGGGATTGCACGCTGGCCAGCGCTCTGGGTGAAAGTTGTGGACATACAGGAAATCCTTGGTGCGGATCGCACGCACAGGGTATCCCCAATCATTGGGTCTCCCCAAATCGTGCCGTTCTTTACCTACAAGCATGGTGTCGCGGTTCTCGATCCAGCCGGATTTCTCGGCGCTTAGAATATTGAGCAGACTTTTTCCCGTGATTTGTGGATGAGGGGTCAGTCCAGCAAGCTCAAGGAAGGTTGGAGCAAAGTCGCGCACGTTGACAAAGTCTTCCACGACGCGGTTTGGTTTGATTGTGCGTCCCCATCGCATCGCAAGCGGGAGATGAAAGCCGTCCTCATGGATTTGACCTTTCACAAATGGAAACGGCATCCCGTGGTCAGATGTAACTACGATCAGTGTATTATCGATGTCGCCGGATGCCTCCAGCGCTGAAAGCATCCTGCCGATGTGGGAGTCGGCGTACTCAACTTCAACAGAGTAGTCGGCAAGATCACTTCGTACCAAGCTCACGTCAGGGAGATATGGGGGAACAAGGATTGCATCAAGGGGCTTGCCTGTACGAGTTCCTGAGTCGCGCTCGTACGGGCGATGCGGCTCATGAAAGCCAACCCAAAAACAGAATGGCTTAGAGCTGTCACGCTCGGACAGGAATGACTCGAAGTTTTTTGCATAGTCGATCGGGCCGATTGCCTTGGCCGGCGGTGTGGTTTTGTGCTGGTCGAAGCTCGGTCCCGCCGGGTTCCGCGTGCGTCCATTCAGTTTGAAGTCTCCCGGGCCCCATCCCTTGCCCGTTAATCCAACGGTGTAGCCTGCAGACTCGAGTATGTCAGGGTACACAGCAAATTTCGGCGGGAAAATGCCGCCGTGACACGAGGCTTCCTCAAGTTGCCATGTGTTGCGGCCCGTGAGGATACTTGCGCGGCAAGGACTGCATTTTGGATTCGAAGTGAATGCGTTCTTGAATAGCACACCCTCCCTCGCGATCCGGTCAAAGTTCGGGGTCTTTACCCATTGGCATCCATAAGCACCCGCGTGCTGCCATCCCCAATCGTCGAATATGATGAAGAGGATATTCGGCTGCTGCGGGCTCTTTGCACTCGCTGGTGCAGTTCCAGCTAGAGTGAGTAGCGCTGCAATGAGACCAGCGAGAATTTTTAAGCTGAAACGTTCGTGGAGGGGCATAAATTTGGCAGTCTTTGAATCGCGGCTAGATTACCCAGTCATCCCATGATTTACCGCGCTGGTCTTTGTTTAACATTTGAAGCTGGCGTTCCTCGTAGAAAACCAGCGAACGCGGCGGCACGCTGTGTGTGAGAAAAACGCTTGCCGCCACTGTGGATCCGGCGCCGACAACGGTGTCCCCGCCCATGATCGTTGCTCCCGCGTAGATGGTGACGCCGTCCTCAAGGGTGGGATGCCTCTTTTTTCCCCGCAAAGCCTGCCCGCCAGAAAGCGATCGCGCAATCAGCGAGACCCCTTGGTACAGCTTGACGTGCGAGCCGATTACAGCTGTTTCGCCAATCACCACTCCGGTGCCATGATCGATGAAGAAGTGGGAGCCGATCTGCGCTCCCGGATGAATGTCGATTCCTGAACGGGAGTGCGCCCACTCAGTCATCATCCTCGGTATGATCGGAACACCCTGTAGGTAGAAAATGTTCGCCAGACGTTGAGTCGCGAGTGTCTCGATGAAGGGATAGGCAACAATGATTTCCTGTGTGCCTGATGCAGCGGGATCGCCCTCGAATGCGGCTTTTACATCCGACCCGAGGACTTCGCGTACATTCGGTATGGAGCGCAAGAATTCGAGGAGAAGCTCTTCGGGATTCAACTGCAGTTCTTTTGGAGCATGTGAACGCAAAGTTTTGCGCAATTCTTCGAGGAGCCTGTCTGCGATTGAGAACAAGCGGTGTGTGGTGACCCGGCTGAGGTGCGAGGAATGAATGGGCTCCTGATCGTGGAATCCTGGAAAGACAATCTGCAGAAGATCCTCGCAGATGGAAGCGACTGCGCGCTTGGATGGCAGGTTTGATTCGTCCAAGTTATTCATCCCGCCCGCCGTTCGGTAGGAAGTTAGGATTGCCTCTGTTATTTTACCTAGATCGAGTTCCATTCCTCCACCAACGTGATTGGAATGATGGCGAGCATCAATCCGAAAGCGGTGGCACATACAACTTGTGCGCACCGGGTCTACTTCAGCAGATGACAGCGGGTCCTTTGTCTGCTTCGATAGGGAACGTCAGTGCTTAATTGCCCCATGACGCTTTCTTTTCTGTGCCCTCACTGCAGTCATCTATTCGAGGCGAATCCCGAGGTGTTCGGCCAGACTTGCCCTTGCACAAGTTGCGGGGGTTTTTTCACTGTCCCAGCACCTTCGCAAGAAGGGGACGAGGGACAGGTTTATGGGCAGCAAGATGACCGTAACGCGATCGCCTCTTTGCGGGAGGAAAAAGAGAGTCTGGGCAAGGAGGCGGATGGTCTCAGGGAGCGCCTTTTAACCAAGGAGCGGGAGTGCTCTGAGGTGATCTTTGAGCGGGATGCGCTCCGCGAGCGAGCCGAGGTAAGCTCAAAGGCGCACAAACAGCTTGAGACGGATTTTGCGGATTCTCAAAAAGCGCTCCTCGCATTGCGCTCAGAGTTGGGGGCTGCTCACGCAGCGTTAAAAATCGCAGAGGCTGGTGGCAAAGAGGCAGCGAAAAGTGTGGGGTTGCTCGAGCAAAAACTGCGCGATGCCGAGGTCTTCCAGCAGCGCTTGAATGGAGCGGTGGAACGGATTGAAGTTTTGACGGCCGAGTGCGCAAAGGGTGCAAAGGAACTGGATGCTCAAAAACTTGAGAACAGCGCGATTCAAACAGAAATGCGGACTCTTCACGAGAGACGTGAGGCTCTCTTGGTTGAACTCAAGCAGTCCAATCTTCAGGGCGCGCAGTCTGCGTCGCGTTTGAATAAATTGGAGCAGGAAGCGCAAGTCCTGCGCTCCAAGGTTGCCGACCTGAGCGGGGCGGAGGAGCAGAGCAAAGACGCAGAATTAAGACGGAAGGAGGCAGAGGAAAAACTCGCAGAGCTTCTCAGGAGTGAGAAAAGCCGGGATGAGAAATTCCAGCAACAGGAGAGAGGCATCCAAGAGTCCCGCAAACGGATCGCGGAACTTGAAGTGGCACTCGCACGCTCAAAGAGTGATTGCGAAGTGCTGCGGATCGAGGCTCAAAAGAAACAGGACGTTGTTCAGCAAAGAAAACCTGCTTCTGAGATAAGCAGTGAGAACGCGAAGGAAAGCGCTCGTCTCCTCGGGCGAATTAGCGAATTAGAGACGAGGCTGAGTGAGGCGATTGAAAAAGAGATGACATTAGCTCAGCAGTTGGTTCTCAAGGGGGAAGAATTGGCAGTGATGCATCATCGATTGTTGCAGTCCGATCATGGGGATCGCTCGGTACCGCATTTTGGTGGGGTTTTCTCGGATACGGTGAAACGGCTTCATGAATTGCTTGCGATGGTTGAGCGGCAGATTGAGGGGGTATTTAACGGTTATGCGTCATGGGATCGGTCTTACAGGCTGGCGGTTAGCGTGAGCCTGTGTTTGGGGCTAGGGACGCTGCTAGCTTGGGGCGGGTGGCTTGGCTTAACCGCCATTGGCGGCGGGCGCTTGCAGGAGGCTCCGGCGATTCCAAGGGATCTAGTGTATGCCACGCCCGTCGTTCGCGAAATTCAAGAGGTTGTTTCGAAGGAAAACAATCCAGAGCCCGTGGTTCAGGAGACTGGAGCGGTGCCTCTGGAGTCCAGTGATGCCAGTCCGCAGGCGTCATCTGCCGGATCCGGCTCGGGGCGCGCCCCCGAACCTGCTGCACCACCGGCGGCTCAGGCTGGGGCGCCAAAGATGGAATCTGAAGGGAGCGATGCTCCGATCGGTTTGGGCAACGCGGATTTGGCGGATAGTAAAGCGCCCGGTACATCCGTGACTGAAAAGCACGAGGGCAAGGAGTCGATAAAAAATTTGAGTAGGGCTTCGCTGCCGAATCAGTTTTTGGGGACGCAGTTCGGCACGGCGCTTGCCGATGTCGCGAATTTGGCGCATTGGACCGAGAGCAACGGTCGTTTGAGGCGCAAGGCGACGTTAGTTGGCGCGCCGGTTGAGGCGGTGCTGATCCCGGATCATGAGAACCGGGTGATGGCTGGTGCTTATGTAAGGGTTTGTCCGCGCAGCACCGAGTCGCTGGCTCCGTTTTTGGAGTGGGCGGTTGGAGTCCAGGATGCAGTGGATGCCGAGTACGGCGAACCGAGCTCCGTTCACGAGGTCAGCGAAGCGGATGATGCTGCGGCAGTCGTCGAGAGAATTGCCAACGGGAAAGATTTTTACGAGGCAACTTGGGAGAGGGAAGGCGACGACGGCTTTATCGTACTCAGTATCCGGATCTTCAACGAGCGTTCGGTTGTGTTCCGTTTGGAATACCTCAACCGGCAGCTGCTGTCTCAATATACTGCGCAACAGCGGAACGCGGCTCAGGCAGAGCCGGGGGTGTCGCCGGATAATTAAGAGGCGTTGATCTGCGTCTCGATCAAAACACGGCGCAGCAGGCTAAGAGCGGCCTGCGATGCGAGTTGTTTGAAGCTGAGGCGGTCTGTGTGAAAGCGGTGGCGTTCGATAATGCAACGGTCCTCGGGCGTCGAAAGAGCGATGTAAATAGTTCCCACGGGTTTGGTGTCAGTCCCACCGGTTGGGCCTGCGATGCCGGTGGTTGCAAGAGAGAAGCTCGCCCCGGAGACGCGTTTTGTATTGAGTGCGAGACTTTCCGCAACCTGTTCACTGACGGCGCCATTTGAGGCGATAAGATCACTGGGTACTCCGAGCGCTTCTTTCGCTTGGTTGGCGTAGCTGACGAACCCGTGGGTGAAAATCGCAGAGCTTCCTGAGATGTTTGTAATGAGGTTGGCGATGTGTCCGCCTGTGCAGCTTTCTGCGGTGGCCAGCGTTTGCCCTCGCTTGGTTAACTCGGTCACAATGTATTCTTCGAGACTGTGGGCCGATTTGGGTAGCACAGCCTTGCCAAACGCCTCAAGGATCATGGCCTCCGATTTACTAATCTGCTCATTGGATCCAACAATGCGGATGTCGACTTCGCCAAGTCTTGCGCAGTAACCGAGCTCGACGCCCAGCCCGAGCAATTCGGCTCCGATTCTATCCTCTACTACAGACTCGGGAGTGCCGATCACCCTCCATGTCTTCATTGATCGTTGTGTTCGCGGTGTGATTTCCGAGAGCAGTTTCACGACGTGATTTTCAACCATCGGACGCAATTCTCGCGGCGGCCCGGGGAGAAGAATGATATGTGGTGAGAATTGCGGCTGTTTGTTTGGGAGCAAAATGGGTGGGATGTAAATTCCCGGCGCGGTGCCGAATTCGTTGTGGATGGTTCGCGAGCCCTTCGGGCAGAGCGCTTGCCGCATGATCCGGTCTGAAATTGGAATGCCCCTCCTGGTGAGTCTTTCCGCGATGTAAGACTCAATCTCAGGCTTCGGCTCGAGCGGCAGATTCAAAAGCTCCGCTACGATGTCGCGCGTCAGGTCGTCAGAAGTGGGCCCGAGGCCGCCGGTTATCAGTATGAGATCAGCTGTCTTGAACGCGTCTTCCAATGCAAAGCGGATTGCCGGTCCATCGGGAACGGTGACTTGCTTTTGGATGGACAAGCCCAGCGGAAAAAGAGATTCCGCGAGGAACTTCAGGTGCGTGTTCAGTACTTGGCCGTACAAAAGCTCCGAACCAGTGTTGATGACCTCGACGCGCGTGCCGTTGTTCATGGGCGCTGGATTTCAACAGACGAAAGCTGTCCGGGCTCGCAATCGACTACGATCAAAATGGGGCGGCAGCAAACCGTGCAGTCCTCTATGTACTCGTGGCTTCCTGCAGAGGTATCGATGGTGATTGAGAAGGGCTCTCCACACCAAGGACAGTCAATGTGTTCTTCTTGAATGAGGCTCATGAGGGTCGATGTTAAAGGGGCAATGGATGGGTGCTTGGCAGTGAGTCAAGTTTCAAGCTAGCCATCCACTTTTGTAGAAACCTCATCTTAGTGGCGAGTTCGTTCGCAGAATTAATCAAGGCTGGAGAGCGCTCCAGCCAGTGTTCGTCTAGCGTATGCAGCGAGCTCTGAGAGCTCTCCCACTCGCAAAGAAGTCTTTTTTCCATGATGGCGATTTCCGTTTTGACTTTTTGCTCCTCATGCCTGAGCAGGGCGAGTGAAAGGGGAGATTTGGCAGCGGAGCGTTGATTTAAAAAGTTACCCAGACCGGCTTTGATCGGCGCGATTTCGGCGAACAGCGCGATGAGTTCCTGAGGCACAGAGGTTACCTCCTTTTGTTCCTGCTGCGGAATGGTGCCGCTTAACTCCACAAGGCAGCGCAGCCTGGTCACTGGATCCTTCAGAGTTTGATAGGCCGCGTTGAGCTCGAGGAATCGGGCGGCGGCATCCGATTCGGGGTTTGAGTCCGGATGGCATGCGGCTGCTCTTTCACTGAAAGCCTCCCTCAGTAGTTCAGAATTAATCCAAGGACGGGGCTCCATTCCGAAGAGGGCGAAGGGATCTTTCATTTGGATGTTTGGCAGCTTTTGACGCGCTGGCTTTCCGCGGCTGGTGTTGCGGTTTTGCAGGATTGCTGTAAGGCGGAAGGGATGAAAGGTTTCTTCCAGAAAACCCTGCTTTGGCTCGGAGTGGTGTGCATGTCCACGCTGATCGCTGTCGCGCGCCTGAATTACTTTGACAGGGACTTGTGGGCAGGGGTCAGTGCGACTGCGTCGGATTTTACCGCCTGGTTGATGGTAAAATGTTTCCTGAGGGGATAGTTACGCGCTTGGTGGGGTGTTTTTATTCAGAACCTCGGATGCTATTCGAACAAAGGAAGCCACCACCAGTTGCTCCTGAAGCGTCCATTCATCCACATTGGGGAGGGAATCTGGCCCCGTCGCGCTTGAGTTTCTGGGGGAAGTTCTGCAAAATCTCGAGATCCCCATATGCCTATTTGCACAGAACGAGAGCTATCGGACAAGGCGCGGGCTCTTTGGCAAAAAGCCAAGAGCGCAGCGGAGTTGAAAAACCATGGGTACGCCATATCCCTTCTGCAGACCCTGCTCAGGGAAGCGCCAGGTTTTTTAGACGGACGTAAAGTGCTCAGGTCAGCTGCGATAGCCCAGTCTGGGGGAAAAAAGGGCAGCGGAATGTTCAGCGGGCTCTCCTCCACTTCCTTCCGGGGTGGCGCATCCACGAAAAAGGATCCCGCCGCAGCGATGGACGCGGCCGAGAAAGCTCTGGAATCGGATCCCTACAACCCTGGTGCCAACCACTTGCTCAAGGAGGCTGCCATGGCCGCCGGGTACCCGGAAATTGCAATGTTCGCCTTGGAGACGCTGATCAAGTCGAACCCGCGCGACACCAGAGTGTTGCATGAGCTGGCGGAGATGTACACGGCGGCGGACAAGCCCGAGCAGGCGCTCGAGATTTTCAACAAGATCGCTCAAATCAACCCCGGCGACCTCGAGGCGCTCAAGCGGGCCAAGGACATGGCGGCAACGGCAACCATGAAGCAGGGAGGTTGGGAGACCGCTAAGAGCTACCGCGACCTGATCAAAGACAAGGACGAGGCGAAGCTTCTCGAACAAAAAGGGCGCACGTTCAAGGACTTGGCGACGATTGAGGGGCAGCTTGTGGAACTCAGCCGGGAGTACGAGGCTAATCCCTCGAATGTAGATGTGGTGCGGCGCATCGCCGGGCTGATGGAGTTGAAATTTGAGCAAACCAAACAGGTGGAGGATCTTGGAAGTACCGTCCAGTGGTATGCGTACTGCAACGAACTGATCAACGGCAGCGACCCTGCGATCGCGCGAAAGGTCTCTGACCTCAAGGCCAAGCAGTTGGATGTTTCCATCGAAGCGCTGGAGGAATGGTTTAAGGCCGGGGGTGACGCGCATCCGGAAGCGGAAACCTATCGGAACCAGTTGAGTGCGTTGAAAACAGAGAAGGCCGAAGCGGTGATTGGCGAGGCTCGTAAGCGGGTGGACCGGAACCCGACCGACTTGCAACTCCGTTTTGAGCTCGGCGAGCGGATGGTGGAGGCAGGACAGTTCAACGAGGCTATACCCGAGCTACAGCGTGCTCGGCAGAATCCAAATGCGCGTTTGAAAGCGATTAGTTTGCTCGGGCGTTGCTATGAGGAGAAGGGGATGCTTGATCTTGCGGTGCAGCAGTTAAAGGCAGCGGCATCCGAGATGGTGGGGATGGATTTGGTCAAGAAAGAGACCCTCTATCGGCTCGCCCTTTTGCACGAAAAAATGGGCAATCAGGCCGACTACGTCAATTCGCTCAAGGAAATCTACGAGGCCGATTACGGCTACCGCGACGTCGCAAACAGGGTCGAGTCCAGTTACGCGGCGGGTTAGAGCAAACCTCGTTCGAGGCGTTCGCCTCCCGCTTAAAAGGGGGTCACTTCTGGACGGGAAGAAACGTGATTTCCTCCAACGGGAATCCCATACCCTGAGCCTGTTCCAGCATTAGCTGAACGGCTTCAGGATTTGGCTCGGGCGTTCGGGCGAGAATCCAAAGAAGCTTGAGATTGCTCCCCGAAACGATCGCGTATTTGAACGTCGGATCGAGCGCCAAAACATGGCGCGGCTCATTGAAGCGGAATAAAAACGTGCCCGGTTCGGTATCCTGCCGGTTGAGCGAAAGCTTGGTTCGACTCACCCAACGGCCGTACTCGTTCTTCCATCCCAGATCTGCAACCTGCCAGCGACCATCGGGTTGGCGCACGTAGGATGTCTTCACATTCGTAATTCCCGCTTCCGCCTTATTTGGAACTCGCGCTATCTGGTACCAGGTTCCCTCAAACTTTGAGGGTTCAAAGTTTTCAGCCAGATGTGTGCCGATCGGAAGATCTGTGATTGTTTTGCAAGCCGGCATGGAAAGCGCGAGCAAGCAAAGCAGGGAAGCCATTGATGGAAGGTTTTTCATCGGCGAACGGCGATAATGAAAATCTCTACGAGAGGTAAGAAGGAGGCGAGCCATGCCAGCGGTGAGTTTTTGGTTCAGTAAGAGCGAATCGGAACGGGCAGCCTGCAAGAGCGCGAGCAGCCTCAATTCGACTTTGTCGCCCTCGCAAGCGGTTCTACAAAGTTCTGAAGCTTAGCGGCCAAGTCCGGATCCTGGCCCCATTCAGCTATGCGCTTCACAATCGCGCTCCCCACCACCACAGCGTCCGCCACCTCGGCCACCTTGCGCACCTGTTCCGGGCTTGAGATCCCGAAGCCGACGGCGATAGGAAGGCTGGTGGTTTTGCGAATGGCTGCGACTCGTTCAGGAAGTGTTTCCGCCACATCCGTGCGCTCTCCGGTGACCCCCTCGCGGGAGACGTAGTACAGAAACCCGCTTGCGTCGGCCGTGAGGGTCGCGATGCGAGAGTCAGGCGTTGTCGGGGCGATCAGTCGGATACGCTTGAGCGGAGTCTCCGCGTTGAAGTCGGCATTAGACGACGCCTCGTCCGGCGGCAAATCGAGGATGAGGAGCCCGTCCACTCCTGCTTTTTCCGCGTCAGCCAGGAACGCCTGAAATCCATACCGATAAATTGGGTTGAGATAGGTGTAGAGGACGATGGGGATTTCCGATGTAGCGCGGATGTTTCGAATGCAATCGAGCACTTTTGGCGTGGTTGCGCCTGCTGCGAGCGCTCTGGATGCGGCCATTTGGTTGACGATTCCGTCGGCGAGGGGGTCGGAAAACGGAAGTCCAAGCTCGATAATATCCACGCCCGCCCTTTCCAGCCCGATGACGATCTGCTCCGTGGCTTTGAGATGGGGATCTCCTGCCGCGATGTAGGCGATAAGCCCTGTTTGATCTGCCGATCGGAGCCGGTCGAAGGTTGTATCAATTCGGTTTTTCATGTCAGGAGCAAAGCTGTTGGTGAAGTTTACGGGAAGAGTGCCGCTGGGGCGACTTCAGTCTTCTCAGTTCTGGAGGGATCGCTAGGCTCTACAGATTGTTATGAAATTAAACATCTTTCTTTTACTCGGAGTCGGTCTTTTTGGTGCGGCATGTGAGCGGCACTCCGCCTCCACATTACCGGGGCACGGGGGCTATGCCACTCCGCAGCCGGCAAAGGAGACCCCAAAGGAGAATTCGAAACCCAACCCGCCAAAGCCCGTGCCTTCGAACACCCCGGCGCCGAAATTTTTCGAGGAGTCAGGCAAAAAATAGACCGCACGCCTTTCAATGACGGAGCGACCGCTTGCGTTAACGGGTGGGAAATGTTGGGCTTAGTAAACCATGAATTCTCTTTTTGATTTGTCTCAGGATGTTGCGGTCGTAATCGGTGGAACCGGCGTTCTTGGTGGCGCGCTTGCAGAGGGGTTGGCCGCGGCTGGCGCTCGCGTCGCGGTGCTTGGGAGAAATGCAGAACGAGGTGAGGCTCGAGCCCAGACGATACGCGAAAATGGGGGACAGGCGCTGTTTGTAGCGACTGACGCTTCGGATAGGCAGTCGCTGGAGGCAGCGCTTCAGAAGGTGAGCAAGGATCTCGGCTTGCCAACGGTTTTGGTCAATGCCGCCGGGGGCAATGACCCGAAGGTCACTGTGACTGCGGAAACTCCAGTCGAGCGGATTCAGGCGTCGGACTGGGTTGCCGCGTTCGACTTGAATCTGGTTGGGGGCGCGCTTTTGCCTTCGCAGGTCTTCGGGCCGGCGATGTGCAAGGCAGGCAGGGGAAGCATCATTAATATCGCGAGTGTTTCTGCGCATCTGCCTCTTTCAAGGGTGATTGCGTACTCCTCTGCCAAGGCGGCAGTGCTCAACTTGACGCAGTTCTTGGCCCGCGAATGGGCATCCTCTGGAGTCCGGGTGAACTCTCTGACCCCGGGCTTTTTTCCCGCAGAACAGAATCGGAAGCTCCTCTTCAACGACGACGGTACTCCAACCCCGCGCACTGAGGCGATCTGGGGGCATACCCCAATGAAGCGCTTCGGACATTCCGAGGAGTTGGTGGGGGCGTGCGTGTTCTTGGCGAGCCATGCGGCCTCTAGTTTTGTGACTGGGATTGACCTTCGTGTGGACGGCGGTTTTTTGAGTCAGACCATCTAAGC
>CAMDSZ010000009.1 GCA_945906945.1 Akkermansia muciniphila
GAAAAAACAAAAGGGTTCAAAGACCAGAAGTACTCGCTACGCAGCGTGGTACTTGGGGATCTTTCAGAATTAAATGCGGCAGAAAAGCTGGCGTACGGATCCAAGATCGTCGCCGTGCCGCAGCGTATTGTTACGATGCCAAACAACACGCTCGGCATCAGTTTTAATGTGGGATCGAGCGTTTTGCTCAGCATGGTCGGGCCCGGGGCCGGCGATCTTCACCTCGCGTTTGTGGGCAACAAATGCATTGTCGTGTGCGACCACACGCATTGGAAAATCTTACCACGACCCTGATGGCTGCGAGTCCCAATTCAAAGCCAGCCTCCAGCGCAGGCGACCCCGAAAAAGAGGGCATCGCCGCATTTTTGAATCCCTCAGAAATGCACAAGCTTGGCCGTTTGTTGCTGCTTTCACGCAACAAGGTCGAGGGAAACCTTGCGGGCGCGCACCGCAGTCCTTTGCGAGGTCCTAGTTCCGAATTTGCCGACCATAAAAGCTACGGCATAGGCGATGAAACCAAACACATCGACTGGCGTGTATTCGCGCGCACAGACAGGTACTTCATCAAGCGCTACGAGGACGAGACAAACCTCCGCGTCTACCTTGTGCTCGATCGCAGTGCTTCGATGAACTACGCCTCTGGTGAGGGGCTCACAAAGTTTCAGTTTGCCTGCCATCTATGCGCAGCGATTGGGTATGTGGTCGTGAAGGCGCGCGACTCCATCGGCTTGTTTATGTGTGGAGAGAAAGTCGATGTGCGGATGGACACGGGCAACTCTTTTTTGCACCTCAACACCCTTCTTAAACACGTGCAGGCACAGCCGCCTGGCGGTGGATCAGACATCTCGAGGGCGCTGCATGAAATTGCGAGCTCCGTCCGCCGTGGTGCGCTTGTGGTGGTGCTGTCCGACCTGTTGGGTGACGAGGACGAAATTGTCCAAGCTTTGGCGCATCTGCGCAAACAAAGGCATGATGTCGTCGTATTCCAGACGCTTGATCCTGCTGAGCTGGACTTGAATCTAACCAAGCCTTGTGAGCTGCAGGATCTGGAAACGGGCGAGGCATTGTCAGTCAACCCGCGCGTTCTTGCTGATGAATATCAGGAGCTATTTGGCAAGTTTTTGGAACACTACAAGAGAGCGTGTGCAGGCATGAACATCGACTACAGAATCGTGCCAACTAATCAGCAGCTTGAATCTTTCGTGCGCGCATACCTCTCCGAACGGCGTCGGCTCTCACGCTGATCACAATCCATGTTTCTCGCACCGCTCTTTTTAGTCGCAGCAGGCATCGGCGCATCGATTCCGTTTATTCTGCACCTGATGCAGAATCAGAAGCGCTCCAAGCTGCCGTTTCCGACGGTGCGTTTCCTCAAAAAAGCGGTGAAAAACACTTCGCGCCGAATCCGCCTTGAGAATTTCCTCCTGTGGCTGCTTCGCACACTGATCATGGTGTCGCTTGGCTTTGCTTTTGCGATGCCCATGCTTCGGACCGGAGGCCTTGACTGGCTAGGCGATACCCCGCGCGACGTGGCTATTGTGCTTGATGCCTCTTACAGCATGGGCTATCAGTCGGACAGGGTTGCAGTCTGGGATAAGGCTGTTGAATCTGCTGTGGCAGTCATCGAGGGATTGCGCGAGCCGGATCGGTTCTGCATTTTTCTAGCGCGCGAGCAACCGGAGCCAATCATCGCTGAACCGATCGCAGACAAGCACGAGGGAGTCGCTAAACTGCGCGCGCTTCAGCTTGGAAACTCTGAATCGCGGATCCTCCCGGCAGTGAACGCAGCGATGAAAGCACTCCTTAAGGCGGACACTCAGCGCGAGCGCGAGATACACGTCATTACAGATAGCCAGGCGTTGCCGTGGCGGCCGCTCGCTTCCGGAGGGGTGGAAGGAGAGGTTGAGGCAAAGACGGCGGTGTTCATCTCACTTCTTGGGGTCTCAGCTCCGGAGAACACGGGGATTGTTTCCTTTGATCTGCAGCCGCCCGTGGCGAGGCAGGGGTCCGAAATGCGGGCCCTTTTCAAACTGCACCACACCGGCCCCGCGGCAGACTCAACCCTGTCACTCTTTATCGATGACCGTGAGGTCAGCCGCAAACACGTGCCCGCAGCTGGGATGGATTCCTCCGAGCCTAGCTTCACGATTCCAATGCTTGAGGTCGGGGTGCATACGGCGCGGATCCAGACGCCAGAAGATAATCTTGCCGCGGACAACACCTTCTATTTTCTCGTGAGAGTTCAGGAACAAATGCCCACGTTAGTAGTGGGCGCTGAAAGTGAGACGCTTTTTCTTCGCACCGCTCTGCGTGCGGGTTTCGGGGGCACAAACGCCGTTGAATTGGTTAGTCCCGAGAAGATGACCGACAAACCGTTCTCACGTTACGGGACCGTGATTTTTTGCAACGCGCTGCCGCTTTTTGGACAGGCCATCACGGCCATCGAATCATATGTGAAGGCTGGCGGCGTGCTCGTGATCTTTCCGGGAACCGCTGCCAAGCCGGACGCGTATGCGCCCTGGAGTTGCCTTCCCGGACTTCCCCGAGCCACAGACGAGCTCCCTCTGGCGCAGCGCAACCGCACGCTCATCTGGGACCAACCCCAAAACCCCCTTGTTCGTTCATTGCGCGAGGGCATTGGAATCCCGACGATTGCGATTCGGCGCAAACTAACTTTCAACGGGCTGCAAGAGGGTGGTCAGCGGATTGTTTCGATGGGTCCAAACCAACCCTTCCTTCTTAGTAGGCAATTCGGATCGGGCCATGTGGTGTTATTCGCCGTGTCTGCCGATCGCACGTGGAGTGATTTTCCGCTCTCGCCGTTCTTTCTTCCGCTACTACTCCAATGCGCCGACTTGGGTGTCGGTGCCGGCCCGAAGTCGCCGTTCGAATGGGCAACGGAATGGCTGCCGCTGAGCGACCGGTTTCCTGAGTGGACAACCCCTCCCAGCTTGAGCGGCCCAGACGGGCTGCCCATCTCAATCAGGTCGTCTGTGGTCGAGGGGCGGACCGTGCTCGACGCCGAGAAACTGACCACCCCGGGCTTTTACTCGCTGACTTCACCGGATCAGCCCGACGGCAAGCCCGTCATCTCCGTGAATCTGCTGCGGCAGGAATCCGACCTCACGCCCGTGGTTGAAGCCGAAATTCCAAAGCAGTTGGGAGTCGACAAGGCAGCGATCGCGCATGATCTGGATGCTCTTCGCATTCTGATTTCCGAGCACCGGATCGGACGGACGTTCGGCGAGCATCTGCTTTGGCTGGCCCTCGGACTGATAGCGATTGAGTTTGTTTACGCAAATGTTCTCGGCCGGTCAAAGGAGCGCAGGCCAGATCGGGGAGTACCGGGTGCGCCACTCGACAGTCGCGCGGGAATCAAACTTTCAAAAAGCGAATCCATCGTGGCGGATGCTTGAGCTGATCGTGTAGCGATGATTGTTTTCGAGCACACTTTTCCACTCTGGGTGATTATCTCCGGCATCGGGGCGGCCCTTCTGTTGGGAATTTTAAGCGCCGCATTTTGTCTGCAGCGCCGCGTTGTGAGCGGCGTTCTTGTGGTCGTATACATCCTTGTTCTCGCGGGCACGGCTTGGTGCCTTTCGCTTCCCGGGATTCGCAATACTTTCACGCAGGTTCGCAAGCCGCGTTTTATCGTCGCGCTCGATACCTCGCAAAGTATGGCATTAACGCCCGGGCCGAATGTGCCAAGCCGCTGGAGCACGGCGCAGGAGACGCTCTCCCGGCCTTGGCTTGCGAAAGTTGCGAGCGAGTGTGACGTAGAGTTTTTCCACTTTAATGCGGAGTTATCTGAAAACACTCCGATTTCGGAAGCGCGGACGCTTGCGCCGGATGGTGCTTCGACTCGACTGCGCAGTACGCTCAAGAAAATAGCCGACCATTCTGCCGGCCTTAATGTAGCCGGGATGCTGCTTCTGAGCGACGGAGCCGATACGGGCGAAGGCTCAGATGGCTGGGCCTCTGTGCCGCAGCCTTTCCCAGTCTATACTCTGCGACCCGAGCCGCCGGGCGGTTGGAAGCTAGACCCCGATCTGCGGATTGATGCAGTTACAACGTCGCTTCGAGTCACCGTGGGATGGAAATCAGAATTAAAGGTGAAGCTCTCCGGGCAGGGAACGCGGGGTGCTCCCGTCACCGTTCAGCTTTTCGAAAATGGCGAGTTACTCAGCGAGATGCCAACACAGATTCCGGATGAGGGCGGTGAGCGCGAGGTCACCTTCGAGCTAGAGCATCCGAAGATGGGAATGTTCAAGTACCGTGTATTTGTGCCTCCGCTGGCCGATGAGAAAAACAAAGACGACAATGATGAAGTGGTGAATGTAGAGGTCGTGGATGCGCGCAACCGTCTTCTCTATCTGGAGGGTGTTCCGCGCTGGGAATACAAGTACCTGCGCCGAACCTTGCTTTCCGAACGCCAGATCTCGCCGGTCATCTTTTTCACCGGCTCTGACGGAACGCCGCAGGGCGGAACTCCAGTGGGCAACGTGACGGCCGACATGACGTCGCAGCAACTGGCTTACTTCAAAATTATCATGCTCGGTAACATAGACGCCAAGGAGCTTGGCGCGGCCCGCGCAAACAACCTTGTGAAGTTTGTCGAACAAGGAGGAAGCCTCATCCTGCTCGGTGGCGCGAAGGGTTGGACCACGGGCGGGTTGGCGGAAACGGAATTGGGCAAGATCTTGCCGGTCCGCGGCAGCGACGTGAGAACGCTCGAAGGGGACAGGCCGTATCCGGTGAAGCTCAGCGAGGCTGCACGGAGTCATCCGGCGTTTGCGGGAGACGCGGCGCTTTGGCAGAATATCCCTCCGGTGCTCTCAATATTTACGGGCTTCACTCTTTCCTCTGGCGCAGAAATGTTGGTTTCCGCGGAGACCCCCTCTGGTCCGCAACCGGTCGTGGCGACTCAGCGCTTTGGACAGGGCAAGGTGACAGCCATTCTCACCGATTCACTGTGGCGCTGGCAGCTCGGACCAGAATCAGGGAGGGCACGGCTCTACGAACGTTTTTGGACCCAGATGATTTCATGGCTACTTCCGCGGCAGGAGTCGATCGATAGCATGCGACTCGAGTTCTTCGCAGATCGGGACCAGGTCTTTCTCGGTGAATCCATCGAGTTGAGCGCTCGTTTTGGCGGCGAGGATTCACCCAAGCCCGACAGTATCGAAGCGCGAATCACACTGCCCGACAAGCGCGAGGTACCCTACCGTATGGCGCCAAAGCTGGTGAGCCTCTCTTCTGGCAAAAGTTTCCCCGGCTTCAGCACCGGATTTTCTGCGACGCAACCCGGGCTCTACAACGTAGTCGGCTCCGCGCAGATCAATGATCACACGTACTCCAGCGAACCATTCAGCTTTTTCGTGAAGCCGCACTCCCCGGAAACGGTGCCGCGCCCGGCGAAAGTGGAGGTCCTGCAAACGCTTTCCGCTGCTAGCGGTGGACGCTTTTTTGAATCGGTGGAATCTCTGGACGAGGCGCTTTCAAAACTCCAGTTCCGCACCAGCGAGGAAAAACTTTCAGATTATAAAACGCTCTGGCGTGACTGGCCCGCCATCATCGCATTGATGTCGCTGCTCGCAATCTCGTGGGGCTTAAGGAAAAGCCAAAATATGCCGTGATCAGGCTGGCGTTTCCGAGTAAATACATCCGGCCCATCCCATGCGTCCTTCCCTGCTAGTTTTCGTACTGTCTGCGCTGTTGGTTCATGCCGCTCCCCCCGGTCCAGTGCGTCGTTCTGTCATTGAGAATGGCAATTTTGATGATCCCACCGCTCCTCTGAAGGGATGGATAATCGACTATGCTTTCACTGGTAACTCGCATTACGTTGGAAATAAATCGCGGGTATCAATAGCCACGGAGGGTGCGCGCAAGAACATCGTGCAGTTTGGTTCGGCAGGCGATGCAGGAGTCAAGATGGAGAGTCTCGCCCTCCCGCTCGAACCGGGCTTTAAGTACACCTGCTCGCTCGACATCAAAGGAGGCGGCTACCGAGTTTATTTCGCCGGTTATCAGTTTGCCCCGGGGGTTCGCCCCCATGAAAACCCGGAGCTTGGGGAACTTCGGATGGTTTACCAGAGCAAGGCAACCACTGGCTCGAGTGGTGAATGGAAACAGGAGAAGTTCGAGCTGCCCGGAGTGAATCTCTCCCAGCAGGCGATCGAGCATCTCAAAAAAGTGCGTTACCTCACAGTCTACATTTGGATGGCTAAGCCTGGATTTGTGGACAATGTGGTTGTTACAAAAACGGCGGATCCGGCAATGAACTTCTAAATCATCAGCCAGCCATGTCCTGCCAACACGCCGCGAAACTTGAACGGACCGGCCGCAGCCTGAATCTTTGGCGTGCGGAACTAAAGCTTTCGCTTGGACTAGCGGTCATTGGCGGCTGGATTTGGGCTCTTGGGCTGCTCGACGTCTGGCTGCGCATGGGTAAACCGGCGCGTTTGGCGACGTGGACAATTCTTCTCGGGCTTATCGGGACTACAGTGTGGATGGTGCGCCGCGCGCTAAAGAAGCGATTCACGCTCGAGGGCGTTGCCGCCACTCTCGAAAAAGCTTTTCCGCAGCTCGATAATCGTCTGATTAATTATCTGCAGCTTTCTCGCAATCCCGAGGCGGATCCGTTCAAGGCAGCTTATGTGAAAGCGGGCGTACCTGCGCTTCAGAGTCTGGATCTGTGCCAGATGCGCGACGCTGCGAAACACCGACGGAACTGGGTCGCCGTAACCTTTGCTGCATTGCTGCTGCTATGCCCATTGTTTGTGTTTGGACAGGCGTGGGCCGTTGCAGTGTGGCGCACCGTGAATCCATTCACAAATATTGCACCGCCAAGTCTGACAAAAATCATCGCCGTCACTCCCGGTGATTCAACAGTGATCCAGGGTGAGCCCCAGTCGCTGAGCTGTTCCGTCAAAGGCGCCGACGGGCATGAAGTGCGGGTGGAGATCCAGCCTAACGACACCTTGAAAAGTATCTACTCCATAGGTCATATCCACGGCGGCGCGGTGCAGGACTTTAGTTACAAACTGCCGAAAGTGACGACGGGCCTAAGGTATCGGTTTAAGGCGGGCGATGCTCAGGAGTCCGAGTGGTTCACGATCACGACCCGCCCGCCGCCGGCTTTCACGGGCATTTCCATCGTCGTCATGCCTCCTCCCTACATGAGGATTCCTGCAAGCACCAGCGACGCTCGTGAGGGCCGATTGATCATTCCATCCGGTTCATCGGTGCGGCTAAACGCCACAGCAAATATGCCCCTGAGGGGAATCAAAACGGCCCCTTCCTCAAATGAGCCGGTCGCGTTTACAAGTGTGAATGGGGATTTAAATGTTTGGACCGCCAGTCTGGTGCTTTTGACAGGGACTTCTTTCACGCTCCGTGGCGAAGATACCTCTAGCGTGGAATTCGAAGAAAACATTGCCTACACCCTGGACGCTGACAAGGCGGCAGGGATTGAAGTCGTCTCACCAAACAGCCGTACCGTGCTGCCACCGGGCGAACGACCGCAAATTGCATTTCGCGTTGCCGATGACTTCGGGATTTCCGAGGTGTACATTGAGGAGGTTAAACCTGACGCGGCACTGGAGGACAAAGGAACTGAACTAAAACGCTGGCAGGTTAGCGGCATGAGGGAATTCATGCAGGTATGGCGCAGCGAAACCATGCCCGCCCAGGGAGTCGATGTCGGGTTCCGAATTGTGGCGATCGACAACAAGCCGAACACGCCCAACGAATCGGTTTCTGCAAACATCATCTTCAATGCCCCGCCGGCGGCCGAGGTCGCAAAACAACGCGACTTATTTGATGCCGAGGCAAGGCGTAACATTGAGGCGGTAATTGCGCTGCAAAAACAAAATCTCGCCGACACCACCCGTTACAAGGAGGCGATCAAATCAACGCCGACGGCGAAATGGAAAGGTGCCTCAGACGTTCAGACCCGGGTGCGAACCATCGCACACGATTTGCTCGTCAATCCGCTCAAGCCTCTTGGCAGCCTGATTCCGGCGGCCCAGAAACTTTACGTCAACGAAATGGTGCTCGCAGTGGACGCGCTCCGCTCGATTCCCACAGCTGACGACGCCCGTAAGCGGGTGCTTGCAGCCGAAGCAGTGGTGTTGGAATCAACTATTTTGAAATACCTCGTCTCCGCGGTTTCTGCAACAGGTGAGGCGAAGCTTGAGCGGAGCGTGAACGGACTTGGCGCGCATTTGGAAACCCTGATTCGCGACCAGAGCTCGACTTTGAAGCAGACGGTTGCAGTCGTTGAAACCAAAGCAAAGCCCGCAAAGCAGCTTGTGGATTCTCAGGATGAAATCAGCAATGAAATGAACTCCTTCCTCACCGCCTGCAAAGAGGAGGCCGCCCAAGCTGCGCAAACCGACGCGGCCCTCGCGGGAACCATCGAGCGAGTGAGCGCAAAAGCGAGCGAACTAAAAATCCGAAGCGACATGGTCATCGCGGCAGAACGACTAGATCAAAACCAGTGCACGGAGGCAGTCCTGATTCAGGAGCGAATTGTGACGGGACTGAAGATGCTCCAGTCGATCCTCGATCAGATCAAGATGCAGGAAGAAGCTGAGAAGCGTGAAGTTTTGACGGATGCAGTTAATCAGGCAAAGGAGAAGCTCAAGAAGATTGAAGCTCTGAATGGCAAAATAAACGAGGCCATGGAGATGGTCAAAGGCCAGAAGGACAAGAACGACCAAGCCATGGACGAAATGAGCGAGGATTTCGCTGTAATGAAGGAGAACATCAAGCAGGCGCTTCTTGAAATTCCGAATGATCTTCACATTTTCACAGAATTGAATGTGGCGAATGACCTGGTTGAAGACGTTTTTTCGGTGTTCCAAGAAATCGAGCAGAAGCCGGGTTCTGAAAATGATGGCGCAGACAAAGTGCAGGAGACCGGCGCTGCGAAAGATGAGAAGCTTCTAGCGGCAATGGGCGAGGCTAAGAAGCGGTTGGATGCGATGGAAATGTGGCTAGCTGAAAAGCCCGACGAGAAGAAAATCACCGCCGAGGCCTTTGATAAAGCGGAAATGCCCGAGTCCGGTATCGCTCTCGGTGAACTCGCCACGGCTGCACAGGACCTTCTCGGTGACCTTCTGAAGGAGGAGCAAAAAATGGCGGAGAAAGCCGATGACAGCGCAACTAATCATGCGATGTCGGATGTGCCGGCAGGTGCCGAGGTGGCAGAGGGGGATATCGCATCGTTCGCGGCGCAAGGCAAATCAGGCAACCAGGCCCCCGACCACAAGGAGCAGGACGGGCGCTCCAACGTGGGCCGTCAGGGCATGTCGGTGGGCGAGACCGCTGCCGGATCCGGCACCATCGGGGAAGGCGACAAGAACATCGAGGCGCGCCGCACTGAGGAGCCGATTCAAAGTGGAAAAGTGGATCTCGCGGGCGAGGCCGATACGAAGGCGACTGGCGGGGGCAAGCTTGGAACCGGAAAGGCGGATGCCAAAGGCATGGGCGGGGGCGTTGAGCGGGTAGACTCGATGGAGGCAGGATCCAATGAGGGAATGGCGGCGCTCATGGCGCGGCAAGCAGATGCTCTTTACGCCAAGGCCTCGATGAAGAACGTCCGTGTAGACTCCCTCAAGAACGCTTCGCACGAGTTACGGCAAGCCGCGGACGCCGTGGCCAAGGGGAATATCGAGCAGATGCGCGAATTCAGGAAAATGGCGATCTCCTCGCTCACATGGGCAGCCGCCAATTTGTCCGCCGCCCCTTCCGGTGGAATGGAAGCGAAAGGCAACACGGGAGCCCTTGAAAGCATGATTGAAAGCGGTCCGGATCAAGCGCCGCCAAAATACCGGGGTAAGGTTGCAGAGTACTACAAAGCGCTAAACGGTGCCCTATGAGCTGGGGCTTAAAGACGCCGCCGATTCTAGCGCGTGAACCCAAACGGAAGCGTCGCGCTGAGCAGAGGGGCATGACTCAATTTCAATCTCGTTTGCTTTAAGAGCGCGGGCGATGGAGCCGCTACAAACACGATGGAGATTCCGAACTACCAGCCTTTTTACCTGCACTCGCTCGTCGCCCTGCGCGCGGAGATTGCGCGTCTTGGTCTCGAGGCGTCCGTCGACGATGACCTGTCGCCGTTGGGACAGCCCTTGCACATTCAAGGAAAGGTAATCCAGAACCGGTTTTGTGCGCAGCCAATCGCCGGTGGCGACGCGCAGCCCGATGGCTCCCCGAGTGCGCTGACCAGACGACGCTACCGTGCATACGCTAAAGGCGCCTTTGGACTGATCTGGATTGAGCGCACCTCGGCAATGGAGAATCACGAAAACAGGCGGTTGTGCTTGTCTCCTTCGACGGCTCCTCACTTCGCTGCGATGCTGTCAGAAATGCGTGCTGCCTCAAAGGCGCCGCCCATTGTGGTGCTTCAACTTGATTCGAAAGATCCTGATGCGATTGTTTCTGCGGCACAACTCGCGAGGGATGCAGGCTTTGATGGTGTCGATATCCAAGGTGAATACCAGACACTGCCTCAGACTTTCGCGCGCGTCAAAGCGGCGGTGCCGGCGATTCTATTGAGCACGAGGCTTTGTGCTTATGATGCGGTTCGTGGGGGATTCGGCGTCCACGTCAGTGATTTTCGAAAGTACGAGCTGAGCGCTGCAATGGAACTGGTGAAGCGGTTGCTCGACGGCGGACTCCACATGTTGAATGTCACTTCGGCAAGCCCGTGTTTGGTAGGTGCGTCGCGCGGAAGCCGGGCAATTGTGGATTTCGAACATGGAGACGAACACCCGCTGATGACTATCAACAGGCAGATGGCGTTGGTGCGGGCTCTGCGCGATCATTTCCCAGGGGTCCCTATGATTGGGAGCGGCCTGAGCTGGCTGCGGCAGTTCGTCCCGCATTTCGCCGCCGGCGCGTTGCGTTCCGGATGGATGGATTTTGCCGGGCTGGGACGAAGCGCCCTCGCTTGTCCGGACTTGCCGGCTCGCGTGTTGCGCAGTGGCGTCGTGAGTGCGGACTCGACTTGCATGGTTTGTTCCGCCTGCGCATTGCTATCTGACGCAGGCAGGGCGGTGGGTTGCGTCCTTCGTGACTCGGAAGCTTACGGGGCCGCCTTCCGCGATATGCGGCGTTGTGACGCAGACCGGTTGCTGGCGGGTGCGGCACGATGTCATCTTTGCGAGGCTGCGCCGTGCGCTCAGAAATCACCGACCCGAACAGATGTCGCGTCTTTCATCAAAGCCTTCAGGGAAGGGCGCGAGCAGGACGCATACAAGGTGCTGCGAGTCGGAAATCCGCTTCCCGAGATGACTGCGCAAACAAGCCCAGGGTGGATTGAGGAGGAGGGAGCCTGTATTGAAACAACGCTCACAGGCGTGCCGGTTCCGATCATGGATTTACAATACGCGGTCGCATGGAGGGCACGTAAGCGCGGTGAGAGTGGGGTTCAGCTTCCCGCGCACTGCGGTGGAAAACGGGTAGCGATCATCGGGGGTGGCCCCACCGGAATCGCGGCGGCCGCCCGCCTTCTTGAGCTTGGGCATAGAGTCCATATTTATGAGGCCTCGACGGATCTTGGGGGAGTCCCAGAGCGTCTGCTTTCAAAAAACCGATCCATCCCGACTTTCAAAGAGGAGATTGATGCACTGCTGCAGCCCGCGATATTGGCCGGACGGCTTGAGCTGTCTTTCGGTAGAACTCTTGGGACGGACACATTCGTGTCCGATTTGGCACCTGAATATGACTCCGTGCTGGTGGCTGTCGGTTTATGGCAGGAGCGCTCATTGGGCAGGGCGCACGGAGTGGTGGGTGCTCTGGATTTGATTGAATCGGGTGTACCCGCGAATCTAAAACGGGTCGCTGTACTTGCGGGGGGTGACAGCGCTATGGATGCGTGCCGCGCCTTGGATGCTTGTGGTGAACTTGAAATCTATGTGGTCTTTTCCGGCCCGCGCTCGGAGCTGCACTGGCATATGCCGGAAAGCTGGTTTAGCAGGCCGGGTGTTCATGCGATGATGAACTGGCAGCCACTCGGCTACGAATGTGATGGCGAAGGGCGAGTGGCCGGGCTCCGACTACGGCACGCGATACTTGGGGTCGAGGTCACCCAGCCAGTAGATTTTGTGGTCGAAGGGATGGGACTGGAGATTTCCGAAAATGTGAGATCAGAAATGGCAAAGAATCCGGGCCGGTTCCACACCGCGGGCGCCATGTTGAATGGTGGAGCATCCGTTGGACACTGTATTGCGGAGGGCCTTGCGGCTGCAGAAGCAATTCATGAGGACCTTTCAAAATGAAATTACAGTCGCGAAAAAAACTCGCTCATGACCGGTGTGTGCCCCCGGCCCAAACCATTGCCCGATTGGAGAAGATTTTCGGCTTCCGGTATGATTATTGGCTGCATGAGGAAAAGCTTTCAGAGGAATTGCACTGGTCGGCGATGTTCATCGAGGGACTTGATTTTCGCTCGATGGGAAAAGGGCTCACGCCGGAGGGAAGCAAGGCTGGCGCTCTTGCGGAGGGTGCCGAGTCACTTCTATCGTGCGAGACAGGCAAGCTTGCCGGCTATTTGGGAGCGCGCGAAAAGGATGTGAGTAACGCTCTTTCGATTGCGTCGCTTCTTGAGCACGTGGCGTCGGCAACCCCGCCGATGCTGGACCGCATCCACACGCTTGATGAAGCTTATCACTGGGTGGATGGCTATTCGCTCATCCACGAAACCACCAGAAAGATTCCTATTGAATACGTTCGATTTATCAGTGGCCCCAATGGACGGGCGACTGGCAACAACCTTGAGGAAGCCATACTGCACGCTGCCCTCGAAATCTTCGAAAGACGCGCTCAAATAGCGGTGCTACGCAACCGCATGGTTGTGCCGACCATTGATGCATCAACAATTACGGATCCATTTGTGCAGAGGCAAATTTCGTTTTTGCGAAAATACGGGATCGAGGTTGTGTTCAAAGATCTAAGTTTTGACGGAACCTTACCCTGCATCGGGGCGTACTTTGTGGACCATAACATTCCCGAGCAATACCAGTTCCGGCACTTCTTCAAGGTTGGCGCGTCCTTTGATACTTATGAGGCGTTGCAGCGTATTTTTACCGAATACGCTCAGGGTCGTCGAAAGCACGAATTTCTGGATCCGCGATCCGCGCAACTCGCGGCTGAAGTCAGTACGTTGTTGGATCACGATTTTCGCAGGCTGCCTGCACAGGCTGACGACTGCGACAATTTCATGTCTGCTTTTATGTTTGGCTTTGTTCCTTACCAAGACGGCGAGTTTTTACGCGAAGGCGTGGTAGTACCGCTCAACGCCGCACCCGTGCAAGAAGACTGCCTCGATGACATCACACAAGTGTGCTCAATTTGCGAGACACTCGGGAAAGACTGTCTTGTGGTCGATCTTTCGGACCCCGAGCATGATTTTCCTGTGGTACAAGTCATTGTGCCAGGGTACTCCGATGTCCTGCCGTTTCATCCGGCGGACAGCTGCGCGCTACTCAAAAAGTGGAATCGGACAGACGTGCTAGAGTCTTATCAAAAGCCGAACCAGTAAATTGCCTCTTTGGATACATTGCCCCTTTGGATACAGCGGGGCTTGAGGGTGGTTTTGACCCGCGTACGAGGTCGCAAATAGTTTGAAACTCCGACAGCACCATGGTGTTTAGAGCCCATGATTATGAAATGCGTCGCCGTTTTAGACACTGCTCGCCCGCAGCGAGTAAGGGCTGTCTCAGGTCTAACTGCGGCTCGAAACCTTAGTATGAAAGCAGGAGATATTCTCATAGCCGTCGTAGTCCTGATGCTTTCAACGTTGAGTCCGCGGGCCTGCTTTGCCTCCGAAAAAAAGCCTAATGTGATATTCATTCTCACCGACGATCAGGGCTGGAACGACGCGCATTTCGCAGGACATCCTTATGTGAAGACGCCCAATCTGGATGCGTTCGCTTCGCAAAGCACGTGGATGCACCAATTTTACGTATCGGCTACCGTGTGTTCGCCAAGCCGCTGCGCTTTCATGACGTCGCATTATCCCGCGCGGCATTTGATCCACGGCCATTTCTCCACTCACGATCAGAACGCTGCCCGCTCGATGCCCGACTGGCTCGACCCAAAGACTCCGACAATCGCGAGCATCCTAAAATCAGCGGGCTATGCGACGGCGCATTTCGGCAAATGGCACTTAGGCGGCGGGCCCGGCGCTCCGGAGCCCTCCGCCTACGGGTTCGACGTTTCCAAGACAGTGAATGCAAACGGTCCGCAGCTTGGCGACGAGGGAAAAGACCCCCACTTTCGCGCAAAGTCCACGCGCCTCATCGTTGATGAAACCATCAAGTTCATCAGGGAACACAAGGCGGGTCCGTTTTATGCAAATGTGTGGACATTATTACCGCACGCAAAGCTCGACCCCACACCTGAGCAGCTCGCTGAGTATGAGCAACTGGTTGCGCGCGCCGACGCGCCGGGTTTTGGTCCGTGGATGAAAGACTACCTTGCAAACGCAAAAGATCTCTCGAGCCAGATGAAGGTGTTTTGCGCCTCGCTCACCGATCTCGATACGCAGCTCGGCAGGCTTTTTGCGGCGCTTGATGAGATGAAATTAGCGGATGATACGCTCATCTTTTTCTCCAGTGACAACGGTGCGGAGGATTACCGGATTGGGAATGCGAGCAACGGGGGAGTTGGCAACACAGGCCCGCTTCGTGCGCGAAAACGTTCCATGTACGAAGGCGGAATTCGGACCTTCGGCTTGGTGCGCTGGCCCGGACACATTCCGGCGGGCAGACGTGATGAGACGAGTGTGACGGGCGGCGTGGATTTCCTTCCGACGATTTGCAAGCTCGCTGGGGTGAATGTCCCAGAGGGTCTGTCCCCGGACGGCGAGGATGTCAGCGACATGTGGTTTGGAAAGCCGCGCTCAAGGTCTAGGCCGCTGCATTGGGAGTGGCTTTTCACGGTGGCAGGGGGCGCGGAGGGCCGCTACATGCCAGCGTCCCTGGCGGTGCGCGACGGGGATTGGAAGCTTTTCGTGAACCATAACGGTTCGAACGCGGAGTTATTCAACATCCCCGACGACATAGGCGAGGAGCGTAACGTGGCGGCAGCGAATCCCGAGACGGTGAAGTTGTTGACCGCGCGGGCGCTCGAGTGGAGCAAAAGCCTGCCTCCATCGCCAGTTCGCGACCGGTTGGTCGAGACGGGGCGGCCGCAGGAGAAAGGCAGCGAATCTCAGTCACCGAAAGCAAAAGACAAAAAGAGTGCGGCGATCACCCCTGCACAGCGCGGATCCTTTTAAACCTCAGGGGTAGGACTCGATGAAGCTTCGATAAAAACGCTCGGCCTCCTCAACCTGCGCCAGCTCGACAAATTCATCGACGGCGTGGGCCTGGTTGATACTGCCCGGACCGAATACCACCGCAGGGATTCCCGCCCTGGACAGATTGCTGGCGTCGCTTCCGAAAGGCACGCCACAAGGCGAGGGGTCACGGCTCATCTCGGAGAGAAGCCTCTGCGAGTGGCGAACAACGTCACTCGCAAAATGCGTGTCTAGAGCTTCATCCACCAGCAGCAAAGGCCGCTCGATGCGTCCGTCAAAATTCCGGTGGCTCGCCCTCATCTGATGAAGCAGCGCTTCATAACCGGAGGCAACGTCCTCGGCGCGTTCGTTTGGTAACAGTCGGCGGTCGACCTCAATTGCCGCCTCGTTCGGAACCAAGTTCACCTGAACGCCTCCGCGCACCACGCCCACATTCACCGTTGCCGGTCCAAGGAGCGGATGTTGCTCTGACGCGAGCCGCTCATTCTCCGCTTCAAACGCCAAGATCACGCGCGCCATATCGCTGATCGCGTTGTGCCCCAGATGCGGCTTCGAGCTATGCGCCGCCAACCCACGCGTGACAATGCGGAAGCGCAACACCCCTTTAGTTGCCGTAACAAGGCGCATTTCAGTTGGCTCCGCCACAATCGCAGCCTCTGCACGAAGCCCCTCGCAAAGGCAAACCACGCCGCGGTAGCTGAACTCCTCGTCCACAACCGCCGCAAGCCATACTTCGCATTCCGGCGTCACTCTGTCGGCTTTGAGCGAGGCCACAGCGTGCATCATCGCCGCCAGTCCTGCTTTGTCATCGACGGAGCCGCGCCCGTAGAGCTTGCCTTCCCTAATCTCCGCGCCAAATGGATCAATCTCCATCCCCTTTACCGAGACGGTGTCGGTGTGGGCCTCGAGCACAATCCGCCGCGTTGTCCGGCCTGGAATCCGCGCGATCAAATTTGCGCGCCCTGGAAAAACCTCCTGTTCGAAAGTTTCGATGCCGCGACTCGCGAAAAAACTGCGAAGGTAAGGCACCACATTGCCTTCACTGCCGCCATCCCCGTAGGCAGGATTGACTGAATTGATACGGACTAAATCAGCTAAGGTTTGATGAAGCGGTTTCATGCAAGGGCGTGGCGTGAGGGGTGTATTCCTTAGAAAAACACGCCCTCACTTCGGAGCGATTCAAGGACGGATAGTAGCCGCGAAACATCCTCCTGACTGTTGTATCCGTGGACTGCGATGCGAATCCGGCCGGCTTGATGCATTACGTGGATTTGCTCCGCGTCCAACGCCGCATGCAGAGTCGCGTTTTGCTCGTGCTTGAACGCCACGATGCCTGTCGGGTTGTCTGGTCTCCATTCACAAAGCGGAGTTAGTCCGAGGCGGCGTAATCCGTCGTCAACTTCCTTGATCAGGGGATTCGCGTGCGCGCCGATATTTTCAATGCCGATGGATTCGAGGTACGACAGCGACGCGCCAAGCGCGTATAATGAGATGAAGTTGGGCATCCCGACCGAGAAGCTGGCTGCGCCCTTCTTTGAAACTGCACGCTCGAGGCGGTCGGGATCAAAAGCGTTGAGCAGGTGATACCAACCTCCGGCCGTTGTGGTGAGCCGTTCCGCCGCCGCTGCCGGGACTCCAATCACGCAGCCACCGTGGATTCCGAGAGTCCACTTGTGGGTGCTTGAAATAAGGATGTCCGCGTTGTGGCACAAAATAGGAATTCGCCCGAAGGCTTGCGTGATATCGACGGCGATCACAGCGTTTGGCGCGAGCGCGCGGACCATTTGATGAAACGGTTCCCATGCGATCCGGTGGCCGCTGTAGAAGCTCACAAGCGACACCTGAACAAGTTTCGTCGTGGGACCAAGAATACTTGAGAGTTCCTCCAGCAAAAGTTCTCCTTGGTTTGCCTTCCAGATTTTGAGCGAGGGAGGACTTGCTGCGCGCATCCAAGGAGTGATTCCCGCCGGGAAATCGATATCCGTGACCACGACCTCATCCCTGTCGCGCAACTGCAAAGCAGATGCCAGTAAGTTATACGCCTCGGAGCTGCACGAGCAAAATGATACCTCGGCCGGTGTAAGGCTGAGGAGGCGCGCGCACACGGCCCTGCATTTCTCGACCTGCGCGAAGTGTCCGTCTCTTCCGCGCATGCCAAGCGTCTTGTCGCGGAGGTATTCATGGACTGCTTCTTCAACGCAGAGCGGCGGGATGCTTTCCGCAGCGGTATTTAGGTAGGTCGTGTGCGCGAGCGCTGGAAATTGCTCGAATCTGGAGGCGGCCGTGAACATTGAATTTAGGGGGCTGAGTGGGTGATAAAAACGGGGGACGAGTAAGCCTGCGCCAATACTAGAATCATTTAGCGTCTCGTATGAGTCGGTCTCTAGGGCCTTGTTGCGGGATTTGTTTGGGTGTCGGTTGCGGACGGTATTTTCCAGAGCGCATGGAGGGAGACAACCCCCATCCACGGGGCGATGCCAGCAATCACGAGTCCAAGATCGTAAGACTTTGACCAGTCTGCGAGTGCGCCCATCGCGCTGTGCAGCGGCGATGTGAGCGCCCACACCCAAAGGCTGAGAATTCCCGTGAGGCGGCCCACATGCGTGGCTGAGAGGTCTTGCACAAAGCTGTAGTAACAAGGAAAAAGAGCGAGCGCTCCCGCGCCGATGACTAGCAGCGTGCACAGCAGAAAGCCGCCACGCGCCAGGATCGGTAGAAACAGGCTGAGGGAGGTCAGTGCGCAGGCGCCCGTGTACACCCTGCGGCGGGCCAGGTGCGGTGACAGATGCAGATGTTTCACTAGCGCGAGTGCGAACAATCCAGCAAGAACGCAGCCCACATCCGTTGCCGCGAAATAAAGGGAGTTAAAATTCAAAGCGGCAGACTCCGTGTAGCCCCGGCCTGTTTGCAGAAACTTCATCAGCCACACGCGGTATACGTGCCAGACGGTTTGGGCGCCGACAATGAGGATCGCAACGGCCCAGAAGGGCTTGCTGCGTAGGATCGCGATTAGCCCTTTGTCGGTGGCAGTGGTTTCCGGAGGCTTGGGCGACGTTAAATCGCGTGGACGGACCAGCATGAACCATCCCAAGGCCCACGCGGCTCCAAGCATGCCGACAAAGATAAACGTTTTCCGCCAGGAGCCGGGGGCGTCGGTGAGGAGCAGGCGCATGAGCTGCGGAGTGAGAATTGCGCCGATGGATGCGCCGCTTTGGAGAATGCTGTTGCCGAGCGTGCGTTGTTTTTCGGAGAGAATTGTGTGTGTGGTCTTAAGCGCGCATGGCCAGTGTGCTGATTCAAAAAAACCAAGTAGCGCGCGGCAGAGCAGCAGGCTGTGATGCCCTTCAGTCATGCCACTTGCGGCGCCCATCGCCGACCATGCAAGCAGCGCAGCCGGATAGAGGATGTAGATCGGTATCCAGTCTGCGAGAAATCCAAATACAATCGACCCCAGCGCAAAGGACCAGCCGAACGCTAGTTCAAGGTGGCCGTACTCGGTTTCGCTCAGCTGCAGTTCGCTTGTGATACGGACGGAGGCGCTCGCGAGCGTGACTCGATCCATGTAGTTGATGGTCGTCGCCAAAAGCAGCAGGCCGGTGACGCTCCAGCACCAAAGGGCGGTGCGGTGACTCTGCGCGGCGGATGACATAAAGTTTGGGGGGTGGAAGGGGATGAGTGCCTCTAGCAAGTAGCTAGATTTCGCCGAGACGAATGAAATCCAGGGGGACGACACACAGCATGGGAGCCTAACCGGTCGAACGGCGGAGCCAACTTTTTTAACCGGTGTCTTGTGCCTTGGCCGCGAATGGCGAGCATATTCCTCATCGCCATGTTCCGCACCTTCCCGAACGCCCCGCATTGTTTGATCACGATGACCGTTTTTGCATTCGCACTGACTGGTCTGGCTCAAGCTAAACCCAAGCCCGTTCCGCGCGTGCAGGCGCTTCCGCAGCCTCATGACGAGGTTTCGTTCCAGTGCGCGGGCCGCGAACTCACCCGACTTCATTTTAGAAGCACGCAGGAAAGGCCCTTCTTGTTTCCAGTCAATGGCCCTTCGGGTGTTTCGCTAACGCGCATGGGGCACCCGCACGACCCGGTTTCGCATAGCCACCATAACTCGGTCTGGATCTCGCATGCACTGGTGAACGGCCGTACGTTTTGGGCAGACACGAGCGGGGACCGTATTGTCCATCAGCGGGTGGAAAAGCTCTCGGATGGTGATGATGCTGCGAGCGTGGAAACCACGGCGGTGTGGCGCACCAAGGAGGGAGAGCACCTCATTGCGGAGCGCCGTAAAACCAGCGTGGAGCCACTCAACGATGGAGAGTGGCTGCTTGTGGTGGATGTATTGTTCAGCGCATTGAAGCAACCCGTGACGTTTGGGGAGACGGCTTTCGGCATGATGGCTGTTCGTGTTGCGAAGACTATCGGAGTGAAGGACGGGGGCGGAACGATCCGCAACTCAGAGGGTGGAGTCGACGAGGCGGGATGCTTCCGCAAGCGTGCGCGCTGGGTTGATTATGCGGGTCCCGTGACCAACCAGGCACAAGAGGGCGTCACTCTTTTTGACCACCCCTCCAACTTCGGCCATCCGGCGCACTTTCACGTTCGGGACGATGGGTGGATGGGGGCTGCGCTGACTTTCGGTGGATCTCTCACCTTGGAGCCGGGCCAGACAACGCGGTTGCAGTACGGATTGTATGTGCATCGGGGTGTGCCGGATCCGAGCGTGCTGGAGGAGCGCTGGCGCAATTTCAGCGAGCGGGCTGCGCGATGAAGTGAAGGTCCGGGGACCAAGCGAGTGGCGGATGAATGCTGGAAAGCGCGAACGTACTGTGCGATTGCTGGCGCATGGAGATTGATGCATTCGGTTTCGAGCACACATATCGGGCGCTGCCGGAGCAGTTCTATGCGCGGCGTGAGCCGACAGCGGTGGATGGGCCGCGCCTTTTTGCGCTGAACAAGGAGCTCGCTACGCGGCTGCGGCTGCCGTTGCCGACGCTGCTCGCGCACGGCGCGCAGATTTTCTCTGGAAACCAGTTGCCACCCGACGCGCAGCCGATCGCGCTCGCCTACGCCGGTCATCAATTCGGCGGTTTTGTTCCGCAGCTCGGGGACGGCCGCGCGCTGCTCATTGGTGAGCTTGTGGATTGTGAGGGTCGGCGACGGGATCTGCAGCTCAAGGGCGCGGGCCCGACCCCTTTCTCACGCCGCGGAGACGGACGGGCGGCTCTTGGTCCGGTGATGCGGGAGTATTTGGTGAGCGAGGCCATGCACGCGCTTGGGATTCCCACGACGCGCGCACTTGCGGCGGTGACGACTGGCGAATCGGTGGTGCGCGAGGAGGTGTTGCCTGGGGCGGTGCTCACTCGCGTCGCCGCGAGTCATCTTCGAGTGGGTACTTTCGAATATTTTGCGGCGCAATCTGACTGGCCCTCAGTTGAGCAGCTGGCGAGGTACGCGATCGACAGGCATTATCCCGAATTGAACGGATCGGACCGGCCGTTTCTGGGTTTGTTAAAAGGAGTCGCGGAACGGCAGGCTGCACTGGTCGCGGACTGGATGAAGGTCGGCTTCATTCACGGCGTGATGAATACGGACAACAGCTCTATTTCCGGCGAAACAATCGATTACGGTCCGTGCGCATTTATGGATGCGTACGATCCGAAAACCGTATTCAGCGCAATCGATCGTTCCGGAAGGTATGCCTTCTCAAACCAGCCCCATATCGCGCAGTGGAACCTCGCGCGACTCGCTGAGACGCTACTGCCGCTCATTGACTCGGATCTTGAAAAGGCGGTGGAAGCTGCGCGCGAAGTGATCCAAAACATGCTCCCAGATTTTGAGGGAAAATGGCTTGCAAACATGCGCGCAAAAATCGGTCTGCAAACGGAGCATGCCACGGACCGGGCGCTGGTTGAGGAGTTGCTTGAAATCATGCACAGGTGCGGAGCTGACTTTACGCAAACATTCCGTAGATTGTGCGACGCAACCCAAGCCGCTGAAACGCCATCCGCCACCGGCGAACGTTTCGGGTTATCCTCGGAATACGATGCGTGGGCGCTGCGCTGGAAGCAACGGCTCGCAATGGAAAAGACAACCGTGGCGGAGCAGTGGGATTTGATGCGGAGGTCAAATCCGGCGCGTATCCCGCGGAATCACCGGATCGAGGAGGCGATTCAGGCGGCGGTTCTGGCGGATGATTTCGGCCCATTCCAGAGACTTGGAGCGGTGCTGTGCGAGCCCTATCAAGAGAGCGAGGAGTACCGTGAGTTTGAGATCCCTCCGACGGAAGCGCAGAGGGTGAGGCGGACGTTTTGCGGCACTTAGGGGGCGGCTGTGAGCAGGGCCCCCGGACGCGGAGACCCTGATCTGGGGTGCGGCGTATTTTTTTAGTGCGCGAAATCCATGCGCTTAAACCGACGCGGTCAAGGCTGCTTGAACGTTTGCTTCGATGATCATTGCTCTGGTGGGGTCATCCGAATTGAAGTGAGAGATGCGCGGGGATTTGGATGAGACGTATTTCTCCACAAGCGCAATCGCCTCATGCCGGTTAAGGCGAGCGGATTGCTTCACAAGCTGGAGTCGCTCTTCAGAGGCGCGGTACTGGAGCCGAACCTTTCCCTTGGTGAGCAGCTGCACGGCCATCTGGAGGGTGTAGACGCTGGAGCTGCCCATACGGGCGATGCATTCGTCTAGTTTACTGGCGAGGGTGATAACTTCTTCAGCCATCAACTGGCTGTTGTCCGCCCCGTGAAATGCGCGGAGTTGCCTGAGCAGTATGGTGGAGGCGGCTTGATGTTTCATGGAAAAGCGAAATTTGGTCGGCCCGGTGCTGCTCCCCTGTGGGCAGACGGCAGTTAGATATCGATATGCCTCAACTAGCCGGTCGTATTTCAGGGCGTTATATAGTGGATAGCTATGGGGCCGCGCGGGTGATCTGGGGGCGCGGGCCGATGAAGCGGGATCCTTGTCTGCCTGAGATTCGCACGCAGGCAGCCGATGACGAAACAGCTTGCGGCAGCCTCATGAAGTGGGGAGGGAAGGAAATTTAATTACGAATTGCGAATCCCGGGGTTCCCTGTTTTGTCATAGAGAAACTTTTCGCGCTCATGCATCCCCTCCAACTGATTCTCCCAACTCTTTTGTTCGCACCGCTGACTTTCAATTTACATGCAAAGGCACCGAAGCAGCAGCCTGGAGATGCAGCCTCGAAGACGACTGCTGTCAAGGAGGCTCCCGAGCCAAACAAGAAGCCAGCAGCTCCGCTGCAGATGAATGCTGCGCCTGAAAATGCGGCCCACGCGCAAATGCCGGTGCCCGCCGACGCCACGGTGGCGCGGTCCCAGAAGGTGGCTGTTCCCAAGCGCGGTGAGCGGATTGTATTTGTTGGAAACGGTCTTGCGGAGCGGGATGTGTACTACAGCCGCTTGGAGACAGAACTGCACCTGCGCTTCCCTGCAAGCGGCCTTTTTGTGCGCAACATGGGTCGCCCGGGCGACACCCCTGGGTTTCGTCCCCACCCGGCCCGGGCCTCTCAATGGGCTTTTCCCGGTGCGGAAAAATTCCACCCGAAGCTCGCCATGCACAATGGCAAAGGCTTTTTCCCTATGCCCGACGAATGGCTGGCGCATTTGAAGGCGGATACGGTGGTGGCGTTCTTTGGTTGGAACGAGTCCTTTGACGGCCCGGATTTCGTGGCGAAATTCGAGGCTGAACTTGAGGCGTTTGTAAAACACACCCTTGGCAAGGCGTACAACGGGTCGGAAGCCCCGCGTTTGGTGCTCGTGTCCCCGATCGCATTTGAGAACCTGAGCGCCAAGCGGGACTTGCCGACAGGCGACAGGGAGAACGCAAATCTGGCGCTGTACGCGGGCGCGATGGAGCGTGTAGCGAAGGTAAACGGTCTCACTTACGTAGACTTTTTCAACGCCACAAAGGCCCTGTATGCAGACGCGAAGACGCCGTTTACCATCAATGGGTTCGCGCCCACGGACGCTGCTTACCAGCAGCTTGCCGCGATTCTTGCAGATACCGTTTTTGGAAAAACTCCGAGGATCTCAAAAGCGGATCCCGCTGCAGTACACGCGGCGGTGAAACAAAAAGACTGGTTCTGGAACAACGACTACAACCTCGTCAATGGCGTGCATACGCACGGGCAGCGCTACAATCCCTATGGCCCGCAGAATTATCCCGATGAGATCAAAAAAACTCGGGAAATGGCAGCACTTCGAGATGCGCTGATTCACGACGTTGCCTCGGGCAAAACAAAGTCCCTCGTTGTTGATGACTCGCGCACGCATGCGCTTCCCGAAGTGCCGACTAATTTCAAGCCCGGAGGAGCCATGGGGACAGGCTCGTACCAGGACGGGAAGAAGGCCATCAGCGAAATGAAATTGCCGTATGGATTTAAGATCGAGCTATTCGCTTCGGAGTCGGAATTTCCGCTGCTAAAGAACCCGGTCCAGATGTCTTTTGACAACAAGGGGCGCCTCTGGGTTGCGGTGATGCCCACGTACCCGCATTACAGGCCGGGTGATGCGATGCCCAATGACAAGCTGGTGATTTACGAGGACACCGATCATGACGGGAAGGCGGACAAGGAGACTATCTTTGCAGAGGGTTTACACCTGCCGATTGGTTTCGAAATCGCTCCCGAAGGGGTCTATCTTTCGCAAGAGCCCAACCTCTGCCTACTCGTGGATGAGAACAAGGACGACAAGGCGGACCGTTTGGAAATTTTGATGCACGGTTTTGACACGCACGACACGCACCACGCAATTTCAGCGTACAGCGCCGATGCGTCCGGCGCGTTCTACCTGCTGGAGGGGCGGTTTTTGCACAGTCAGGTTGAGACCCCGTACGGTCCCCGGCGGTGCAACGATGGTGGGGTCTGGAGGTTCGACCCGAAATCGTTCCGGCTCGAGCGCTACAGCCAGGCCGACTACAACAACCCCTGGGGTGTCTCGTTTGACGAATGGGAGCAGTGTTTCATCTCCGACGCCTCGAGTGGCCAGAATTACTGGGGCCTACCGGTGTCGGCGAAAATGCCCTACGGAATCGAGAACGCGTTCGTCGGAACGTTCGTCCCGAAACGGTCGCGGCCGACATCCGGTGCTGAATGGATTTCCTCAAGGCACTTCCCGAGCGAGCGCCAGGGACAGTTCATGGTGTGCAACAGCATTGGTTTTCTCGGCATAAGCATGGCGACGGTGAGCGAGGATGGCGGGGGCTTTGTTGGAAAGCTTGCGGGGGATCTGTTGTCATCGAACGATCCGAATTTCAGGCCCGTAGATTTGGAGTTTGCACCCGACGGTTCGTTGTACGTGGTGGACTGGCACAATGCGCTGATCGGCCACATGCAGCACAACGCGCGGGACCCGAACCGCGACCATGATCACGGCCGAATTTACCGCATCACCTATCCGGGGTTGCCGCTAGTTGCGCCTCCTCGAGTTGACGGCGCCTCGGTTGAGGAGCTCTTGGAAAATTTGAAGCTGCCCGAGTACCGTTCGCGTTACCGTTCGCGGCGGGAATTGCGCGCGCATGCGCCCAAAGAGGTGTTGCCGGCGGTTAAAGCTTGGGTGGCCAAGCTGGATGCGAGCGATCCGGCGTATGAGCATCATCTTTGCGAAGCGATGTGGGCGACGTGGGCGCAGAACCAGCCGGATGCCGGGTTGATCAAAATGGTGCTAGAGTCCAAGAAGCATCAGGCTCGGGCAGCCGCGATCAGCGTAGTGCGCTTTGCGCACGAGAAGCTGCCTAGCGCATTCAAGTTCTTGATGCAGGGGGCGCGGGATGAGCATCCCCGGGTGCGTCTGGAGGCGATTATTGCCGGCTCTTGGCTAGACAACACAGATGGCGCACGCGTGGTAATCGAAGCCTTGAAGCTTCCCCTGGACGGGCACATGGGCCCAGTAACCAAGCAGATCCTTGAGCACACGCTCGCAGATGATGTCAGCTCGCTGCTGAAGATGAGGGCGTTTGATATGACCAGCAACCCGCAGGCGCGCCTGTATTTCGACGGTAAATTTGATTTCCCAAAACCACCGCCCACCGCCGCGGATCAAAAATTCGGGCCAACCCGCAAGCTCGCCGGAGAGGACAACCGGGTTTATTCGATCGGTAAGGAGGTTTACCTGCGCGACGCCCATTGTGCGACCTGCCATCAGGCCAATGGCCAGGGGCTGCCCAATATTTACCCGACTCTGGCCAAGAGCGAGTGGTTGGGGGAATCCGAGCGGCTAATCAAGATCGCGTTGAAGGGCCTCTGGGGGCCTATCGACGTGGCAGGGGCCCATTACGATCCCACCAAGGGCGTCCCGCCGATGATGGGCTTTGGCGGCTTGCTCAACGATATTGAGCTGGCAGCGGTACTGACTTATGTCAGGCAGTCTTTCGGAAACGATCTGGATCCTATCCCGGCCGAGGAAGTCCGCAGGGTGCGCGAGACGGTGAAGGACCGTACGAACTTCTTTATGGTGGAGGAGATCCTGAAGGAGCACCCCTTCCAGAAATAGGAAGGTATCAGTGTGCAGCCGCATGGCGGGAGTGAAGGCCCGACATGCGGTCGCCCCGCAACAGATGGATCTTGCCCGAATCGCTGGGAGTGAGTAGTCAGATTACGCCCGTGTTAACCCCCGCGCCCCTCCGGTTCCTAGAGAGATTCCTGTAAACTCGCAACTGCCTGAGCAGCGGACTGTTTTCGCAAGCCACTATCCATGAACAAGTGTGAGTTTTAGTCGTTTGTACCTGAAGCCTGCCAGCAGGCCGGACAACCCCTCTCAACCAAACCCCCAACACCCCAACCCACCATGCATTTCAATTGCCCCGCGTGCTCGATGCAACTCATGGCAGAGCCGCAGATGTCCGGACAGATTGTTCATTGTCCGGGATGTAACACCAAAATTCAGGTGCCGGCTTTCTTTGAGGACCCCAACGCGGCCCATGCGGGTGACGGATCGGCCAACCAGCGGCCTGTGAGGAATGTGTGGAAGGAGCAGGACCCCACCAATCCAAGTTCGCTATTGAGTTCGGGCATCGGCTTGGGGATCACGGTGGTTTGGTTCGCGATTATCTACTGGTTTCAGGCGCCGCCGGAGAAGGTCTCAAGCGAGTTCACCTCGGCGGAGACACTCGCCAATCTGTTTTACAAACATTTCACGGTCAGCTTTGCGAACACACTTTTCTTCGGCTGGGCTGCTGCGATTTTGTTCTTAAAAAGTCTGAAGTTGAAACATCAGCGTCGTGCAATGTTGTTGGATGTGCTGCCGATTGATCTCGGTGCGCAGATTAACGCAAGCAACGTTGGATTGTTCATCGACCACGTCTACAGCCTGCCTGAGCGACTGCGCGACAGCTTGATGGTGAACCGAATCAGGAAAGCACTGGAGTTCTTCGAAGTTCGGCAGAACGTCGCGGATGTCGGGACACTGATGTCGAGCCAGTCGGCGATCGATGGCTCGCGCATCATGGGGAGCTACATCATCGTACGCGCGTTTCTCTGGGCGATTCCGTTGCTGGGGTTCATCGGAACGGTCATCGGTCTCTCGCACGCGATCAGCGGGATGAGTTTTTCCAACGTTGAGGATGTTAGCAAAATCGTGGGGTCCATCAACAACGTGACAAGCGGTCTGGGCACCGCGTTTGACGCAACGCTACTGGGGTTGGTGTTCGCAGTTGTGCTGAACTTTCCTTTGAATTCGCTCGCGAAGCACGAGGAAGAGGCGCTCAACGATATAGATGCCTACTGCAACGAAGTGTTGCTGCCTCGCCTTGACGATGGAGCAGCGGCCGCTGCTGCTGAAGAGAAGGACGAAGCAAAGCATCCAGGCAACATC
This sequence comes from Akkermansia muciniphila, assembly GCA_945906945.1. Taxonomy (GTDB): domain Bacteria; phylum Verrucomicrobiota; class Verrucomicrobiia; order Chthoniobacterales; family Chthoniobacteraceae; genus Chth-196. The sequence goes on from CAMDSZ010000009.1 coordinate 27,151, forward strand.
AACGATCTTGGCGGAGTCGCTGAGGCGATGGTTCAGGCCTTGACGGCAGCGCAGAGAGAGTTTTTGACGCATTTGGACGAACTGTCGAGCCGCATGCTCAATTACGCCAACTCCATCGAGGAGCGCAACGAACAGTACCAGCAGGCGGCGGTGCAGCATCTCGGGGAGCAGATGACGCTGCTAAACACAAACGCCCAAGAGCACATGGCGATGGTACGCCAGCATCAGGAAACTGTGGCGAATTCATTCACTGAAACCGCTTCAAACTTGGAGCAGTCCACCCGCGGTGTCTACGAGTCCATGGTCCAAGGGCACAACGTGGTGGTTTCGCAGTTCACGGAAAAACTCGACTCAATCTCCGGCGGCCTTGAAACGGCGCTGACGACCTCGGTGACGGTCAACGAGAAGGCGGTGGGCGCCCTGGGTGAGCACGTTGGCAAATTGGAGTCCGCCTCCAAGGAATATCACCAGTCCGTGAAAGCTGCACACGAAGGCGCGATCAAGCTGCTCGCTGAAAAGGTTGGCGATGTCACCACCGGTGTCGAGCAGTCGCTGAAATCAACGCTTGAAGCCACCAACAAAACCGTCAGCAGCCTCGATGCCAGCTTGCGGAGTTTAAACACCGTGCTGGCGGATCTGGGCACCAAGCAGGTGATTGTTCAGCAGGTTAAGAAGAAGGGCTGGTTCAGCCGAGGCGAGTAAACCGCCGGCCCACCGGCCGCACTTCAAAACTCAACCCCTAGAACCCGGATCATGGTAAAACGACCAAGGCATCGCTCGGACGAGCTCATGTTGATCCCGTTCTTGGATATCCTGTGCTCGCTCATCGGGGTGCTCGTGCTGATCATCGTGGTGTTGGTTATTGCACAGACGCAGAGGATCAACGGGCGGACCCCGGAAGAATTGCGGCGCGCGGAGGATTACCTCCGAATGCTCAAGAGCAAAAAAGAGTTCGCGGCCAAATACGCTGGGATTAATGAGAAGCTCGAAGCGGTGAAGCAGCTGCAGGAAAAAAAACAAAAGAACTCCCAAGAGGCGGCAAAGCTCAAGGATCTCATCAGTAATTCCGAGGTCAATCGCGCCAAAAACATGGAGGCTGCTGCGAAGCTAGAAAAGGAGCTTGAAGGCTTGGTAGTAGAGCTCCGTGGGCTGACGAGCCAGGAGCCTGTGCTCAAGGCAAAATTCGCCGAGCTGCAGTCCGAGATAGAAAAAAACAAGCCGCCGGAGAAGAAAGACGCCACGGTTCAGGTCAATCCGCAGGGGTCTGGTATCGCCCTTGGGCAGTCCGTGTTTTTTATCGACGCGGGGGAGGGCAAGCTGACTTGTTTCTGGAACGAGAAGGAGCACTCGGTGGTCAGCGCCGTGCCTGACGTGATTGTGCAGGACGAGGGGTTCAACGCTTTTCTGGAGTCCGTCAAAAAGGTGCCGCAGAGTAAAATCATTTTCCTCATCCGGGACGACGGCATGAATGCATACAAACTTGGCGCTGGTTGGGCGCAATCGCACTACGGTTACGGCGTGGACAAGATCGCGAAGCTACCCGTGCCAGGGCACGGGGAGATGGATTTGAAGCTTTTTGGCAAGGCGCTCGGCAGCCTGCCGATGCCGGCTATTGCAGCGCCGCCACCACCACGGCCGCCAGCTCCTGCGCCGGGAATGGCGCCGGGAATGGCGCCCGCAGCCCCCGGCATGGCTGCGCCCGCTCCGGCCCCCGCAGCCCCCGGCATGGCTGCGCCCGCTCCGGCCCCCGCAGTCCCAGCTCCACCCGCGCCTGCGCCCGCCGCGCCACCGAAGTAGCCGCATTTAACAACCACCATGGCACGCAAAGCGAAACCCCACGAAGAGGAACTTCCGTTTGTCGCGTTGATGGACACCATGACCAACGTGGTCGGGGTGCTGATCATCGTTTTGGTCATGATTGGAATCGGACTTGCAAAATCCGTCCAGAAGGTGCTCTCGGATCTGCCGATGGTGAGCGTTGAGGAGCACAAAATTCTCAAGGACGAGATGGGGCAGTATGATGCCAAACGCGATCCTGCAGAGGTGCAGTTGGAGATAGCGAAGTTGCAGGATGAGCTTAAAAAAATTGAGGATGAGCTCCACGCATTGGAGGGCGAGAAATCCAAAAATCCAAATGTGATGGTGGATGTGGACAAGCTGGCCAAGGAGCTCGAGGAAAAGCGCAAGGACCGAGATCGCAGGAAGCTTGAAGCGCAAAAGATGTTGGCGGACATCGATAAGATGAAGGTCCAGTTGGACAACACGCCCCGCTACCAGCCGCCGCCGTCGATGGCAATCCGGCTTCCCAACCCGAAGCCACTGCCGGATAACGCAACGATCCACCGCATTTTTGTCACCGAGGGCAAGCTGGTGTACGTCAACGGAGACCCGCTCTTTAATTTGGTGGAGGAGGAGTTGAAGCGAGACAACCAAGCCCAGGCGATGGGTGTGTTGAAACGCGAAAACCTCAAAGGTCCGGATGGCAAGCCGCTGACCAAAAAGGGGCCGAAGGGTGAAACGATTGTCCAGAGACACTCGACGTTTGATCCGGCGAAATTGCCGACGTATTTCGACAACCTCTTTAACCGCCGCAAGCCGGGATCAAACGACCCGAATCGCGATGTGCTGGTAAAGGTGGTTCCCGTGCCGAACCAGCCAGTCATCCAGTTGCAAATTACTCCCAGACCGGACGCGGGGGAACTGCCCGAGCAGCAGCGTAACACCACCTCGCATTTCCGGACCTTTTTGCGGTCCGTCGCGAAGGACAAGACCGGAGTGGTTTGGTTCCATGTGTGCCGGGATTCGATCGCAGCCTACCACTTGGCGCGGGAAATCGCCGACTTCGAAAAAGTGCCCGTCGGTTGGGACATCATGGATAAGCCTCTTTACACGAGAAATCTTCCCGGGGATTACATGGTCACATTTACCCCGGCGCCGGCACCCCCGGGCGGCACGCCAGTATCAACCGGCCCGCCGCCGGTGGTGATCGCGGCTCCGAAGGCGTCGCTGGATTGAGGAGTCAACGAGACAACGAGATAACGAGTCGACGGTCTCTGCTGCTGCCCTCAAATTTTCAGGGGCCACAGACATCGGCCCATGCTTTCGATAAGTGGGGCGACACTTCCACATCCGGGGGCGCTTGGGAGTTGTTTCTAAAAGCGCGGAAAAGTGAGTTTTAGCTGCGGTTCTGTTGCGACCGTTTGCATTTACATTTGGAACCCCTACTCTTCCCCGCTTACATTTGGCCACCGTTTGCTAAGCTCTTAGGTATATCATGAAAACAGCGTTAATCACCGGGGTTACCGGTCAGGACGGCTCGTATCTGGCCGATTTCCTTCTGAAAAAGGGATACGCCGTGCACGGGATTAAGCGTCGCGCCTCCTCCTTCAACACCGGTCGCGTAGATCACATCTATCAGGATCCGCATACCGAGAACCAAAGGTTTATCCTGCATTACGGTGATCTGAGCGATTCTTCGAATTTGACCCGGATCATCCAGGAGGTGCAGCCGGACGAGGTTTACAACCTTGGCGCCCAGTCCCATGTCGCGGTCAGCTTCGAGGCGCCCGAGTACACGGCCGACGTCGACGCCCTTGGTACCTTGCGCCTTCTTGAGGCGATCCGTCTGCTGGGACTCGAGAAGAAAACACGTTTCTACCAGGCCTCCACCTCTGAGCTCTACGGGCTGGTGCAGGAAATTCCTCAGAAAGAAACAACGCCCTTCTATCCGCGGAGCCCCTACGCCGTTGCCAAGCTCTACAGCTACTGGATCACGGTGAATTATCGCGAGGCGTACGGTATGTACGCGTGCAACGGGATTCTCTTCAACCATGAGTCGCCGCGCCGCGGCGAGACCTTTGTTACGCGCAAGATCACCCGCGCACTTTCGAATATCGCTGTGGGCCTGGAAAAGGCTCTCTTTCTCGGCAACCTCTCCGCCTTGCGCGACTGGGGCCATGCCAAGGACTACGTCCGCATGCAGTGGATGATGCTGCAGCAGGAGCGGCCCGAGGATTTCGTGATCGCAACCGGCGTTCAGTATTCGGTGCGCGAATTCATCAAACTGGCGGCGCAGGAGCTTGGCATCACGCTGCGCTTCGAGGGGGAAGGGGTCGATGAGCGCGGGATCGTCGAGCGCATCACTGGAGCGGAGGCGCCCGCGCTGAAGCCGGGCGACACCGTCGTCCGAGTTGACCCGCGGTACTTCCGCCCCGCCGAGGTGGAGACGCTCCTTGGAGATGCGAGCAAGGCGCGCCAAAAGCTCGGATGGACGCCGGAAATCTCCCTCGCGGAAATGATCCGTGAAATGGTCGCGCACGATCTGGATCTGGCGAAACAATCCATGCTTCTTCGCCAAAACGGATTTGAGATCACGACAGAGCTCTCCGAGTAGGATCTTTCCGTAGAAAATACCGTCCCATGCAACACGCTGACCGTTCGCAGCCAGTTTTTGTCGCAGGCCATCGTGGAATGGTCGGCTCG
>CAMDSZ010000010.1 GCA_945906945.1 Akkermansia muciniphila
AGTGGACCGGGAAGGGAGCTCCCTCAGGGCACGAGGGGCGTCTGCAATGCCAGTTCCGTGGGATGCATCCGCTTGTAGACTCCCCCAGGTGGTCGCAGCCTCTGAGCGGTGAATTTTCTGGAACGTACACCGGTGGGCGGGTGTCTCTGGATCAGCTTGTTATCGGCGATGAAAAGGTGAAGTTGGAGACTCGCCTGGCAGTCTCGGACGGAACCGTTACTTTCTCGGACTTGGTGTTCAATCAGGGCAACCAGCCTGCCGCTAAGGGAACTCTCACGTTCCCGTCGCGGATTCTTCAGGGCTGGCCGAACATTTCGGAAGAGGCCTCAATCAGTGCCGCAGATCCCGTTCAGGTGAGCCTCCAGCTGGATGGCCTGGACTTGGCTGCGCTGGGCAGGTTGCCGGGGATGCCTGCTTCAATGGTGGGCAAACTCGATGGAAAATGGGAAACCAGCGGTTTGCTTGGGGATTGGCAGGGCGCGGGCGAGATGCGTTTGCGCGGTGCCTCCTTAACCTTCAAAGGCGCGCCGGTCGTCTCTTTGAATGCCGATTGCTCCCTCGAGGAAGGATTGTTCCGCATGCTGAATCTTTCCGGGAATTTCGGCGGTACGCACTACGATGGATTCTTTACGATCCGTGCTAAAGGGGGGCAGCCACAGGTAGTGGACGCCGCCTTGTCGTCTCAAGACGCGGTATGGAAGGGGGTAGGCGGGTTGCGTTTTCCTCTTTTGGAAAAGGGAGACTCAGCTTTGCTGCGTTTGTCGCCCCTGGAAGCGCGCGGATCAGTAGCGTGGACGCTTTCCGGTCCGGTTGCCTCGCCGCTGCTCAAGGCTGACATTGTCTTGAAACAGCTGGATTTTGGCGGTGTCCCCGACTTACGGCTTCTGTGGAGCCGCGCTGAGGGCGCGCGACGGATTAGTGCCGGAATTGGTTGGGGCTGGGCGAAGAGTTGCAAGCTCGAGATGAGGGTCGCAAGCGTCGAGAACGTTGAAGTCCACGGAACCACGGGTGCTGTGCGGGTGGACCTTTTAGCATCGGGTAAGGCCAGTGCCCCAGATTTGGAGGGCGAGGTCCGGATGGCTCTGCGCGGAGCGGTGGGCGGCGTTTTTGTGGACTTGGAACCGGTAGCCGTCAGCTTTGTGCGCGGCCAGGAGCCGTCTGTTGAAATTCAAGGCAAGGGAATGGCCGGTCCAACTCCTTTTTCGGTGTCTGCAAAAGGGAATCTGATGCAGCCCCAATTCTCTTATAAAGCCTCCGAGCCGCTCTCTCCTGAGAAACTCAAGGCTGTGTTCGAAGATGGGAAAGAGTGGTAGGGAATCAGAGAGGAAGCGGATGTCTGTTCGGTGTCCCTCCCTGAGCCCTAAGTCATTCCTGCAGTGTGGAATTTACAGAACGGGCGCCAGCGGTTTGCGGGGGGCCGCGATGGAGGCAAATTCAAGGAGCGCTTTTGCGGCTGTCTCCGCGGATTTTACCAGCCTTTGATTGAAGCCTGAATCCGCTCGCTACTTCTTTTTTCGTGCGCCAAAGGAATATCCTTTGAGGGTCCGCCCGCCCCGCGCGGCGCCGCCCTGTGGAATGGCGCTCTCATTGAAGAGAGCGGTGTAAAGGTAGTTGAACCCCTCTAGCTTTTGCCTGGGGATGCTCATGTTGATATAACGTTCGATTGCCCGAACCGCGTCCAACTCCTCGGCGGTGAACAAAGTGAAGGCATCCCCCTCCTGTTGCGCCCGGCCCGTGCGTCCGATCCGGTGGACGTAATCCTCCGGATGCCCCGGAACATCAAAATTGATCACGTGCGAAACGCTCGCAATATCCAAGCCTCGCGCGGCAACATCCGTGGCGACAAGGACCTCGTACTTGCCTGTCTTAAAGCCCTCAAGCGCCTCTGAGCGCTCAGACTGGCTGCGGTCGGCGTGCATGCACGCCACCGGGTGCTTCAAATCTAAAAGGCGCGCAGCGACCCTGTCGGCCATCACTTTCGTAGCAGTAAATACTATCACACTGTGGTACTGCGTTTTCTCCAGAAGCGCGAGGAGCAGATCGAATTTCTGATCCTTTGCCACCGGGTACAAAGCGTGCGTCACTGTCTCTGCGGGCGAACGCCTTTCACCGATGGAAATGATTTCGGGATCCTTCAGAACCCACTTGGTGAGGCTCTCTATCTCGGGAGGAAGAGTCGCGGAGAAGAAGAGCGTTTGCCGCTGCTTTGGGCATTTTTCAACAACCCGCCTGACTTGCGGCAGGAACCCCATGTCGAGCATCCGGTCAACTTCGTCTAGAACTAGGTATTCAATACCTGAGAGATCCACGACGCCTTCTTCCATGAAATCCAACAGGCGACCGGGTGTTGCTACCAAAACATCCACCCCATTCTGGAGCATCTGTTTCTGGGCTCCGAATCCGACCCCACCTTGGATCATTCCAATCTCAACGTCAAAAAACCGCGCGTAATCCTTGAATGCAATCTCAACCTGGGCAGCCAGTTCGCGGGTAGGTTCCAAGACCAGACAGCGAATTTTTTTGCCGTGCGACTTCAGCAGCGACAAGAGAGGAAGAGCGAATGCCGCAGTTTTGCCCGTGCCCGTCTGTGCGGATCCCATCAGGTCGCGTCCACCAAGCACAGAGGGGATTGCTCTTGCTTGAATCGGGGTGGGCTCCGAGTAGCCCATTGACTGCACTCCGTGCACCACTGCTTCGTGCAGGCCAAAATTCTGAAAATCCATGTTGATAATGTTAGTTGCCGGACAGAATGGCTAGCCTAGGAGGGTGTTTGTTTTTGGCTAATGAGTAGATTGATCTGGGCGGCCGCGTAAGCGGCTCCAAAGCCATTATCAATATTCACCACCGTGACACCACTTCCGCAGCTGTTAAGCATTCCAAGGAGGGCCGCTAACCCTCCGAAATTAGCACCATAACCCACACTGGTGGGGACGGCTATCACTGGTTTTGAGGTTAGCCCAGCGACCGCGCTCGGAAGCGCCCCCTCCATGCCCGCGACAACGATTAAAACACTGCACTTATCTAGCTCACCCTGAACTGCTAAGAGCCTGTGGATTCCAGCCACTCCGACGTCGGAAATCCGCATGACCGTGTTGCCGAATATTTCCAAGGTCACAGCTGCCTCGTCCGCCACAGGTAAGTCGGAAGTCCCTGCGCACAAAACCCCCACTAGTCCCTCGCTCCGCCCGAGGGGTCTACGCTCCACTGTGATGCAGCCGGCTCTGGCATGCCACTCGGCATCAGGAAATTGTGCTTTAACGGCGGCGTAGTGCTCCGACTTCACCCGGGTCGCCAAAAGCAGGCCATGGCGCTCGATCAGAACGCCTGCAATCGCCGCAACCTCCTCAGGGGTCTTGCCCGCGCCAAAGATTACCTCGGGAAAGCCGCAACGACGCTGCCGATCCGTATCCACTCTCGCAAAATCTAAATTAACAAAACTCATGGCAACAGCAGGCAGTGGACAGTGGGGGGAGGGGAGCGGTCCGGCTCCTAGGAGTGCGTCTCTTTGGGGGCATGCGTCGCGCAGTCATCCGATAGCACGTACCTCATAGGCAACATTGCCGATTCAAAGAAACCATGCCGCTTATAAAAGCGCTGCGCATCTGCATTAATCCGGTCGGTCAGCAGAGTGATCCGCTTAAAGTCCTTGCTCTTCGCGTAATTAAGCGCGTGGTTGAGGAGCTTGCTGCCCAATCCATGACCACGAAAGTCCTGATGAATGATCAGATCCTCGAGTAAAATCACCACGCCGCCTTCCGCCGTGGAAATTGTAAACAGAAGATTAATCATCCCCAAAATTCGTCCGTTTCGCCTCAGAACGAATATGCGGCCCCGGTTTGGCTGCTCCAAAAGCATCCGCAACCCACGCATCTGCCGCACTGGGTCGGGAGTAAAATCTCCCTCATGCGAGAAGAGATCGCTGAGCAACTCTGTGAGCTGCGTCAGGTCTTCAAGAGTGGCTTGTTCGATTGTTGGCCCGTCCATGTCGGGACTAGCAAAGCAGGGTGTTTACACTCCCGCAAGTTAAGGAGGGTGTTAGGCCTAAAAATAAAGGCAGTTCCGGTAACAGCTATTTTAAAAACGGATCAATGGATGGCCTGTTTTCCGCGGGTCTGGTTGAGCCCGCTTGAGCCCGCGTTAGAAAAGCGCGATCCAGATGATGAAAAACTACGCGAAAAGTTTCTGAAACGGCTTGCGAGATGTTTGTAGGCGGCTCATTGTTCACGTCCCTTTTGGTGAACAAGCTCGGGTGGTGAAATGGCAGACACGTGCGTTTGAGGGGCGCATGCCGCAAGGCGTGGGGGTTCAAGTCCCCCCCCGAGCACTCTTTCTAGTGAGGCCAACGGAAGGCGTTTTTTGGTCGCAAAGGCTGGCAACCCGCAAGTTTCGAGACTGGCTGGACGGATCGGATGTTGATTCCAGCAACTTCGTTGCGAGAGCGGCGCCCGCCCCGATCAGATCCGACCGCTCACAAAGCGATCCGTGCCGTATTTTGCAGCGCAGCGATTGCCGGGGGTGTCGAGGGCGTTGCGATCGCCCCGGACGCCACCCTGCATTTTAGCTTATACCCCTCTGCGAACTGAGTTTGAGTGCGTTGCCTTTCGCAGGCAGCACCCATGTTCATTCCCAAGAGGCTCAGACGGTGTGCTTCAGGTGGTTGCCCCTCGCAGCGAAATCATCTTAGCTTGTGCGCGTCGTCGTATTGCCATGGCTCCCTGTTTAATTCGTTTTTTTTCTGGTTCCGCTCTTCTCTGTATTACGATGGCTATGGGCGTTGGTTCGCTGATTGCTGCCTCTGAGGAGACGGTTCGATTCGGGCTGGGAGATGCTGCCCTGTCTCAAGGTCGATATCTTGAGGCACGTGAGGTTTTCTCTAAAATCATTTTGGCCCCCGGTTCGGGTGAGCAGAAGTTCGAGGCCATCCTTCGCATGGGTGCGGCCTTTCCGGGCGAGGAGGATGTTCCAAAAGCCAGGGCTCAGTTTGAATTGGCCCTCAACGTTGAGGGGATCTCGGGGGAACAAACAGCGCGCGCGCAGGTGAAAATTGCGGAAACGCATGTCGCCGAAATGAATTATGATCCTGCGAATGCCCTAATTGAAAAGGTATTGGGATCTAGCGCCGCATCTCTTGAGAGCAAAATCAACGCACGGCTGCTTGTTGGTAAGATCTTTTCAAACTACGGGAGCGTTGCCGCCTGGACCAAAGTGAGGGACGCCTGTGCTGAGGTGATTCAAACGGAATTGGCACCGGATAAGGCAAAGATAGCCGCGCACAAGGCGATCGTTCCCGCGTTGATTGCTCTGCGTGAGTTTCGGATGGCAAGGCTGTCCCTCGAGGCTTTGGTTGGGGATCTCAGCATCCTATCCGGGGAACGAATTGACTTTGAAATCGAGCTGGCGAGGACGCTCTGGTTGGAGCGAAACTTTCCCCAGGCTCGGGAGCGCCTGGACCAGGCGCGGTCCATGATTGAAGAAGCGCAACTGGTGGGTGAGCGCCGGCAGACTCTTCTCGCTGAAATTCAACTGCTGTTTGGACTGACTTTCTATGATGAGTCAAACTTCGAGCGCGCGAAAAGCGAGTTGATCAAAGTCCTTTCAATGCCTGGTCAGAACTCGCTCCAGAAACCATGGAGAGAGGCTAACTTGCGCCTCCGTTTGCGAAATCTTACCCCGGCGCCTGGAAATGAGATTAAGGTGTTTTTTATGGGCTCCAGTCACACTTTGCTTGGGAATGTGCCTCTTCTGGTTGAGCAACTCGCCGCTTCAGCGCCCGAGGGCGCGCCTCGTATTGTTTCGGGCGACCACGCCCGCATGGGCACCGGAATGCGGGCCTTCTGGATGCAAGGCGACGAACCGGACACTCCTCGTGGTAAAATTGCCGCCGAGCCGTGGGATGCTGTCGTCGTTGAAACTTTTTACAGGATGACTCGAGAGGATCTTGCTGAGTACGGGGACGCCTACTCAAGCCTGGTCCGCAAACACGGCGCGCGCCTTGTATTGTACGAAAGCCCCGCCTCAAAGTCGCTGCCTTACCCCGGCGGCCTCGTCGATTTCCACGCTTCCAATATTTGGTTGGGAGCGCGGCTCGGGGCGGTGGTGGCGCCGAGCGTTCATGCTTGGATGAAGTTCTTTGGTGATCGCCCGTCTGAGAATCGGCTCAAGGAGCTCTATAAGGACGGAATCCACGCCACTGCCAAGGGTGCTTATCTAACCAGCTGCTGCCTCTATAGCGCATTGACTGGGCTAAGTCCGCAAGGGCTTTGGGTGCCGATGGAGCTAGATCCCGATGAGGGTCGCCTGCTTCAAGAACTCGCATGGCGCGCGTTTTTGGAAACTCGGGACTCCATTCAAACCCAATCGGTACTGCGCTAAACCAGATGGATTGAACGGAGATAACAAAGCACCTAAAGCCTCTCTCGTTTACTTTTGTTTGCCAACCCAGTTCAGGGCTGAAACTTTAAATGCCCGCGCTAATTTGGATGCGCCGCGGATTACTGGATCCGGTGATAGAGCGGTTTGTTTGCAGATCGACTCTATCCACTCAATCCCGTGTTGGGTGTCTTTAAACTCACAAAAGCCGCAGACCAAATAAGCTTCGAAACATCCGAAAATATCGCTCGGTGGCTGGTGCTTGCAATTCGGTAAGTTGCGCGACATCGACGCGCGCGCGCTGATTGAATTTTCGAAATGTTCGAGAGTCTGACGCCATTCAGGTTGATCATAACTGGGCGGTTCCCCAGGAAGTAAATCCATAACATTCGATCGAACGATCAGCCCCCATTCCCTTAGGGAGGTGTGTTGGTAGACTTTCCATATTCTCGAACCATTCGCAGCATTCAGGAAGTCAACTTTGTCAATCGGCAGAGACTCTAGGTGATAGTTGCCGTTCAGGATTAGTTCAGAAATGTCGGATCGAAGGGAGTAGCTGGGCGCGCGGTATGGAATGCTTTGGGCGTCAATCAGCAGTGACTTTCCTCGAAAATGAATGTTGGGCGAGTTTGGAGTAATCCAAGCTGTCACTAGTTTTGAGTTTCCGCACTTGGCAAGTAATCTGCCAATGATGTGGCATTGCTCCGGCTCCGAATACTTCTCAACGCATCTCCAGCTCGAACGATTCCAAAGCACGCCCTCAATCCAGTCTTTGTTTTGTGGTAGCGCTCGATGAACGGCACTCATCAGCACTTTCCCCAGGAATGTTTCTACGATGTCATCGAAGACCTCATCAGATTGAAGTGCGGCAACTTCCAATGAGTCCACGATACGCTCTGGGTTTAGACGCTCGTCATTTCCAAACCAGTCTTTCGCGCTCCCGGTGACTTCCTGTTTTTGAAGCGCCTTTGTCACTGCCAGCGTGCAGTAGCGTTCGAGTGCTTCGCTTGCGTGTACGTCTTCTTGAGACTGCTGAATGGGGGGAGAATTCAAGGAGTGTTTGGCTGTCACTTTCAGGTCTACAGCGACCGCATCCGACAACTTCAACGGCCATTGGGGGTCGGTAAAAAACTCGGGTTTCTTTTCCTTCATCAATTTCACTGCAGCGAGAAAAGTTAGGTTGAAGGTAGAGTTGAGAACCCCTAACTCGGGATATTTTTCGATGGCGACTTCCTCCGATTTTTGTATTTCCTCAGAGAAGTCATCCTTGGCTGCCAATTGCGCGCTATTGAGCAGCAGGGTCACCAAACAGCAAGCAACTAAGAAGTGTCGCATTCGACGCATGCACCGGTGATTGAGGCGGGAGTGAATTGAGCGTTTCATGGAGTGAAGTTGATTGGGTTGCGTCCTCGGAAAAGTCTATGGCGTGAGATTAAGTGTATGTAGTTAAGTTGTTAGCAACGCCGTAAGTTTTTACGGTTTGATTTTGTCTCATTAGTTGAAACGGACGAACGTAAAAATCTGGATGTATGTAGCACATGATTTTATAGTTAGTCGGCGGTTTTGAGGGGGCGCTCTGGGTGCTCCTCTTAGGATGTTGAGGGGAGCAAGTCTTTTTGCGTCTAGAGCTCGCTTGCTGGCAGGGCCGGCAAACGTGTTTCGGTCGGTTTGACGGGCAATTTTTTAGGATACTGGGGCAGGAAAGCCTCAGCGGGAATTTATGGCTCGCTGTGATTTTGGTACCCCCATCTTCGATTTCGTCGCCGTAGGAAGGGGTGACTGGCAAACCCAATCGGCAGGGGGTGCCTGTAAAAAACAAGCAGTTAAAAAACTGATGCCGGACCTTATTACCTATATTCTATGAGCACGTTAACAAAGTGGAACCCGTTTAGAAAAAGCGCACAGATCGAACGTGTGCGCTCATCCGCAAGATTTGATGGCCTGCACGAAATGGAGGATTTGCTAAGGAGCATGCAGCGGGCTTTCTCAATGTGGCCCTCTCAAGGCGCCGAGGAGGTCACTTTTGCGGAGTGGTCGCCTTCGGTTGATATTGGAGAGGATGAGACGGAGTTTGTGCTGAAAGCAGAGCTGCCCGATGTCTCAAAACAAGACATTGAGGTGAGCGTTGAGAATGGAACTTTATCCATCCGGGGCGAGCGAAAGGTCGAAAAAATCTAGGAGGGTATGACCTTCCACCGCATGGAGCGGGCGTTTGGCAGGTTCGAACGTACCTTCACCATTCCAGAGGAGGCGGATAAGGATAAGATTTCGTCCGAATACAGCGGCGGGGTTCTGACGGTTCATCTCCCCAAGAATCCGAAGGCAAAGCGTCTGGCTCACAAGATTGATATCCGCTAGCGGGCCTCGTTCAGGTGGCGGGCTTCTTTTGTGGGCGCGCACGAAGCGCGTTGAAGAGGGTTTTGGAACTGCGTTTTCCAAAGCAATCCGGCACGGCTTGAGAGGAAGTTATCGCGGGCGTTTGGCAGGCCGGGATGCAAACTCGGTTTGCCGCGGCCATGCGAGCGAAGGCTTAGGGGGCTGATTTTCTTTGAATCCAATGTCCTTGTTTAGTAAATCTAAAGGATGAGATTTCCGTCGTTTCTTCTGGGAGTTTGCGCCGGATGGTGTTTGTTCGGTGGGTTTGAATCTGCGGTTCAGGCGGACCCGCTGGAAGGCGTCTCGCGCACGGTCGGTACGCAATTTGATGAGGCCTTGCAGACGGTTTCAATGGCAGCGCCGGCTGCTGCGACCCCTGCGCTGGCTTTGGAGACTCCCCGTCCCAGCCCTTCAAGTCTGGGCGGAGAATGGATCGAGGATTTCGAAGTGGCGAAGGCGCTTGGAGCCGCTCAAGGGCGTCATGTACTGCTTGATTTTACGGGCTCGGACTGGTGTGGGTTCTGTATCAAGTTGGACAGGGAGGTTTTCGAGAAACCCGACTTCAAGGCGTTCAGCGCTCAAAACCTCGTGTTAGTGAAACTCGATTTTCCTAGGAACAAGGCGCAGGGCCAAAAAACAAAGACCCAGAACGCCAGTCTGCGGCAGAAGTTCAGGGTGGAGGGTTTCCCAACCATTGTGCTGCTTGATTCCTCTGGACGTGAGGTGAAGCGATGGTCGGGTTTTAAGGCGAGCCTTTTGAACGAGCTCAAGTCGGCTGTGAGCTCGAGGTAAATTGCCATCGATGGGTTAACGTGTCGTCCAAGTGGTATCTGGGTCGTTTGACCCTGCCGGGCCTATGGCGAACGAGGCAACGCCCTTTTTACCGATGTAGAAATGGGTGTCGTACTCCCTGTCCACGGGTGCTTTTTCGCTCAAGATCAGGTACCCGGTCTCCATCAAACCGGGGACTGTGCTTGAGGGGACCAGCTGGTAGCGCTGCAGTAAAGAGGCGTCGATGGGCGTTTTGAAAAACGGGAGCAGTTGAGAGGGGTCGGTCGGGGTGCCTCCCTTTGTAGCCGCGAAATATTCATTGAGCGCAGCGGTCGCGAGTTCGGCGAATTGTGTTTTCGCCTTTTGGCGCACCTTGCTGAGCGCCTGTCGAATGCCCTCTTTTGAATCAAAATCCGCTCCTTTTGCCGCGCTCAGCCAGTCCGCCTCTTCGAGCATTTGCAGCTCGGGGATTTCCAAATTTGGCAGGTTTTGCATATGGCGATTTAGTTCTGCCGCTCTCAATGCAAGATCCTTCACTGCCGCTTCAAACGGGTCCTCCACTGTCTCTAGCTCTGGTTTTGCCGGAGATTTAATCGGGGCAAATTCAATCCTCGCGCTGAGGCGCGCCACCTCGTTACGCAATTTGGGAATTTCGCTATTTTCACGCATCAACCGGCCAATTTCCCTTTGCTGTTCGACGATCTGTTTCGTTGCGGGAATCGGAAAGTTTTCGGCAGGGTTGGGATACGTGGTTTTGTCTGATTCTTTTGCTGATAGACTTTCGAGCGCTCCGATGGCCGGAGGCGACTGCAGGCTCTGGTAAGCCACTAGAGCGATAGAAAGAGAGAGAAGAAGCAGAATGGTCGCCTTGTTTTTCATCGCACGTTCGGACGGACTTTTCAGTCGGTGGCATTTGGGGTGGGATGGATTTCTTGACGCAGTCTGATCGGATTGCAATGTGGCTTTGGTGGAATTGTGTAAATCTCGGCGCTAAGGAGTGAGCCCCCGCGACTGGAATCCGGTTCCCGAAAGGAGTGAGTTCGCTTTTTTGCTTTGTCAAGGGACGACACGTGGCGAAACGACTCTGCGGACTAGGCGTCAAGCAAGGCTTCGCACGTTCCCTTGCAGTTTGAACCGGCGAACATCGCCAACCAAAGGGTCTGTTTGGATATACGGGAAAGCCCGTTCGCGTGGGTTTCCTTACATTTGATTGCGGGACATGTCCCCCGTCCCGCAGGCGATAGCCGCGCGGAGGCGGGGGCTGCTTCCAGTTTCGACACGGATGTTGCTGGTGCCTCGGTTCATGCCAGTAAACTAGTTGAGGAGTAATTTAGATTTTAAAAAGCTCTGCATTAGTGGCTTAAGTCTAGTAAATGCACCTTGGGAGCAGGCGGGTCAACTCTGTGAGTCAGCGCGCTAGAGAATTGGAGTTGCGTTACCGCAGGGCTCTGCTTAGATGAATATCAGCAAGTTTGATCTCTTTAAGCTGTAGGTCGATAGCTAGTAGTGTTTGCGGATTGGCTCCGGCCAAGACTCTTCCTGTGGCAAATCAAATCCGATTCTTGGAATCCACGGCAAGAAGTCTCGAAGTGCAAAAACACACAAAGTTATGGGTAGTAAATTATACGTAGGAAATCTCTCTTTCAACACCACGGAAGCGGAGCTCAAGGATCTCTTTTCGGGGGCTGGAACAGTCACCGAAGCGTCGTTGATGATTGATCGCGAAACTGGGAATTCCCGGGGTTTTGCGTTCGTTACGATGGGCTCTGACGCGGAAGCGAACGAGGCGATCTCCCAATTCAGCGGGAAGAGTGTCGGAGGCCGTAATCTGACAGTAAACGAAGCGCGTCCTCGTGAAGAAGGCGGCGGCGGTGGCCGTAAGTTCGGTGGTGGCGGCGGCGGTGGCCGCGATGGCGGTCGGCGTTACTAACACACGGTGATGTCGCCGCCTGCGTCAAGCGGTGGAGACAGCATCGACATCAACTCAAAGCGCCTTGGACGTGGGTCCAGGCGCTTTTTGCTTTTTAAGGGATGACTATTTTTACAGCCACGGCTTTTAGGGTCATGTTCTTGCACGATACCGTCTTTTTGAAATGAATAAGCTCATTCTCATGCAGCAATTGCGCTCGGCGATCATGGAGCGGATTTCGGCGTTTGAAAGGTCTGCGCAAAATGCCCATGCCGAGGCCACCGATGAGCAGAATAAGGCTGAAAGCAAGTATGACACTAGGGCACTTGAAGCGTCGTACTTGGCTGAGGGGCAGACTAGGCAAGCCGCTGAGGCGGAACAATCGTTCCTCCAACTTGAGGCGTTTGAGCCGCGGGTTTTTGGGGTTGATGATCTAGTCGATATCGGGGCGCTGCTGGAATTGGAGGCCAGAGACAAAGTTTGCGAATGGTATTTTCTCGCTCCTTGCGCAGGCGGCACTGAATTGGAATTCGAGGGGCGCAGAGTGTTGGTGCTCACCGCCCAGTCGCCACTCGGATCGCAGTTGATCGGCGCAAGACGTGGCGGAAAAGTGGTCATCAAGATCGGCGCGAGCCGTTCTGAATTCCGCGTCAAATCGCTTATTTAGGTGCGGGGTTGAAGATGCAACGAAGCGGGTGGTTGGTTGGCCGTGCTCCGCCACCCGGCGTCTTTCGGTTCTACATTCGAATACAGCCCTATCGACCGTCCTGAACATGGCGTCGGAAACGTCGCAGCCGGAGCGGGAAATAATCTGGTTCCAAAGGTCCTTTCATTCCCCCGAACCGAAGCGTCTTAATCATGAGGCACCACGTCGACTTCCACTCGCACGATATGCGAGCCGCCGCCGCTCAGAACGCCTATGAGCGGGCTGACGTCGGCGTAGTCTCGCCCGACGGCCACGCGGATGTGAGAATCACTTGGCATTAGGTTGTTCGTCGGGTCGAAGTCTGTCCATCCGTGCACTGGACAGTATGTTGAGATCCAAGCGTGTGATGCGTCTGCCCCTTGGAGTCGCGCTTGTCCGGGCGGCGGAATGGTACGCAGATAGCCACTCACGTATCTCGCGGGTAACCCAAGGGAACGCAGGCAAGCGATCGCGATGTGCGCAAAATCCTGACAAACACCCCGCCGATTCTTCCAAACATCTTCAAGTGGCGTGGCCACTTCCGTTGCCTCGGAGTCGAAAGTGAACTCCGTGAAAAGCCGAGCCATCAAGTCTGAGGTGCCCGAAAGCAGCGTGGCTGTCTTTGGAAAAGAAATACGCGACCACTCCGCGAACTCGCGGTTCGTGCGAACCATTGGGGAGTCCATACAGTACTCGTACACTTCCGCGTTTTGAGGGGATACCGGATCCTTGAAGCGTTCCGCGACATCCGTCCATAGAGCGGAGAGTGACGCGACAGGAGGCGTGTGTTGGATGACCTCAACCAGACTTGTGGCACACACATCGACCCGGGTGTGTAATTCACGAATGCTAAAAATCGCGAGAGTGTTGCCAAAATAGTCGTGACGCCAACTCATTCGGTCGGGCTGCGGCGAAATACGAAGATTAAATTCGGAGAGACATTGATTCGGCCCCGTCGACGGCTTGAGGCGGGCGGCGTTGTGCGAGACAGTGACGGGCTCCGTGTACTCGTAAATGGTGCGATGAGTGATCTGGTAGCGCATCACATTCTGATTGATGAAACCTTGGAGTGGCTGAAAAAATTCGCCGACAAGATCTCGGAGAAATTCGGCAGTGCCCGAACCACGAACTCCAGGGTCCGAAATGTTTCGCTGTCAGCGAGAGAACCGTTGGCACCACCGAGCTCATGTGGGTCAAGGAGACGAACCCGCGTGAGGGTTTCAAGAATCACCCGTTCATCGGCCAGCGGTAGTGTTCTTGTTCCGCTGCGAGGCAGGCGTTCGATGTGCTTCTGCAATTGCAGTAATTGGAAGAGGAGCGAGCGCGGATTGGTGTCATCGAGAAGAACCAGGTCGTACACCGCCATGAGATTCGGCAGCAGATTGTATCGGGATCGATAGGTGATCGTGCTGTCTGCAACCTCCAGCACCGACTCCAGCAGACTAGGGTGCGCCGCATCTGGAGATGTAATCGCTCGCTGCAAGAATAGGCAAAGCCCGAGCGCGCGTTCAACTCGCTGTCCCACGTCGAGGAAGCGCCATGCTTGGGATCGGGTCATGTTCTCGCGGGCAATCCCCTTGAAGCTTGCGGAAAGCATCAGCACTCGATTGAGGACGCCGATGACCTCGCCCACAGACCATTCGCCGATACCCGTGTGCACTGCTGAATCAAGCTCTGAAAGCGCTCGCCAAACATCGTTGGAGGTGCGATCGCGAACCAGCATCGCCAAATGGACGAGTTTTTGCGCGAGCGCCCTGAGGTTGCCTGATCGTTTGTCGCTTTGCACCGCCTCCAGAAAGTCGCCCTCGAGAGCCTCCGGCGAACGGTTTGGCTGGGAAGATCCCGGCGGGATCTGGTCTTGGGATTCGAGTGTTTGAAGTAGTGGCGAAAGCAAGCGCATGCCGGCCCCGCGCGCTTCAGGGCTGAAACGCAAGAGCGCTGCGCGAAGCGTTCGGGCGGCCCCGTCCAAGCGTTCGTTGTAGCGTCCTAGCCAGAAAAAATTGTCTGCCAGGCGGCTTGGAAGGTTGTTGCCGACGCGCCGCAGTTCAATCTGTGCATTGCCACTCGAGAGCAGCGTGATTTCCTCAACGGGTTCGTCGCTAATAATCCACACGTCTTTGCTCGCGCCCCCGTCCTGCATCGAAACCCCTGATTCGAGCGCATCGGTCCCCGTTCTCGCCAGCCCTCCGGGCATCACCACATAACCAGAGGATGTGCCGCACAAATACACGCGCACCACCACTGGTCGATTCACGATGCCGGAGCTTTCCCAGCACGGAACACTCGAAATCTGCATCCGCTCCTGTCCAACCCAGTTGTCGGGCTTGAGCTCTATAGCTCGCCGAAGGCTATCTAGATCGGATTTGCCTGAGCGAAGAACCGCCTCGCCAAACGCAGGCCGAAGGGAGAGGGCCCCAATATTGTCTAGCACGTGTTGGCGGGCCGAGTTCTGGCCGCACCACCAGGTGGCTCTAGACGGCATCTGGAGTTCTGTGCCCAGCATTTTTCTGCAGAGCCCCGGAAGAAAGCTGTTAAATGCCGCGCTCTGAAGAATACCGGATCCTAGCGAGTTGGCGATCGCTACCGTTCCCGAGCGCAGCGCCTCTACGAGGCCTGGAATTCCGAGCATCGAATCGTTTCGCAGCTCCAAAGGGTCGCAGAAAGCATCGTCAACACGGCGAATGATCACATCCACCGGCTCAAGACCGCTCAAGGTTTTGAGATAAACACGTCCCGCATCGACAATCAGATCCTGCCCCTCCACCAGCGTGTAACCAAGGTAACGAGCAAGATAAGCCTGTTCAAAATAAGTCTCGTTGTATGGTCCGGGTGTGAGGATGACCACCCGAGGGTCTTCACCGCGTTTCGGACAGAGCGCGGCGAGCGATTCGCGCATTCTGCGAAAAAAACCTGCGAGACGCTCCACATTAAACTCGCGGAATGAATCCGGCAGGATGCGGGCGGTGACAAGCCGGTTTGCTAGCGCGTAGCCTGCTCCGGTTGGAATTTGCGTTCGATCCGATAGAACCCACCATCGTCCGTCTGCAGTCCTCGCGATGTCGGCGGCGTAGAAGTTGAGAAATACGCCGTTTTGCGGGGCAATGCCGTGCACAGGGCGAAGAAAATCCTGCTGCGCGAAAAGCATCGCCGGCGCGAGATCCCCATCCTTGAGGAGTTTCTGCGGGCCGTAACAGTCGGCCAGCACGCTATTGATCAGCGTGGCTCTTTGAATCAGCCCAGACTCGATTGCTCGCCATTCGGTCTCGGGCAGCAGCATAGGGAGGGGATCAACTTCCCACGGTCGCTCCATGCCGCGCTCGTCGCCGTACACGTTGTAGGTGATGCCTTGTTCAGCGACAATCCGCCTCGCGAATTCCAGTCGTCGGCCGCGTTCCGCCTGGGGCATTTGCTCGAGGAGCCCGAGAAGCCGCGCCCACCACGGTTTGAGCGCGCCATCGGCGCACATCGTCTCCATGTGGCGCTGAAAACCCACCTGATCACGATTCACCGGAGAGGGAACCTCAACCGACGGGGAGAACAGATTCTGCACACCTTTCTTCATGGTTGGATGGGTGGAACCATTGTGCTCATTGGGTCACTCTACCATCTGGCAGGCAGCCGCAAATCCAATGTGTAGGGAAAGTTCGGATTCGGCGTTTCATTGACTGGCGCGTCGGTGGCAAGGGTGTGGCCGCTGAGCGTGAAGCGGGCCAGACGTCGGCTCTCAGCTTCCGATGCGTTTACCGGGCGCGTTTCGTAGTTGCGCCCGCCTGAATGAGCCACGTGGTAGGTGCATCCACCGCGTGATCTGCCGTTCCAGTGGTCCCACAGGTCGAAGGTCAGCGGCGCATGCGGCGGGATGGTCGGGTGCAGGCAGCTCGGCGGCTGCCAAGCGCGATACCGCACGGCCGCGATGCTCTCCCCGTTGGTGCCCGTCGCGCGGAGCGGAACTCTTCGCCCGTTGCAGAGCACCGAGAAGCGTTCGCCGATCATCCCTCGAACCTTGATTTGGATGCGCTCAAGGGAGCTGTCCACATTCCGCACGGTGGCCCCGCCCGCAGGCTCCTCGCCGAGCACGTGCCATGGCTCCAGTGCTGTCCGCAATTCGATGTGGACGTCGCACTGTGTGAATTCGCCGATTTTTGGAAACCGGTATTCAAAGTGGGGCAAGAACCAATCTGGATCGATCGCGAACCCCTCCTGCGCGAGGTCGCTGAGAACTTCATTGAAATCAGACTTGCAAAAGTGAGGGAGCATCCATCGGTCGTGAAGCTCTGTACCCCATGAAATCAAACGGCTCTTGAAGGGCCGCTTCCAAAACCGCGCAACCAGAGCTCGCAGGAGCAATTGCTGCACAAGGTTCATTTGTGGGTGTGGCGCCATCTCGAAGGCCCGAAGCTCGAGTAATCCAAGCCGTCCAGTGCTTGTCTCTGGCGCGTAGAGTTTGTCGATGCAGAACTCGGCTCGATGCGTGTTGCCGGTGGCGTCTACAAGCAGGTGGCGAAAGAGCCTGTCTACAAGCCATGGCGCTGCGGTGCCGGGTTTTTTAGGCAGCTGTGAAAATGCTACCTCTAGTTCGTAGAGGCTGTCATGACGTGCTTCATCAATGCGGGGAGCCTGGCTTGTTGGCCCAATAAACATACCGCTGAACATCCAGCTCAACGAAGGATGGTTTTGCCAATACGTCAGCATCGAGCGCAAAAGGTCAGGCCGGCGCAACACGGGCGAGTCCAAGGGAGTATCGCCGCCCAGAATGATGTGGTTGCCGCCGCCAGTGCCCGTCTGCTTGCCATCCATCATGAATTTCTCGGTCCCCAGCCCCACGGCGCGCGCCTCTTCATACAGTGTTTCCATGAGGCTCACCAACTCATCCCAGCTCGAGCTTGGATGAAGGTTTACTTCTATGACGCCCGGATCCGGCGTCACGCTGAACTTCAGGATGCGCGCATCCTTCGGCGGCGCTTCTCCTTCGAGTATGACTGGAAACCCGGAAGCCTCCGCCGCAGACTCGATGGCTGCGACAAGCAGCAAATAGTCCTCCGCGCGCGTGACTGGCGGGATGAAAACAAACAGCCTGCCGGCTCGGGCCTCGACGCAGAGGGCGGTGCGTACAACCCATGAAGCGCTCTCGCCGGTCTTAGGCCTGCGTGCGCCAGCAGTGTCGGAGGTGGCGCCCCCGCGCGCAGGGGTTGCCTTGCGCTTGGCCGCGTTTTTGTCCGCGGTTGTTTTCAGCAAACTCGAATGTTTTGAAAAACGCGGTAGCGGCTGAGACGGGTCGCTTGGGATGATCGCCGGAAAATCAGGGTCGCTGACCCATGGCAGGGAGTCTAAGGGCAAACGCAGCCCGATTGGCGAATCCCCGGGCACCAGCCATAACGGTGCGTTGTCTTTGAAAAACCACGCTCCACTTTCCCAGACGCCGCTTCGGCAGTGGATTGGCAACACATAGCCCACAATCGAACCGATGCCTTTCTCAAAAAGGCGAGTAAATCGCATCCGTTCTTCGGCGTTACGAAGTTTCGAATCTTCCGGACTCACGTTCACGGGAAGGCGCTTTTCGCGCCAAAGGTGATACGCGACATCTTCATGTGCAGGCATGATGTGAGCCGCTTCAAGCGAGAGCTCATGCGCGAGTGCGAGTGCAAATTTGTGCGCCTCCTTTGCTCCAAAGCCGTAGTCTTTATCTTCGTCTGCAATCCACTGCATGTCACGCCAGATGGGCTCTCCGTCTTTGCGCCAGAATGCGTTCAAACTCCAACGTGGAAGCGGTTCGCCGGGGTACCATTTCCCTTGTCCGTAATGCAGCAGTGCACCCGGCGAGTAGCGCGTGCGCAGTCTCTTGAGTAGTGCCGCGCCCAGCACTCGCTTTTTGGTCGATAGTGCGGTGAAATTCCATTCATCGCCGTCCGGGCCGGACATGAGCACAAAAGTAGGTTCGCCGCCCATTGTGAGGCGTACGTCGTCCGCGAGCAGGTGATCGTCTATCCTCCTTCCCAGAGCGTTGATTTCCTCCCATTGCTTTCCGGTGTAAGGTTTGGTGACTCGCGGGGATTCATACACCCTTGAGACCGACATCTTGTGGATCATCTCCGAAACGCAAGGATCTACTGCGCCGCTCACCGGAGCTGCGGTGGAAGGTTCAGGAGTGCAAGAGAGGGGAATGTGTCCTTCGCCTGCGAGCAATCCGGAGGTTGGGTCGAATCCGATCCAGCCGGCGCCGGGCAGGTAGACTTCACACCAGGCATGTAAGTCCGTGAAATCCACCTCGGGCCCCGAGGCTCCTTGCAACGGAACTTCATCGGCCTTGAGTTGTATCAGATAGCCGCTCACAAAGCGTGCGGCGAATCTGAGTTGCCGCAGAATGACGCACATCAGCCACGCCGAATCGCGGCAAGAGCCGGATTGCTTTTCTAAGGTCTCCTCTGGTGACTGAACACCTGGCTCCAACCGAATCTGATAGCGTACACGCTCCTGAATTTGGCGGTTAAGCGCGACCAAAAAGTCTGCGGTTGCAAGCTTGCTTGAAGATGAAGAACCGGCGCCCTCTTTAAGCGATTTCTGCAGCGGTTTAACAAGGGCCTGTACGAGTGGACCGATTTCGTCGCGCACTAAAAAAGGCGCGAGGTCGCGGGCGAGGACAGAGTCGTATTCAAAGGGTACAAAGGATGCGGAGTCCTCCAAAAAGAAGTCGAACGGATTGTACACTGCCATCTCAGCGACGAGCCCAACTTCAACGACTAGTTCCTTAAGAGGAGTCGGGAAAACGAGTCTCGCGTTCCAGTTTGAGAATGGATCCTGCTGCCAGTTGATGAAGTATTCGCCTCCGTGAATTTTTAGCGAATAGCTTAGAATTTTCGTTCTGCAATGCGGTGCTGGGCGCAGCCGAATCACGTGGGGAGCGTGTTGGACGTGACGATCGTACGAGTATGCGGTGCGGTGGTGCAGCGCCACGTGAATAGCCATCAGTAGATCCTCCGAGGTGGAAAGGTGAATGCGACGAACATGGAATCTGTGCGTCCCGGGGAGCGGAGCCCTACCGTAGGGCGGTTGGGTCAAGGGATGCGAGTATAATTAACTGGTGCTCTCAACTTTGTCCTAAACCACTCCCGGAAAAGGCCCCACATTCTGCTCCTGTTGAGGAGGCACGGACCCGTCAGCGATAGTTTCAAATTTCAAGAGGCGCTTGCTTGCGTGGAGAAAAAAAAGATGTCGCTGCATTTCGTGTTTGATGAGGCGGTAGCTGCGTCGCTTTGTGGGGACTCCAGGATGCCTTTGGGCTTTGCCAAGGAAACGCGGTTGCTACGTTTGGGGATTAAGCGGGGCCGACTTGGCTGCCGCTTCGGCTCTCATATGATCTCCAGCCCCTTGATTCACTGTTTTTGCCGTCTCCTTGTGATCGTTATCTGTCTTCAGGCGGTACATGCGGATATCCTAATCCCCGACGGGGGTGACGAAATGCGATGCGTTGCAAAGGCTTTTGCAAACAAAGCGTCTGGCAAAATTGAGACGACCGATAGCGGTTGGAAGATTTCAGTGTCTGAAGCGCCCGTTTCCGCTCCTTTAAATCCAGAGGATCGCATCGGGCTCCGACTTGAATTTCCAGACCAGGAGATTCAAATCCACTAGCGCCTTTTCTGTATTTTGCAAGTACGTGTCCAAGCCGATTATGGTGAGGTAAGCGTTAAGCTAAATCGCGCTGACGATACGAAGGTGTTTTTGGCGAAACGGTTTCCGGTGTACTTCGGTACGGATTGGACGGAGGTGCCTTTCGTCGTGTCCAGCGAGGATTCTGCTAAGCCCCCAGTCATCATGCTCGGAATGGGGGCGAGGCCGCAAGACGTCGAAATCGATGGCGTCCGTGTTTTCCGGTATCCAGCCGGATACGAAATGTCGCGTCTGAATTTTCAGAAGATGAGCTATCCCGGACGCGAGGCGGATAGTGCGTGGCGGGCGGCTGCCGCGGATCGGATTGAGAAAATCCGAAAGGGCGACTTGATCGTGCATTTGTTGGATGAGCGAGGTCAACCGGTCTTGGGTGGAAGCGTCAGCGCTCAATTGGAACGCCACTTTTTTCGCTTTGGTTCGGCAGTGTCAGCCGACGTACTTACCGCACAAGGTGAGGATGCCGACCGTTATCGTGCATTGATTCAAAGGCTTTTTAGCGCGGTGGTTTTTGAAAACGATCTCAAGCCACAGATGTACGAAAAGCGGAGGGAAAAGCGCCAGATGTCCGCTCTCGACTCGGCTATTCAGTGGCTCGAGAGCAATCACATTCAACTGAGGGGGCATTATCTGTTTCAGAATGCAATCAACTCCACAATGCCGCAGCAAATCCGAGAGTTGGGGATGGCAAAGTATTGCGAAAAATTGCGCGCGAGTATTCGTGGTCGGATTGAGTATTTGGGCGACCGTGCCTGCGAATGGGACGCAGCGAATCATCCCATTGCCTGGCCAAGTGCAAAGCTGCTAACCCAAAGCGACGGGTTTGGAGCTGTCTGCGAGGATTTGATGCGGGAAATTGCAACACTCACGTCGCTTCCACTAGTTATCAACGAGGACAATCTGAGCGATCTTAAAGAGCGGCAAGCGCATGCGACTTGGGAGTTGTTGAAGCACTACCGGCAGGCTGGACTCAGAGTGGATAAGCTCGGACATCAGGCTCACTATCATCTCGCGAACTTGATTTCCCCAGAGGCGTTTTTGAAGGTCGCTGATTATTACTCCGAAGTGGTGCCGGCGCAGTTGGTGACGGAGTTCGACGTGAGGACCAACGGGGACGACCAGTTAGCCGCTGATTTCACGCGCGACATGATGACTGCGGTTTTCAGTCATCCAGCTTTTGACGGATTTCTGTCGTGGGGTTTCTGGGAGGGCAAAGCTCATCACGGTGAATGCATGCCCTGGCGAAAGGATTGGTCTGCGCGTCCGTGCGGGCAAATGCTTGAGGAGTTGCTCGGAAACACGTGGAGGACGTGCGTGAACCTTGCTGTTGGCGCTGAAGGCGCGGTTGGATTCAGGGGCTTTTATGGGCGCTACATTGTAAGGCATGTGTCTGATGGAAAGACGCTGGAGGGCGAATTGGAGCTCACCCCCTCAAATCTGGAGGCGACGGTGAGGCTCCATCCAAAACCACAGCCTGAAGGCAACAATCGTTGACCGTCGGATGGCACTTGATTTCGGGGGGCGTGGCAGGTGCGGTCTTGCTCTGGTTTTGGATCGGGGTCAGTCTTTAAGACTCCAGTGGAATGTATTATGAATCTTGAACTCGCGAGCAAAGTAGTTGTCATCAGCGGCGGCGCCAAAGGGATCGGGGAGGCGATCACGATCAGTTTTGCCGCAGAGGGCGCGGTGGCATGCATTCTTGGGCGAAATCCAGTTGAGGCAGAAGAGTTGTGTGCGCGGGTCGCGGAGGATGGCGGGAGAGCAGAGTTTTTTGCGTGTGAGCTAACTGACGAGAATGCGGTCAGGGAGGTAGTGGGTGTGATTTTTAAGAAATACGGGCGGATTGATTGTGTGGTGAATAACGCGGGGGTGAATGACGGGGCCGGGCTCAGCTCCGGGGTGGAAGCGTTCCGGGAGTCGCTTGAGAAAAATATCGTCCATTGTTTTGTGTTAGTGCAGGCCGCCATGGATGCATTGATCGCCAGTCGCGGTTCCGTGGTGAACGTGGGCAGCAAGTGTGCGAGCACGGGACAAGGCGGCACGAGTGGGTATGTCGCCTCGAAGGGTGCGATGAATGCCTTGACGCGGGAGTGGGCGATTGATTTCGCGCCGCATGGGGTGCGCGTAAACTGCGTGATTCCAGCCGAAGTGATGACACCGATGTATCAAAAATGGATCGCCTCAAGACCGGATCCCTCGGGGGCTTTGGCGGCGATCGAGCAGACGATTCCCCTGGGGCAGCGCATGACCACCGCGCGCGAGATTGCGGATGCGGTGGTCTTCGCCGCATCACCTAGGAGCAGCCACACAACGGGTCAGATTATTTACGTGGATGGCGGCTACACGCATTTGGATCGTGCGGTCACGACCAAGGGGGCGGCCAAATGAGAATGTCGCCGGAACGCCATGGAGGCGTGCTTCGTCTGCGTGCTGGGTGTTATGAGGAGTACAAGCGCTACCATGCGCAGGTGTGGCCGGAGGTGCTCGCGTTGATCTCGAGTTGTCATATCCGGAACTATTCGATCTTCCATCACGATGGCTTGCTCTTTGGTTTTTTTGAGTACTGGGGGGAGGACTTTACGGCGGACATGGACCGAATGAAGGCTGATCCGATAATGCGGCACTGGTGGGATTTGATGGAGCCCATGCAGGAGCCCCTCCCGACCCGGGCGGAAGGGGAATGGTGGGCACGGATGGAGGAAGTGTTCCGGCACGAATAACGACGCGGCTTCGCGGAGAAGTCGGCAAGGCATCAAAGGCAAGGAGCTGACTTGCCGCTTTAGGTATGCTAGAACAAAGGAATGGCACTTACTCCTGAAGCTTTAGCTGCCTTGCGGCAGGATTATTCTCAGCGCGGACTACTCGAGTCTGAGCTGGATGCGGATCCGATCCGTCAATTTCAGGTTTGGCTTGCGGAGGCGCAGGCGCAGGGGATTTTGGAGCCGAATGCGATGTCGCTCTCGACCGTGGACGGGCACGGGCAGCCCTGGTCTAGGATCGTGCTGCTTAAGAAGTGCGATGCAGCGGGTTTTTCGTTTTTCACCAACTACGAGGGAGGCAAGGCGCAGCACATCCGGGGCGATTCCCGCGTGGGCCTCACGTTCTGGTGGGGTGCGTTGGAGCGGCAGGTGAACGTGGTCGGCACCGCCTCAATGGTCGCCCGGGAGGAGAGCGAGGCGTATTTTGCAACCCGCCCGATTGCGAGTCAGCTGGGGGCGTGGGCTTCGCGCCAGAGCTCATTGCTCTCAGGGCGAGCGGAGTTGGAGGCGTGTTTTGCCGAGTTGGAGCAGCGCTTTCGGGGAAAGCCGATTCCGTGTCCGCCGAATTGGGGCGGATTCGTGGTCAAACCTTCCAGCATCGAATTCTGGCAGGGGCGCAGGAGCCGTCTGCACGACAGGTTGCGTTGCACTGCTACGGGAGGTGGTTGGCGGGTGGAGCGGTTGGCTCCTTGAGCGCACTACAGGGTACTGCGTTGCCTCGTTGAAAAGGCGCGTCCCAGTAAGCTTTGATCTGGAACGTGAGTGCCTTGGCGGAGTTGGACCGAGGCTTCGCCTGGGCTTTCGTTAAGCGCCTGGGCTTTCGTTTCTGGATGCCCACCAGATTGCACCGAGGATTGAGGAGACTGCGAGAAATAGGGCACCGAAAGTAAGCATGACGGCAGGGGGTTTGCCTTAATCATGAAATGCAGTCAATGCCATTTAGTTAAAATGACTGATTTGAGCTTTTCTACCCGGAAGTTGAGTCTTCATCGGGGTGGGCTTGCAGCGGCTATGCAAGGGTTGTGTCCAGCAGGTCTTCAAAGACCTGCTTGTACATTGCCTTTTTCATATTCGGCAGCCAGGCAACCTTAAACTCTGAGGGGCTGATCCACTGATAGGCTTGGAACTCGGGGTGGGGCAGGTCGAGCCGGATTGCGTCCTCTGGCCCCGAGTAGGTGGCGAGGAAAAAATACTGGTCCTTCCCGTCAAAGCCGCGAATCGGCCCACCATCGTAAGCGTAACGGTAGGGACCTTTATGGGCGCTCACTCGGTAGGATGTTTTGTCCACTCCGATCTCCTCCTGCAACTCGCGAAACAGCGCCTGCTCTAGGGTCTCGCCATCGTCCACGCCTCCCTGGGGAAATTGCCAAGCCCCCGCGTTTCCGAGGCGCTCGCAAATGAGGACCCTGCCGTGTGCATCCATGAGGATGCCGGCGACGTTGAGACGAAACTTACCCGGAGTGCTCATGGAATAAAGGTTACTCCGCAATGGTCTCCGTCTTGGCGGCAGTTGCTCTCGGTTTTGCAACCCGTTTGCCTGTGGTCTTTGCACCCTTCTCCTTCGGTGCTCTGGGTTCAAACTCAAAACCGACCTTGTCGCCGTCCAGCTTTAGAAAAGCAGAAAAGGGGCGCCCTTTTTTGGATATAAATCGGCGCAGCAGATCGGTTTTGCCGGTCTCGCAAAGTTTCTTCGCCTGTTCCTGCGGGATCGGTTGCTGGAGGATGAGTTTTCCCATCCGAAACTTGCAGGCCTTGGTCACTGCTCCCTCACACAAGTAGGCCGAATCAGTTTCGACCACTTGCGCTTTTTTGCACATGGGGCACAGCGCGACCCGGGGGGCGTTCGATAGGTCGAGGGAGGCTGCGTTGTCGGGATTGTTGCTCTCGAAGTCGAAAGATTGTTTCCACAGCGTCGCTTCGTTCAATTGCACTGAGGCACTGAAGAGTCGGCCTAGCTTGGAGCGGAATCCCTCAAGATTCGCGGTCTTGCCCGAGGTGAGAAGGGTCTCCACTTCCTCTCGCTCCAGTTCTCGTCCTGCCATGGTTTTCCAAACGGAGAGTTTGCATCCCGAGCACTCGTAGCAGCGGAAGCTTTCGTTGAGCCCCTCATGGCCGCATCTCGGACAACGCGAGCTCAGGGGGCGGAACTGTCCCGAAACCTCCTTGCCCATGCCTCCGCGCACCTTTTCCACCAGATCCTTGGTGAGGGCGCCGATCTGCTGCATGAAATCCGAGCGAGAAAGTTGTCCGCGTTCCATTTGGCGCAGCCGGAATTCCCATTCACCGGTCAGCTCCGGCTTGGTGAGAGATTCAGCGCGCAGATCTTTCAGCAGCGTGATCAGGGACATGCCCTTGGCGGTGACCAGCAAGTCTCGACCTTGGCGCAGGATATAGCCTTCGGTTAAAAGACCCTCGATGACTTGGGCGCGCGTTGCTGGGGTTCCGAGGCCTCGTTCACTCATCGCCTCGCGCAGCTCCTCGTCGTCCACGAGTTTACCGGCGCCTTCCATCGCAGAGAGCAGCGTGCCTTCGTTGAAACGGGCTGGTGGCTTTGTCTGGCACTCTTTGATTTCAATGTGCCGAGTGTCGGCGCTCTCGCCTGCGCGAATCGCAACGATGGATTTTTCGGATTCCTCATCCGCCTCAGCCTGTTTGCCGTACACCGCAAGCCAACCGGGATCCACGATGATTTTCCCATCCGTCTTGAATGCCTCGCCCTCGACCCGCGTGATGCGGGTGGTGATTTCAAACTGGGCGGACGGGAAGAAAACGGCAACGAACCGCTTGGAGACGAGGTCGAATATGCGCTGCTCTTTGTCGTCTAACGTTTTTGGGATGGTTCCCGTGGGAACGATCGCAAAGTGGTCGCTGACTTTTGCGTTATTGAAAATTCGTTTGTTTGGGCGAACCCAGCCTTTTTGAAGAGCCATCTGGGCATGTGCCGCAAGGGCCGGATCCGGGATGGAATCGAGGACAGACTTCGCTGTCGCCAGATGGTCTTCGGGAAGGAAGCGGGAGTCGGTACGGGGGTAGGTGAGAGCCTTATGTTTTTCGTAGAGCGCCTGGGCAATTTGCAATGTCATCCGAGCGGGGAAGCCAAAGCGCTGGTTGGCTTCGCGCTGAAGGGTCGTGAGGTCGTAGAGTAGGGGGGGCGCCTGAGTCGTCGGCTTCTTCTCCTCTTGGATTTGTCCCGGCTTCCCGAGGCATTTGGCAAGGATAGCTTCCGCTTTGGCCTTGTCCCAGATTCTCTCGGGCTTGGAGTCCTCGTCGGCCCCCTTTTTCTGGAAACCTTCGTCGAGCCAGCGGCCGCGGTAGGAGCCCGCCGAGACTTGAAAGTCTGCGAAGACCTCAAAGTAGGTTTTCGAGGTGAACGAGCGGATTTTCTCCTCGCGCTCCGCAAGAATTGCGAGGGTCGGTGTTTGAACGCGTCCCGCTGTGGTTTTGTGAAAACCGCCGTCGGTTGAGTTGAAGGCTGTGAGCGCGCGGGTGGAGTTGATCCCAACCAGCCAGTCGGCCTCGGAGCGGCTGATGGCGGCGTCTGCCAGGGGGAGCATTTCCTCGTCGGATCTGAGCTTGCCGAAGGCGGTGCGGATCGACTCGGGGGTCATCGATTGCAGCCACAGGCGTTTGACGGGCTTTTTCACGCCCGATGCCCGCATCACGTTCCTGAAGATGAGCTCGCCTTCGCGGCCGGCGTCGCAGGCGTTGACGACATTGTCCACGTCCTTGCGCTTCAGAAGACGCTTGAGCACGGCGAGGCGACCGGCATTTTTCTCAATCGGTACTAGATCGAAATGGGGAGGGAGAGTCGGGAGATTTTCAATCTTCCATTTGCCTCGTGCGGGCTCGAATCCCTCGGGTGGCGCTATCTCAAGCAGATGGCCGACCGCGGATGAAATCACGAGCGAGTCGCTCTCGAAGAAGTCACCGTTGCGCTCGCACTTTCCGAGCACTCGCGCTAGATCTTGGGCGACGCTTGGTTTTTCTGCGATGACGAGGGTTTTTGACATAGGAAAGGGGAGCGGCCAACGGAGGCCGGATCGGGAAGCAGGCCATGAAACGTACGGTGACGCAACCGTTGAATTTTTCGGGGCTTGATTTTAATCGTGCCCCGGAGGCGCGGAGAGGGATTCTTATTGGTTGTCTTGCAGGTGTTTGATTTTTTTTGTGACTTCCTGCATGGCTGGATCGAGTTCCGCTGCGGCTTTCCATGCGGCGATGGCTTCTTCGGGTTGGGCAAGCTTTTCAAGGACGTCTCCGAGGTGATCATACACCTCTGAAGCATCTTCGCGCTTGATCTTATCCAAGGCTCTGCGGATTTCCCTCAGTGCGTCTTCGTACTGTCCCTTTTTGAAGTGCCACCAGCCGAGGCTGTCCAGATAGGCCGGATGGTTGGGCCGTAGGGCCAGCGCTTTCCTGATGTAGGCTCCCGCCTCTTCTAGGTTCTGGTTTCTGTCCACCCACATGTATCCAAGGTAATTCAGGGCCTCGGCTGAATTTTCGGGGTCGAGTTCTATGCTTCGTAGCAGGAGCCTTGATGCTTGTTCCGGCAGGCCCGCCCGCTCGGCGGCGGCCCCGTAGGTGAAGTAAAACCCAGCGTCTAGGGAGGCGTTTTGTGAGTTCAGAAACTGGCGTTCAGCCAGAGCAAAGCACTTGAGCGCCTCTTGATGTTGCTTTGCCTCCGCCAGAGCCACGGCCGTTAGCATTGTTAGCTGTGGGATTTCGGGGAAAAGCGTCCGAGCATGCTGGGCGGTGGCCGCTGCATCCGAAGCGCGCTTCAGACGGAGTTGTAGCTGGGTTACCCGGATATGGTCTTCGACCCGGTCGGGTTCTGCATCGAGGGCGATCTTAAAATGGCCGAGCGCTGCGGTTGCTTTGCCCTGTTGCAGGTAGAGTTCGCCTAGCATTTCACGCGCTGGAGCGACCGCAGGCTGTTCAGCGACGAGTTCTTCGAGCACTCCCATCGCTTCGGGGAGCTGTTCGCTCACCAGGAGTACTCTCGCAAGTTTCAGGCAAATGCCTGCCGAGAGTGAGCCCTTTCTCTGGCGGTATTCCACCAAGGCCCGCTGATAAAAGCTTACGGCCTCTGGGAATTGTTTGGTGAGCGTGTAGTGGTCTGAGGCTGCTTCCAGAATCGAGGGCTCGATAGGGGCAAGATTCAGCGCGTTTTTGAAGAATTCGTTGATGCGCGCCAGAAAAGCTTTGGCGATGGTGCCGCGGTTGATGAGCGCGTTTCGATAGAGCGTGCCGGCTTGAATCCAAAAATCAGCGTCCCGCCGGCTGGATTGCAGGCTTTTTCTGAGGGCATCCTCGATGCGCTGGCTGAGTGAAGCGGCGGAACATGTTTCAAGGTACGCGGACAATACGGTGAGGTCGTCCGGAGCGAGTTTGTAGGCTTTCTCCGCGTAGGTGAGCGCGCTGTCCGGGCGCCGGAGCACGCTCAGGTAGGTGCGGGCAATCTGGACGAGAGTTCCGATGTGTTTTGGGGATGCGGCATTGGCGTCCTTGAGCAGGCGGAGGGCCTCGGTTGCCTGGTCTTTTGCGATGAGGTCGGCGGAGAGTCGTACAGCCAGCACCGCGTTGCTTGGGTCAAGCGACAGGGCTTTCTGGTAAAGCGCAAAAGCTGTCTCCGCCTCCCCCTGTTCTTCGCTAA
The DNA here is from genome assembly GCA_945906945.1 of Akkermansia muciniphila. Lineage (GTDB taxonomy): Bacteria > Verrucomicrobiota > Verrucomicrobiia > Chthoniobacterales > Chthoniobacteraceae > Chth-196. Next base: position 28,185 of record CAMDSZ010000010.1, read on the forward strand.
TTGCCGCAAGGGTGTAGAATGCCAGCGCCTCCGACTGGATCTCGCTTTTGGGCTGGATGAGGAGGTCTTTCGCCGGCGGCACCGCGGGCGAGGGAAACGGGTCCGCAAAAATAAACCGCGCCGGATTCTGGGAATCTGGCGCGGTTATTAAAGGGTCTGGTCCTTCTCGGAGGACCGATGCGGGCTTCTCCGCTAATGCTATGGGAGAAACCAACGCTGTTATCGAGAAGATCCCCGATAAAAGCAATTTGGCTCGGTAAAACCCAGTCAGGACTGTTAGCGATAGCGAACGGTCCATAAGCAAGTCAGAAGGCTAGCTCTTGTAGCGCAAACGCTTCTTGTGGCGGTTTTCTTTCATCCGCTTCTTGCGTTTATGCTTCGCGATTTTTGTTTTACGTCTCTTTTTAAGTGATCCCATGTGGTTTCAGTTAGCTAGCGTTCAAGGGGGCGGTGAGGGAAACAGGAAATTTTGTCTGCCGCAACTTCAATTTGAGTTTAATTTTCAATCCACCTGCGCTCCCCTCCTACTGAAAAAGGCTGACGGGGGCTCAGTAAACCAGTTTGTTCAGTGGGTATTCGATGATCCCTTCCGCGCCCAACTCCTTAAGCTGAGGGATGATCTCGCGCACGATTTTCTCCGAGATTACCGTCTCCACCGCGATCCATCCGTCCTGCGCGAGGTGCGATACCGTCGGTTTGCGCAAGGCGGGCAGCGAGGAGAGCAGCTGCTTGAGGTTCCCTTCCGGGAGGTTCATCTTGAGGCCCACCTTGTCCCGGGCCGCGTAGGCACCTTGGAGAAGCATCACCAGCTTCTGGATTTTCGCCCGCTTCCAGGCGTCCTGGTAGGCCGCGCGGTTTGCGATGAATTGAGGCGAGGACTGAAGGATGGTTTCAAGAATGCGCAATTTGTTCGCCCGCAATGAAGAGCCCGTCTCGGTGACGTCCACAATCGCGTCCACCAGGTCGGGAACCTTCACCTCGGTGGCGCCCCAGGAAAACTCAATGGTCGCTTCCACTCCGCGTTCGGCGAGAAAGCGGCGGGTGAGTTCCACGGCCTCGGTGGCAATTACCTTACCGTTGAGGTCTTCAACCTTTTGGATTGGAGAATCTTCTGGCACGGCGATTACCCAGCGGGTGGGCTGGTCGCTGGCTTTCGAAAAAGTCATCTCGCACAACATTTCCACGTCTGAGCCGTTGTTGTAGATCCAGTCGCGTCCCGTCAGTCCGCAGTCCAAAAAACCGTGTTCCACGTACCGGCTTATCTCCTGCGCCCGAAGGAGGCGGATGACCAGTTCGGGGTCGTCCACGTTGGGCTTGTAGGAGCGGCCTGCGCCGGAGATGACGAATCCGGCTTTTGCGAAGAGGGCGAAAGTGGGTTCCTGCAGGGATCCTGAAGGCAGGCCGATGCGGAGTACGGGAGTTTGGCTCATAACGAATACGGAGGGGGCGGAGGTTCTAGCGAAGTGCCCCCGTGCATCCAGTAAAAAGAGGAAGGCGGCCGGCGGATTTTCTGAAAAAACCTAGGGCGATGGCTTTGCTGGGTTTGGTGCTTTTGTGTAAGTCGCTTTCCAAGACAGGAGTGCGGCCCTACTGCTCGGGGGGGAGAAGGTCGGGGCGGAGCCGGCGGGTTTTTTGAAGCGCCTGTTCCCTGCGCCACTCGGAGATGCGGGCGTGGTTGCCTGAAAGCAGAATTTCCGGAACCCGCTTTCCGCGGAACTCCACCGGCCGGGTATACTGGGGGAACTCGAGAATCCCGGTTGCGAATGAATCGTCAGAAGCGGACGCCTCGTCGCCCAGCACTCCCGGAAGAAGCCTGACGACCGCATCCACAATCACGCATGCGGCTAGAGCGCCGTTGGTGAGGACGTAGTCGCCGATGGAGATTTCCTCGTCAACGAGAAGGTCAATCGCCCGCTGGTCGATGCCTTCGTAATGCCCGCACAGAAGGATGAGATGGGAGGTGTCGCGTGCGAGCCGTTGTGCGGTGGCGTGCGTGAACACCCCGCCCGCAGGGGAAAGGTGGATCACCCGCGACTGGGCGGTTTTGAGCGATTCGATCGCCTCAACGATCGGTTCGCACTTGAGCACCATTCCCTGGCCGCCCCCGTAGGGCGCGTCGTCGGTCACGCGATGTTTGTCATGGGCCCAGTTCCTCAAATTGTGGGAATGGATGGACGCGAGTCCGCGGCTCTGAGCACGTCCGAGTATGCTTTCTGAAAGGGCGCCCTCGGCGATTTTGGGGAAGAGCGAGAGGATGTCGATACGCATGGAGCGCATGTCCAGGGAGGGGGATTCTGTTTCCATGGGGTTCGTGCCCGAAGAAGTCGGTTGTGAGAACAGCATTACAGCGATCGCCTTAAGCTGGCTTTGAGAGGCCGAGGTGGAAGTCGATCGAGGCTAGGATTGCGTGCGGTTTTCGATTAGCGAACTGAGGGCTTCGTGGAAGTTGTGCAGGTCTTGCACAACCGCCGGGCAGCGCTCCAGCACGGCCTTGGCCAGTCGCTCGTAGTTGGCGGGGTTTCGCTCCGAGAGTTCGGCCAGGGCGAGGATAACGGCGAAAACGTTGTTGATGTTGTGTTTTGTATCGCGGAATTGATCTGCCAAGGCTTTCAGATCGGCTGTTGATGCGGGTGCTCCCTCAGTTTTCATAGGAGCTGAGGCTTTGGGGTGTGCCGGATTTGACGTGGAACATGATTTGATGCTGGAGGACCGGTGCTTTCAGTGCTTGGCTGATCGGATCTAGTGTTCTAGCTGCGATCATGGCGAGAGACAGTATACGGATCTTAGGGGCGCGACAGCATAACCTCAAAAACCTTTCGTTGGAAATTCCACGCGAGAAGCTGGTGGTTGTCACGGGGCTGAGTGGGTCCGGCAAGAGTTCCCTCGCGTTCGACACGCTCTATGCAGAGGGCCAGAGGCGGTACGTGGAAAGTCTCTCCGCATACGCGAGGCAGTTTTTGGATCAACTTCAGAAACCTGACGTGGATTTCATCGAGGGTCTGTCCCCGGCCATCGCGATTGAGCAGAGGCATTCTTCGGGGAACCCGCGTTCGACCATCTCTACGACGACCGAAATCTA
>CAMDSZ010000011.1 GCA_945906945.1 Akkermansia muciniphila
CCCATCCTGCGGCAAGGTCTTCCTCTGAGAGCTTGCCCAGCGTGGCGACCACGCGTTGGCGAGGGCCAAGCTCGGTGCGTATGGTCTCGCACAAGATCCAGTATTCATAGACCTCGCCGTTGCACTTTTTGCGGTTCTTGCGCAGAAACATGCCGCCATGTTCCGCGCTGTTGATTTCCCCAACAAGGGGGTCTTCTCCACTACAAGCACCCCAGCCGATTTTTACTCTGTGGCGCGTCGAAGGTTCACCGGCGTCTCTCTGTAAATTTTTTCAACCTACAAACCAAACTGCGGAACTAGGGCTAAATGCGGACCTTGTATAAGTGTAAGCAGGAAGACCGACAGTTCCCTCACTGGCAAACTCGTTTCAAGAATGAGGTCGACTTTATCCTTAACGGCCTGCCCTGATTCCACACCCTAGAAGTAAACAACGCGGCTAAGGTCAGCCCGGTGATCTGCGTGGATTGCGCTAATTTGCTGAAGGTTGCCCGGAGCCGATGCGCTGGCTAGTTTGTGCAGGAAAGCACAAATCCATTGGGATGTCTTGACCCATATACGAGGGAGGGAAACTCATTTTATTAATCCATAAATATCTGGAATGGTATTTCTTATATAACAAGTATACCGTCAAGGTGCTTGGCCGAGATCGGTGCTGGCGTCACGCCGATTGACTCTGAAAGCAGCGGTGGAATTTAGGCCCGTGTTCTTTGACTCAAAAAGGACGAACAGCACTGGAGCGGATCCTGGGCGGTAGGCTCTCGTTATATGGAGGAAGCGAGGAAAAGTGCCTATCCCCGTTGCTGCACCTACGAATTGCAAAAGCGAACGGTTTGGTCGCTGTCATTCCGATTGAATCAGCAATAGAATAGGATCTTTCGCACGCCGTCGATTTCAATGGATCGGCCCAACTCGTTTTTGAATCGGAGTATATGCCAAGCACTTCATTACATAACCTACCCTCTTCTTGTTTTGATCTCATTGTTATTGGAGGTGGCCCAGCGGGAATCAACGGCGCGCTCGCCGCGGGGAATCTCGGAAAGCAGGTCCTTCTTGTAGAGAAAGAGGCTGTGGTCGGTGGAGCGGGGATCAACACGGGTACGATTCCGAGCAAGACGCTACGAGAAACGGCGCTAGTGCTATCTGGTGGTCGATCGCGAAAATTATTTGGTATCGATCTGTCGCTGAGACGCGAAGCCACTATCGCCGACTTTATGTGTCATGAAAGGCGAGTTAAATCTCAAGAGAGACAGCGATCTGAGGGAGACCTGAGTCTCCGTCGGGTGACCGTCATCCAGGGTAGCGCAAGTTTTGTTGATTCGCATTTGATCCGCGTCTTTGATCCAAGTGGCGTCGAGGCACTTTATCGGGGCGAGAATATACTCATTGCCACAGGATCTTCACCACTTCGTCCCCCCGAATTTCATTTTGAAGATGATCGAATTCACGATTCCAACGAGATTCTCGAACTGAAGTCGTTGCCGAAGAAGCTAGTAGTTATTGGGGCTGGCGTTATCGGTTGCGAGTACGCAGGTACCTTTGCGGCTCTGGGTACGGAGGTCCATTTGGTCGATGGTCGTGACACCTTACTTCCATTCCTTGATCGAGAAATCTCCCAAGGGCTCGCGGCAGCCATGATCGAAAACGGAATTCAGTTTCACTGGAAGGCGAAAGTCTTGGAGTGCGACTTATCGATCGGTGAAAAAGTAGTCATCCAGCTTTCAACGGGAGCAACCATCGAGTGCGATGGAGTCTTGGTTTGCGCGGGCCGAAGTAGCAACACTGAGAATCTCAACGTTTCTGCAGCAGGTATCACTTTAGGGCATCGTGGACTTATCCAAGTAGGACCGAGCTACCAATCGACCGAGGTGCCACACATCTATGCCGCGGGTGATGTCATCGGTGCGCCAGCCCTTGCTGCGACCGGGATCGAACAGGCGCGCGTAGCCGTTCACCATGCCTTCAATGAACCTTTGGCTAGCGGACTTTCTAGGCTGTTGCCGACCGGAATCTATACGATTCCAGAGTCAAGTTTCGTCGGGGAGACAGAGCAGTCGCTGATGGAAAAGAAGATACCGTATATCGTTGGACGTTGCCGGTACGAGGACATCCCCCGAGGCAACATTATCGGCGATCATCAGGGATTCTTAAAGCTACTTTACCATCAGGAGGATATGCGACTTCTAGGGGTGCACGTCATGGGTGAACAGGCCACTGAAGTCGTTCATCTTGGATTGCTAGCCATGACCATGAACGCCACGGCTGATTTATTTCACCAAGTCTGCTTCAACTATCCAACCCTCGGCGATCTTTACAAGCATGCAACGTATGATGCAATGAGAACGGCAAAACAATTCGGCGTTTCAAACTTATAATGTGTTGCAATCATAGCGTTTGTTTTTAGGGACTGTGAAGGACGCCCTAACAGGACACATTCCTCAATGAGCCAGCGAGCAAAAGGCAAAAGTGCATGTCCCCGTCGCTGCGCAAATCCACCGGAGCAGATCCTGCACATCTCGCAAATGCTCTACTCAGGTAATCCACGCTTGCACGCCGTGGCTCTCACAATATCCCTGATCTCTGCAACGCGTTCCCCACCCCATGAAGTTATCGTCTTTTCTTCCTTACATTTTCCTTCTTACATCGCTTTTTGCCGATGATCCCCCTCCGGATTTCAAGGCCATTTTCAATGGCAAAGACCTCACGGACTGGAACGGCGAGCCGGGGCGCTGGACCGTCGAAGAAGGGGCGATCACAGGCACCGTGGTGCCAGAGAATCCCCTCAAGACAAACTCTTTCCTCGTTTGGCAAGGCGGGGAGAAGGAAAACTTCGAGCTGCGCCTGAAAGTCCGCTGGCCGAAATGGGATCAGAGCAAAGGAATGCGTAACTCCGGCATCCAAATCCGCAGTGTGGTGCTACCTGCCGTACATCCTTGGAGTGTCGGCGGTTATCAGTACGACCTGAGTCCTGGTGGTGAACTCGATGGCTTGTTCTATGAGGAACGCAGCCAGCGCACGCTAGGCGTGGCGAAGGGCGACCGTGTTGTTATTCAGCCGGATGGGGAACGTTGGCGCGTGGCGACCATCATGGGAACAGCAAACCTGAATACACTGCGCAAACCCGAAACGGAATGGAGCGATTGCGGCATCGTAGCCGTTGGCAATCACATCACCTTCAGCATGAATGGTCAGACGGTGATGGAACTCACGGATCATGACGAGCGCTATCGTCGCTTGAGCGGCATCATCGCACTGCAAATTCATGTCGGCGGCGCAATGAAGGTGCAGTTCAAGGACCTTTGGCTCAGGGAACTCCCTGCAGGCGGCATCAAAACGCCAACACCCACAGTTCCATCGGATGCGGTAAATGCTGGCGCTGATTCGTTCCGGAACTCCGCATCAAATCTGCTCAAAGGCCACGATGCTCAAAAGCTCGCCTGGGCTCAGGAATACAAACCAGGAATCACGCGAGTCTGGCCTAAGGATGCCGAGTTCCAGCGTTTTGTATCGGGTGATGCGGCCACTGTTTCCCTTGTCCCGCCTTCTACAGCTGATGTGGAGTCTTGGAAACAACTAGCGGCTGACAATAAGGCCGAGTGGATGACGCAGCCTAGCTATGCGCTTGCAGCAACACTTCCCGATGGCAGCGATGCCCGTCTGCCAATTGCAAGCGTTCATGGTCGCTACTTCTTCGCCTCACTTGGCACAGGCACCGCACGGCCAGCCAAGCCTGAGCACGGCTATGTGCCCCTTGATTGCAAGGCTCCAGAATCCGTCCCCACGGTGCAAGCTGGCCCGCTAGAAACCAAACGCAGCAACCTCGCACTGAATGCCAAAGCCAGCGCTTCAAGTGAAGAGAAGGACAAAGGCAACACCGCCGATAAAGCCGTTGATGGCAAAAGTTCGCGCTGGTGCCCAGCCAAAGGGCAGAAAGGCGAGTGGCTCACCATTGACCTCGGTAAAAAACAACCCATTACGGGTTATCGCGTGTCATGGGAAAGCGATGAGCATGTGTATTGTCACAAGGTTGAAGTCTCCGATGACACCCAAGCGTGGCATCTTGGCGCCGATGCTTCGGAGCTTGCAAAAGCGGGTCCTCACGCCGCCGATTTTCAAGCGGATGGTCGCTATGTGCGCATCACCTTCCTTGGGCTAAAAGATCGGGAGCAAGGCTGGGGCAGCATCCGCGAGTTTGAAGTGCTCGGTACGCCAGAGGCCGTGAGCGCGAATGCTCTGCGGTCACCACTCATTCCAGACAATCATCCCGACGCCGAATGGCTCAAGGATATCAGGTTACCCCAAGGATTCAGCGCCAGCATTTTTGCGCGTCCGCCTGCAGTCAGTTATCCCATCTTTGTCAGCGCCACGCCGGATGGCACGCTCTTTGTCGGTTGCGATGGCAATGGCAGTGGGGGGCGTGACAAGGACCGTGGCCGTATCCTGCGCCTTCGTGACCTTGATGGCGATGGCCGTGCCGATGAAGTCAAAGTCTTCGCCTCAGTCGACTCACCGCGCGGGGTCGCCGTTGATGGCAACAAGCTCTACGTCCTGCATCCAGCCGACCTCAGCGTGTTCATTGATAAAGATGGCGACGGTATTTCCGATGAGCAACGCACGCTCGTGAAGGGCATCGGTTTTGGCATCAATGACCGCAGCATCGACCATGCCTCGAATGGCATCGAGCTAGGCATTGATGGCTGGCTCTACTGCGCCATTGGCGACTTCGGCATGCTCAATGCCGAGGGCACCGATGGCCGCAAGCTCACGCTTCGCGGCGGTGGAGTCGTGCGTGTACGGACCGACGGCACGGGCCTCGAGCTCTACTCGCGCGGCACACGCAACATTCTCGAAGCCGCAGTCAGTCCGCTGCTCGACGTCTTTGCACGCGACAACACTAACGATGGCGACGGCTGGGACGTGCGCTTCCACCACTCCACGGCGCTGGGCGAGCACGGTTATCCCACACTCTTCAAAAACTTCGTCGATGAAACCATCGCCCCGCTCGACATCTATGGCGGCGGAAGCGGGATGGGCTCGGCCTGGATTGACGAGCCAGGGATGCCCACAGAATGGAACAACGCGCCCTTCACCTGCGACTGGGGCCGCAATTTGATCTATCGCCACGGTTTGACGCCAAAGGGGGCGACCTTCAGCACCGACCAGCGCGAGTTCTTCGGAGCCTCGCGGGTCAATGACCTCGATGTCGATTCCCGAGGACACATTTACGTTGCCAGTTGGAAGGGCGCAAACTTCTCCTACGTAGGCCCAGAGGTCGGCTATCTGGTGTGCCTGGTGCCGGATGGACAGCACGCTGCCGCCGTGCCTGATTTCGGAAAGGCAACTGACGCTGACTTGGTGAAGCTGCTGCAAAGCCCAAGCCATCGCCTTCGCCTGGCGGCCCAGCGTACGCTGATTGCGAGGGGCTCGGCGGACTCACTCGAAGCACTGGCTGCCGACAAGGGCAAGCCACTCTCCACCCGCATCGCGGCGTTGTTCGCAATCAAACAAATCAAAGGTGCCGCAGCCAACGAGTTCATCTCGATGCTCGCAACCGATAAAACCGTCGCCGCTTGGGCAATTCGCGCACTCACCGACCACGAGGGCCACCTTGCCAAGGTCTCCCCTGCCCCCAGTCTCGCCGCGCTCAAGTCCGCTGACGCCCGCACACGCCGTGAGGCCATCGTTTCCCTCGCAAAAATCAACAGATCCGAGCACGCATCGTCCATCGCGCCCTTGCTTGCAGACTCCGACCCCATCGTCGCCCACACCGCGATGCAGGCCCTGCGCAAGCTCGATGACGGCAAGGTCAGCTTCAGCGTGCTCGACGACGCCGCAGCGTCACCCTCGCTGCGAGCCGGAGCCTTCCACGTGCTCAGCGTCCTGCACAGCGCCAGCGTTGTCGATGGCCTGCTCGCACGTCTTGCCAAAACCACCGACGCCGCCCAGCGCAAGCCCTTGCTCACCGCGCTGTGCAGGGTGTCCGCAATGGAAAACCCGGACTGGAAGGGTGGCAGTTGGGGCACCCGTCCCGACTCCCGTGGACCCTATTTTTCGCTCACGGATTGGAGCGAAACCAAGCGCATCAACGATGCCCTGCTCGCCGCGCTCAACTCCGCCAATGTAGACGAATCAAAGTTCCTCAGCGCCGAGTTTGCCCGTCATCGCATCAAACCGGGCGACGCCACAGCCAAACTAGTGGGCCTTGCCAAAGCAGATGCCTCGCTGGTGCCCACCCTTGCAAAGCAATTCGCACAACAAAGTGAAAGCGCCCCTGCGGATGCTCTGCCCTTGCTCATCACGTTGGCCACTGATGCCAAGGCCAAAGATATCGACCGCGCCCAAGCGATCATGGCACTCAACAACATCGACGATGCATTAGCGCTCCGTACCAGCGTGACCATGCTGGGTGATTTGCAGCAGGATTGGCTGAAGCGCAGCTCCCAGGGCCGCATCGAGATTGAACGGGCTCGACAAACTTTCATCTACTCGACGAAGCTCGATAACCAGCACGCTGTCTTTGAAAAAATCGCCGCTGAGATGCAGGGCAAAGCCGCCGTCTATTCCGACGTAGCCCTTCTGAAGATTGCAGCTCACAAGTTTGGCTCACCCGAACCCCGCGATGCGGCCAAAAAGGCAATCGACCTCGGGTTCAAGGACTCAAAGCGCGCCCTGCAAATCATGGAGGCCATGCGACTTAGTGGCGACAGCACATTCGCCTCGCAATTGCTTCCGTTTCTCAACAGCCCAGATCTCGCTGTCGTTAAGTCGGCCAAAGACACATTTTTTGCGATCAAAGTCGACCCCTCCAAAGTCACCGCCGCGGCCACCGCACCAACCATCGCCACGATGAAAACGCCGGACGTCATCGCCGCCGTCTTGAAACTCAAAGGCGACGCCAAACGCGGCGAGCAACTCTTCACCCAACAGGGCTGCGTCGCCTGCCACACCGTGAAGGTCACTGATCCACTCAAAGGCCCTTACCTCGGTAACATCGCCAACACTTACCAGCGCCCCGCCCTAGCCGAGGCGATCCTTGAGCCCAGCAAAACGATCGCCCAGGGCTTTGCGACCAATACCATCACGCTCAAGAATGGCAGCACCCAAATGGGCTTCGTCACCCTCGAAGCCTCCGACAAAGTCGTACTGCGAAACATTGCCTCCCAGGAAATCACCATACCAACCGCCAACGTAGCCAAGCGGGAAAAGAGCGAGACCATCTCCCTCATGCCCCCCGGCCTAGCAGGCACCTTGACCCTCCAGGATTTCGCCAGCCTTCTCGACTACCTCGAAGCCCTGGCGAAGGAGCCAGTAAAGAATTGAAACTAGAGCAATGACTGGCCTCCTTCCGACAAGGAAGCCTAGGGGAGCCAGCTCGCGTGCTTTTCTCACCCTGACACGCCTGTTCCCCACCTCTCATGTTTGAGGCAGCTATCCAGCCCTGCTAAATCCCATTCGTCTGGGCCCGACCTAATCAAACAAGCGACAAGCCGCAAGCCGCAGCTGCCCTCAGCTAATTACACTGATCCGCGCACTTCTACATCAGCGATTTCATAGCGAAAGTTTTTAACTAAATCTCTCAATTCCCTGGACATGTCCTCCAGTTCAACCGCTGCCCGCTGACTTTCCGCAGCCCCTTGCGACGTGGATGAAGCAGCTTCAGCGACTCCTTCGATGTTTCTGGCGATTTCTCCACTTCCGGCGGCGGCTTCAGTGACATTTCGGCTGATGTCGTTTGTGGTTGCCGTCTGCTCCTCCACTGAAGTCGCGATCACATTGGATATTTTATCGATATTTATGATAACCTCGCTGATCTTTGAAATCGCGGCCACTGCTTCGGCGGTACTGCCTTGAATCGCTTGCACCTTGTGTGAAATCTCACTTGCAGCCGTGGCGGTAGCTTTTGCCAGGGTTTTGACTTCGTTTGCAACGACCGCAAACCCCTTTCCTGATTCACCAGCACGCGCGGCCTCGATGGTAGCATTCAAAGCTAACAAGTTTGTTTGCTGCGCAATCGAAGTTATCAAACTAATCACGTTTCCAATCTCGGCACTGGATTCGCCAAGGGTTGAAATTGTGAGTTGCGTTGCGTTTGCAATATCGACTGCATTGTTCGCTACGCGAGCGGACTCAATCGCGTTTTTAGCTATCTCGTTAACTGATGCAGACATCTCCTCGGATGCCGCCGCAACTGTTTGTAAATTTCTTGAGACCTGCTCAGCTGCAGCAGAAACCGAGTTTGACTGCGCAGCAGTTTCGCAAGCTGTCGCACTCATCTCAGTGCTCAGGGAAGACATCTGCTGAGAGGAGGCTGCGAGGCGAGTAATAATCTTCGAAAAAGCCGCGATGCTTTTCCGGAAGGATGCAAGTAATTGACTGAGTCCATCGCCTACCTGTCCGATGGCATCAGTACCAGACACCGAGACATCCTGAGTAAGGTCACCCTCCGCAGCCAAGTTTACCGAAGAAAGTATGGCGCGAACTTTCTCCTGCAATTCAATAGCTTCCTCCTTATCGCGGAGGGCTTTTTTCTGGTTTTCAGCGACTTTTTCCCAATCAACGACATCCTGCAGCAGTACACTCCGAATCGAACCCACCATCCGGTTAACAGAAGACGCCATCTGGCCAATCTCATCGTCGACGTCATGCAAAAGTTCCTGTCTGAAGTCACCACCTGCCACCCCATCGAGAACGGCAGCTGTTCTCTTCATTGTATTGATGATCCCATTGGAAACAGAACGCGAGAGCCACACAACACCCACCACGAGAAAAATTAAAAGCCCCGGCATCACCATGTTTGCTTTTCCAACCACACGGCTTGCATCGCCCTCCCGAGCAGTAGTAAAGGCATTCGCTTTGTCTACAAGATTGAGAATCGCTGAAAGGTGGCGCTCGTAAAGGGGCCGGAGCTCATTGTTGAGCAAAGCCGACGCCTTCGCAATATCACCCAACTGGAGGGTTGGAAGAAACTTAGTATCGCGCACGGCAAAAAACTCACGAGCCGGCGGTGCAGCCTCCTCAAGCAACAAAGTCAGCATCTCCGGATCTGGCATGTTCTTCTCCCAAAAAGCCAAACGTGTCTCAAAATCATTTTTCAACTGCTCCCCCTTCGCAATAATTCGGTCGCGATGCTCTGGCTTCTGTACATCTAGGATTTCCATGGCCAAGGCATACGCCTCCAAAATGTACTCGGGCGGGGGAAGCACATCTGCCTGAAGATCCTTCCCTAGTGCGATCACCTTATAGCGTGGACCGTTTACCTTAACGTCCTGAAGAGTGAGCAAGCAGTAGGATCCGAAAGCAACGAAACCACAAATAAAGCAGGCGATAAGCAGGTTAAACTTCCCGCGGAGTGACAATCTGATCATAGAGGCGGCGGATTCCGCCTTCACGTATCGTGTCTGTCAATCGCATATTTTTTGGCGCGCATTGCTTTGATAACTATTACAGCCTGAGAGGTGATCCGATGCGGCGCGAGATTGATGCAAAAACAGGGCGACAGGTACGGCTTATCATTCACATTACCAGTGCTTGGGCCCGATAAATTCCCCTTGATAGCTTTACTTGTACCGCTGCTTAAGTTGCACCGCCGGAAATCCTCAAAGGTGAAAGACGAGAATTTTGACAATTGTTTGGAAGGCGGCAGAAGTTTGCTTGGCCGAATTTAGCGCAGCCCGTCGCAATAGCGAATATCAAGCGCGCGAGTTGCGAAAATGGAGGCGAAAAGCGAATTCTATCAATTCCTTACAGAGACCCCACCATTGGATTTCCCAAAAACCCCGAAACAAAAAAGCCATTTGGCTGAAATTTTTAGGCAAATGGTGAGGTCTTTCGGAAATACGCTGCAGAGGATTATGCCGGAAGACGCCCCCACCAGACACTCAGAGTTCCTCCGTTATTACGCGGAAAGTGAAGGTTCACTGCGCACATTCATCCGCACTATGCTCCAGAGTCGGGAGGACATTTCCGAAGTCCTCCAAGAAACGACTCTCTTCTTGTGGGACAGGTTCAGTGAATTTGACCAGTCCAAGGATTTTAAAAACTGGGCCTTCGGTGTGGCCCGCATGAAGGCACTCGCATTGCTACGAGACCGACGCCGCGATCGCCACATCTTCGATGACGACCTCGTAGAACGCCTCGCCGACGAGGCAATCGGCATGGAATCGCGGCATCTTTCCCATCGCGAGGCCCTCTCACATTGCCTCGAGAAACTCCCAGCACACCAACGCGAAATGGTGCTCGCAGCCTATACAAAAGGGACCCGCATGGACGATCTTGCAAAACAACGTCTGCAAACTCCGATGTCACTTTATAAATTACTTCAGCGCATCCGGTTCCTTTTGCTTGCATGCGTCCGCCAACAATTCAGGGAGGTCGAAGCTTAATCATGAAAACCGACTGGGATGACTTAATCCAAGGTTATCAGGCGGGCATCCTCGACGAGAAGGAAACCAAATTTCTCCAGGAGCGTCTCAAGACGGATTCGCAGATCCGAATGCTTTTTCTTGATTACGCCAACCTCGACGCCGCGATGGAAGTGGAGGCCTGCACCCGTGAGGCAACACGCACTCTTCTGCTGGCTCCCAGCGAATTCAATCCGCCCGCCCGAACCCGCTGGTACAACTGGGGACCGGCGATTGCAGCTGCAATCGGTGTCACGGCTGGACTTCTTGGTGCCTCCGTCGCATGGGCGTCAGCATTGCCATGGTTAGCGGAGGCTCGAGGCTCCATCACCACTGTCTTTACGGAGAATTTTGATTCCAAAAGAGAGCAAACAAGCCCAGGTCTCCCGACTGAAACCACGCGCTGGTATGGAGACGAAGCTTCGACCGTTTCAGAACACGATGGCTTAAAGCCTAGAAGCGGTTCCCGGATGCTCCAGTTTCTTAGCGCGACATACTCTGGCGAACAGGCGCAACGCAGCCAATGGGGAGACGTTTATCGAATCGTTGACTTGCGCGGGTTAGTAGGACCCAAACGCACCAGCGCACGCATTTCCGCAAGTTTTGCACAGTCTCCGGTTCCGGATAACACCCGATTCTCGGGCAGCGTGGAAGGCTTTGCGCTCGATGTCGATATAGAGGCTCTGCCGACTCACCCCAGCCTGAATTGGGTGCGCCAACACAACAGCGCCTCCGGTTCCCGGATGATGCCCCTTATCGCCAACCGCAGTTGGCAGGATCTAGTGGTTGAGATCCCGGTGACACCAAAGACCCAGTTTCTCGTGCTGCATCTCGCAATCAATCAAAGGGAGCCAAACCTGGAAACAGGCACCGCCACGTTCTCCCATCAATTTATGGACGACGTCTCCGTCGATCTCCTCACACCCCGTTAGCACCCTCGCTTTAATATGAAGACTTCTCCCACGAATGATTCCCGAAATAGATCGGCCCATTCCATTTCACGCCGAGCCTTCCTGCAGAGCGGCACCGCAATCCTTGGACTCCCATTTTTAGAAGCTTTCGCACCGCGTTCGGCGCGCGCCCAGCAGACCCCCCCTAAACGGATGGTTTGTATCATGACAAATACCGGGCTGCTGCCGGAGAACTTCTGGCCGAAGGAGACTGGCCGGAGCTACACGCCGTCGCGCTACCTCACTCATCTGGAGGCAGTGCGCGGACGTTACTCAGTAATAAACGGCCTCTCCCATCCCGACAACTCAGGCGGCCATGTGGTCGAGAAGAGCTTCTTAACCGGCGCGCGCTTTCCATCATCCGCGGTTTTCAAAAACAGCATCTCGATCGATCAGCTCGCGGCCGAGTCGCTTGGGCATCAGACGCGGTTTCCTTTCCTCGCACTGGGAGTGAACGGCCAACATGACGGCCTGCTCTCGGTCTCGCGCGATGGCGTGTTCATCCCGCCGGAGTTGAGCCCGGCTAAGGTGTACCGTCGCCTTTTTACACCGGACACGGTCGAGGAAAGCGAGCAACGGATGCGAGAGATAGGACAGCGGGTGAGCACTCTCGACTTTGTGAATGAGAAGGCGAAGCGGCTCTCGCGCAATCTCGGTTCGGAGGATCGAGCTCGGCTCGAGCAGTATCTCACCTCGGTACGCGACCTGGAGCAGCGCCTCGAGCAGGCGCGAGTGTGGCAACAGCGGGAAAAACCGCAGGTCGCCGCGACAGCACCGCAGGACATCTTAGACAACACTCAGGACGTGGACCGCGCACGGCTCATGTATGACATGACCCTGCTTGCCCTACAAAGCGACAGCACGCGCATCGTGACTCTGTATTTAAATCCTCTGGAGGTCCTTGTGAAGCTGCCGGGCGTGAGCGACCGCACCCACACACTCACGCATCACGGCAACGAGCCGGAGAAGCTGGAACAACTCGCCAAAGTCGAGGAAGCCGGCCTGAAAAATCTTGGCCGCTTCCTTGAAGGACTTGCCGCGGTAAATGAAGGCGGCCGCAGCCTGCTCGATGATACCGCCGTCTTCTTTGGTTCTAACATGTCGAACGGCAGCAATCATTCGAACGTGAACCTGCCGGTCCTGCTGGCTGGCGGGGGCTTCAAGCACGGGCAACACATGCAGTTCGATCTGAGGAACAATACACCCTTGTGTAATCTCTACGTCTCAATGCTCCAGCACATGGGTCTGGAACGCGACACTTTCTCCACAGGCACGGGAACTCTCACAGGGCTTGAACTGGCGTGAGACGCAGCGCATTTTTTCTTTGCCTCGCCTCGCTTCCCACCGCTCTTCCAAACGCCCTCAACGCAACCGATGCTGAGCTGCGCGGCTACTTGGAGTCGCATTGTTTCGAATGTCACGATTCGAGCACAAAGAAAGGAGGGCTCGATCTCGAAGCGTTACCTCTCCAATTCGAGGCGCACGAGCGCTTCGAAACATGGGCGCGCGTCCACGACCGGGTCGCTGCTGGTGAAATGCCGCCGAAGTCGCGGCGTGAACGTCCCTCAGCCGAGGAAAACGTGAATGCGCTGAAGCTCCTCGACGATCATCTCTACAATGCTGATGCCGCGCGCATCACCAAGACAGGACGCGCGCTGTTTCGCCGTCTCACCACACAGGAATTCGAGAACGCGCTGCGCGACCTGCTGCATCTGCGCGGCCTGCGCATCAAGGAGCTGCTGCCCGAAGACGAGCGCCGCCACGGCTACAACAAGATCGGCCAGGCGCTCAATCTCTCGAACGTGCATCTCAGCCAGTTCATGGACGCCGCCGAGGTGGCGCTCACGGCTGCCATCGCCACGCGCAGCACGCCACCGCCCGTGCGCCGGGTGCGATTCGGCGGAGCCGCGATCCCAGATGCAATGACTTGGATGGCGCATGGCAGTGCCGTGCCCTTGAAGGATAAGCAATACGATCCCGTGGTGCCACTGCCGTCTCCAGACGACGATCTCAATGCGAACCAGGAGTTGAAGAAGTCGCGTTACGCCACGCTCGGCAAAGTGCTCCGTGATTACCCGCACGCTGGCGGATACTTCACCGGCGCGACACATCGCCCGATGATTTTTTCACTGGAATATGCGCCCATCTACGCGGGCGAGTATCGCATCCGCACGTCTGCGTGGGGCTTCTGGTGGGATCGCGGCAAGGTGGAGCCGCCGCATCGCAATGAATCCTTCGCGCTCACCGCGTGGCTGCCCTCCGACGGACCGCGCTTCGTGCATTCGCCATCGCGCTGGCTCGGGCTTTTTGATGTGTCGTCACTCGAAAGCCGCGTGCATGAATTCACCGGCTGGTTCGATGTGAATGATGAACTGGTCTTCGACATCGGCACGCTGAACGGCCACGAAAAAACCACTGGTCGTTTCCCGGGCGACGCGAAGGGCGCATGCACCGCCTATTCTGGTCCGGGCATTGCGCTCGATTGGGTGGAGACCGAAGGCCCCATCTTCGAGCAATGGCCGCCGCGCAGTCACACAGCCATCTTCGGCGATTTGCCGATTCGCTCGCTGGATAAGAATACCGACATCATCCCGCCGAAACGCGCGCCCGTGCGGCAGCGCTCGCGTTCGAGCATGGCTCGACCAACCAACGCTTCGATTCCCAAGGAAGAGAGCGAACCGCCGCTAGAGAGTGTATACACCGCACATCCGCAGGAGGACGCAACGCGCCTGCTCGCGCAATTTTTGCCGCGCGCGTTTCGTCGTCGCGCCACGGCAGAGGAGGTGCAGGGCTATGTGCAAATCGTCTTGCGCGAACTGGAGCGCCACGCGTGCTTCGAAGACGCCATGAAGGAAGCGTGCAAAGCCGCGCTGTGCTCCACGGATTTTCTTTTCGTCGGCGACACCTGCGCAGCGGAGAACCAAGCGCAGCGCATCCGCCTGAGCGATCGCACCATTGCCGAACGTCTCGCACTTTGGCTCTGGAACAGCGTGCCTGACGATGAACTCCGCGCGCTCGCCAACGAAGGCCGCCTCCGCTTTCCCGAAAACCTCAAGCAGCAGACCGACCGCCTTCTCGCCGACACGCGCTCGAATCGTTTCATCGCCGACTTCACTGACCAATGGCTTGACCTCCGAAAAATCGACGCCACGCAGCCTGACCTGCGGATGTATCCCGAGGCGCGCGAGCACCTGAAGAACAGCATGATGGATGAGACGCGTGCTTATCTCCGCGAGTTGATCACGCACGACCTTAGTGTCACAAATCTCGTGAAGTCGGACTTCGCAATGCTCAATCAAAGCCTTGCCATTCACTATGGAATCCCTGGCGTGACAGGCTGTGCCGTCCGAAGAGTCGCTTTGCCTCACGACAGCCCCCGCGGCGCATTCATCACGCAGGCTGCTGTCTTGAAAGTTACAGCGAACGGCACCACCACTTCACCCGTCACGCGCGGCGCGTGGATCAATGAGCGTATCCTCGGCAACGCCATCCCGCCGCCGCCACCAGGTGTGCCCGCGCTCGATCCCGACACGCGCGGCGCGACGAATATTCGGGAGAAACTGGAGAAGCACCGTGCCGACATACGCTGCGCCGGTTGCCACGCGAAGATCGATCCGCCCGGCTTTGCACTGGAAAGTTTCGACGTGATCGGGGGCTTTCGCGATCGCTACCGCTCGCTCTTCACCGGATCTCCTCTGATGGAGTTCCATTTCCCAACCGGCTGGGACCCACGCGTGCGGCTCAATCAAGCAGTGGATCCGTCAGGCCAGCTCCAAACCGGCGAACGGTTTCAGAATTTCGTCGACTTCCAAACCCTCGTCCTGCGGAACCCGGAAGCCCTCGCTGAAAACATGGTCCGTCAGCTCCTCATGTACGCCACTGGTTCCGAGCCACACTACTCCGACCGGCGCGAAATCGCACGCATCCTTGCGCAAACGAAGCCAAACAACTACGGCATCCGCTCGCTAATCGAAGCCATCGTGCGAAGCGAGCTGTTCCTCACTAAGTGAGCTCTAATCCACCCATTCTTTCCAACCGTGCGCATCCCGTTTACCATTCTTCTCGCCACCTCCGCGCTCAACGCTGCGGAGGCTCCCCTTCGCGTCTATCTACAGACGCATTGTTTCGACTGCCATGATTCGACCACGCAAAAGGGCGGCCTGAATCTAGAGGCTCTGCCAATGCAGTTTGATGCGGCGGAACGCGTCGACATTTGGGCACACGTCCACGACCGTATCATTGCGGGCGAGATGCCGCCGAAGTCGCGCCACGAGCGTCCTCCAGCAGAAGAAACCGCGGACGCAATGAAGTTGCTGGATGATCGCCTGCACCACGCTGATGCCGCGCGCATCGCAAAGTCAGGCCGCGCACTATATCGCCGCCTCACCGCGCAGGAATATGAGAACGCCCTCCGCGACCTGTTGCATCTCTCCGGTCTGCGCATCACGACAATGCTGCCCGAGGATGAGCGACGCCACTGCTACAACAAGATCGGCCAGGCACTCGATCTATCAAACGTGCATCTAAGCCAGCTCATGGACGCCGCAGACCTCGCTATCACAAGCGCCATCGCTACACGCAGCACCCCGCCACCGGTGATCAGAAAATCCTTTGGGGGAGCCAGCGGATCGGAGACCTCAAACTGGGTCGCGCGGGGCGATGCGGTGCTGCTGAAGGACAAGCAGTTCGATCCCTTGCTGCCGCTGCCAGCGCCCGACCAGGATCTGTGGGGCGCGAAGGGTTCCGCGGACGTGAAGCAGCGCAACCAGGCGCTCGGAACCAGGCTCCGCGATTATGAGGGAGCCATTGGCTATTTCACCGGTCCGATCGAGCGCACGTTCAGCCAGACCCTGCAGTTTTCTCCTGTTTACGCCGGGACTTATCGCATCCGCACCTCCGCGTGGGGCTTCTGGTGGGATCGCGGAATGGTGGAGCCCCCACATCGCAACGAGTCCTTCATGCTTTCCGTCTGGCTTCCGTCGGATGGACCGCGCTTCGTGCATTCACCCTCGCGGCGGCTCGGCATGTTTGATGTCCCCGCGTTGGAAAGCCGCATCCACGAATATACCGGCTGGTTTGAGGTAAACGAAGAATTGCTCTTCGAAATGGGAACGCCCACTGGGTACGAGAAAAATACCGGACGCTGGGCTTCGCAGTCGCCGGGCTCGTGCGCGGTGCATTCCGGCCCTGGCATCGCGCTCGACTGGTTTGAGGTGGAAGGCCCGATCTTCGACCAATGGCCGCCGCGGAGCCACATCGCGATCTTTGGTGATCTCCCCATCCGCCCTTTTATCAAAGAAACCGGCGTAATCGCGCCGAAACGCGAACCGGTGCGACAGCGCTCACGCAACGGCGGAACCCGGCCCACCAACGGCGAACTCACCAAGGATGAAAAGGAGCCGTCGTTGGAAAGCGTGTTCACCGAGCATCCGCAGGAGGACGCAACACGGTTGATCGCGCAGTTTCTTCCGCGTGCCTTTCGTCGTCCCGTACCGGCGGATGAGGTGCAGGGCTACGTGCAAATCGTGATGCACGAGCTAGAGCGCCAGGCATGCTTCGAAGATGCGATGAAGGAGGCGTACAAGGCTGCCCTCTGCTCTCCGGACTTGCTTTTCATTGGCGATACTAAATTAGCAGAAAACAGCGCCACGCGCATCCCCCTCAGCGATCGCGCCGTCGCTGAACGCCTCTCGCTTTGGTTTTGGAACAGCATCCCCGATGCGGAACTCCTCGCGCTCGCCAATGAAGGCCGTCTGCATGTTCCTGAGACTCTCAAGAAGCAAACAGATCGCCTCCTCGCCGATCCACGCTCGGAACGCTTCATCGCGGACTTCACCGACCAATGGCTCGACCTCCGCAAGATCGACGCCACGCAGCCCGACCCCAAGCTATACCCGGAAGCTCGCGAGCATCTGAAGCACAGTATGATCGCGGAAACCCGCGCCTTCCTCCGCGAGCTAATCACAAAAGACCTTTGTATTACTCATCTGGTAAAATCCGAGTTCGCGATGCTCAACCAAGGCCTCGCCGAGCACTACGGCATCCCGGGCGTGACTGGTTGTCAGCTGCGCCGCGTTTCCTTGCCGCAGGATAATCCACGAGGCGCCTTCCTCACTCAGGCTGCCGTGCTGAAAGTCACGGCCAACGGCACCTCCACGTCGCCCGTCACGCGCGGGGCGTGGATCAACGAACGGCTCCTTGGAAACCCTATCCCCCCACCGCCAGCCGGCGTGCCCGCACTCGACCCCGACACGCGCGGCGCGACCACCATTCGTGATAGACTGGAGAAGCATCGTGCCGATACGCGCTGCGCCACTTGCCATGCGAAGTTAGACCCGCCCGGTTTTGCCCTGGAGAGTTTTGACGTGATTGGAGGCTTTCGCGATCGCTACCGCTCGCCGGGCAACGGCACCCCACCCATCGACTTCCACTTCGCCTCCGGCTTTACCCCGAAGATCCGTCTCGATCAGCCCGTGGACTCCTCCGGGCAACTGCCGACTGGCGAGTCCTTTCAAAACTTCACCGACTTCCAATCCCTCGTCCAGCGGAAGCCGGAAGCCCTCGCCGCAAACATGGTCCGTCAGTTCCTCATGTATGCTACCGGCTCAGAACAACACTACTCCGACCGCCGCGAAATCACCCGCATCCTTCAGCAAACCGAAGCCGGCAACTACGGCCTGCGTTCCCTCATCGACGCGATCATCCAAAGCGAACTCTTCCTCTCGAAGTAAGTTCGCACCCACACACCAAACTGCACTACCTTATGCCTTTTATTTCAAAAATTCTCTTTCGTAGGTTGAACAAATCCAGCTTCCACGGGTAACCAATCAAGCTGGCCTTTAAAGACATCCAGCTAAAGGAACTCAAATACCCTTTTGCATGAAAAGGCATGCGACTTGTAAGCAAGTATCCATCAGCGGCCAACGCCCAGTGGAATGAAACCCCTCACACTAACATTCATCTGAGCCACTTTATTTGTCGCTCTGTCGGCGTCGCCGACTCCACGTGTTCTTACCTCCGATCCAACAGGGACCAACTACGCCGTCCTCAAATATTCTGACAATAGACCTTTCCCGCATCGCATCTACCACCCATGAAACGCTACCTCCCACTCCTCAACGCCCTGCTTTTCGCGGCGCTCGCTCACGCTGCAGAAACGCCCCTCTTTGACGGGCAAAACCTTCACCGGATGCGAGGGCGATACGCCGAATACCTCGCGCATTGCGGATGGGGCGCACGCGTTTCAACGGCGATTTTCAGACGCACCTGATTGGGGCGAACCCCAACGGAAAAATCAGGATGCGCTATTTCGGGTGGTAGGGTGACACCGTCTTTGAGCAATGGCGCGATGCGGGCGCGTTGAGTTCCACTAGCAGTTGGCGACAACAGCACGAAATGAAAGTCTCATGGCCTACACGAGGGCCATTCGCAATCTCGCAGCGAAGTTGAAGGGGAACTTTATTGAGATAGAAAAGACCAACGAGATTCACGGCGCTCTCACAGAAAATGGCTGCAAGCTCAGCGACGCTGGGCACCACGACATCGCGCGTCAAATTGCGGCGGGGATCGGTGTCTTGAGGTGATCCCTATTACCCCTGATGCCGCATGCGGAACTGTTTCGGCGTTAATCCGATGCGTTTTCGGAATTGTTGAGTGAAAGCACTTTGATCGCAGAAGGCGTGGGCTTGGGCGATGTCGATGACTTTGTCGTTGGTTTGAACGAGGGCTTCGGCGGCGGACTCGATGCGGATGCGGAGCATGAGTTCATAGGGCGTGACGCCGAGGGCTTGGTGGATTTTGCGATACAAGGTGCGCTCAGAGAGGCCGCATTCGCGGGCCAGTTCGGCGGTACCGAGAATGCGGCTAGTGTTCCTTTGGATGTGGCTGACGATGCGCGTGACATCGCTGCTGGGCAGATGACGGCTGCGGCCTTCATCACGGCGGGTAAAGCCCATGAGGCCGATGATCTTGCCGCCCTTGCCTCGTAGCGGAACCTTGGTGGTGAGAAACCACTTCAGCGTGCGCTGCTCGTCATACCAGACTTCGAGGCGATTGATCAACGGTTTGCCCGAGCGGAAGACGAGGGCGTCATCGGCTCGGTAAGCCTTGGCGGTTTGCTCGGGGTAGAAGTCTTCGTCGAGTCGGCCAATGACGTCGGCTTCACGTTCGAGGCCCAGTCGGGTCAACATCGGCTCGCTGGCGGCGATGAGGCGGCTCTCGCGATCCTTCACAAAAAAGAAGACGTTGGGCTGCTGATCAAACATGAGCCGGAATGCCTGCGGATCGGTCATGCTGGCAAAGAAATTGCTCTGAATGGCTTTGGGCGACATGGCAGGATTACAACAACTCTTGGCAGATCTAGGCCATGTATTTCTGAGAGGAAAGGCGTTTTAATATTTTCGTGAAATACCGCCGTTTCTCCTCCCTTCTCACCCTATGCCTTCTCAGCAGCACGGTGGCCTCGGCCCACAATACGGTGCTTACGCTGCGTCAGGATGATGCGACTAACACGATCTCTGTCTATCGTGAGAATGTGGCGGAACCGATCCTCACGCAGAATGCGCAGCCGGATTTTCGGCCTTACCTTCATCCGATTGTGGCACCGGATGGGAAGGGCTTGCTGACGGAGTATAGCCCGGGCCATCACAAGCATCAGACCGGGCTCTACTGGGGGCTGAAGCAGGTGAATGGGCGCGACTATTTTCACAATCCGGGCGCGGGTTTCTGGCGCAAAGTGTCGAGCTCGGTGCTCGTCGGCAAAGGCGAGCTGGTGAAGTGGACGACGGTTTATGAACTGCTCGATTCCGAGGGCAAGCCGGTGATGAACGAGACACAAGTGTGGACGATGCGCGATAGCGATGGCTGCTACTACCTCGACCTGGAATGGAAGGGCGAAGGCGTCGTGGACTTGACCATGGCGAAGCAGCCTTACGGTGGACTCTTCCTTCGCATGCCGTGGAAGCCGGGAATGGAAGGCGGCGTGATGAACAGCGTGCGGCAGGGCAACGGGCGTGCAGAAGCACAGCGCTCGATCTGGATGGATGTCGGCTTGAAACTGGATGGCCGCGATGACCAGGCACACATCGCGATTTTTGATCATCCGAAGAACGCAGGTTACCCGCAGCCTTGGCGTGTGGATGGGCAGATGGGAGTGGGACCTTGTCGCGCGATCGCTGGCGATTGGATGATTGCCAAGGGCAAGTCCGAGACGGTGCGGCATCAGTTCTTCGTCTATACGGGCAAGCTCAACGATGTGGCAGTCACAAATGCGTGGAAGTCCTACACGGGTCAAGGTTCGGATGCAGTGATGTGGGGCATCGCCAAGGCGGAAGCCAAAGCCGCTGGGTTTCTCACTGGAGAGCAGGCCGTTGCGAAGATGACCGTGCCTGAGGGTTTCGAGGCGAAGCTCGCCGCCGTGGAACCGATGATCACACAGCCGATGGCGTTTTGCTGGGATGATCGCGGGCGGCTTTGGGTCGCGGAAAACCGCGACTATGAAACCCGCAGCGCAGGTTTTTCCGCCGATGGCAACAGCCGCATTCTGATCCTCGAAGACACAAATGGCGACGGGAAGTTTGACACGCGCCAAGTCTTTCTTGAGGGCATTCCGTTTCCTTCGGCCATCGCCGTGGGCTTTGATGGGCTGTGGCTCGGCGCACCGCCGAATCTGCTCTTCGTGCCCGACAAGAACCACGACGATAAAGCCGATGGCCCGCTTGAGGTGCGGCTCACGGGCTGGGGCATTCAAGATCGTCATGAAGTGTTCAACAGCTTCAGTTGGGGACCTGATGGTTGGCTCTATGGTTGCCAGGGTTTCGCCACACGCTCGACCGTGGGCAAGCCTACCGGTGGCGGCAAAATCTTGCGTAAGGGCGATCCGTTCCCCATCGAAATGCCGGTCAAAGATGGCCAATACATCGACGGTGGTGTGTGGCGCTATCACCCCACGAAGGATCGTTTTGAAGTCGTCGCGCACGGCTTCAGCAATCCATGGGGACTCGATTTCGATGATCACGGCCAGATCTTCATCACGGCCTGCGTGATCCCACATCTCTGGCATGTAATTCCCGGCGGCATCTATCACCGTCAGGGTGGCAGCCACATCAATCCATACGTCTTCGATGACATCAAGACCATCGCCGATCATCTTCATCGCTCCGCACATGGCGGCGCTCGTGTCTACCTCGCGGATGAGTTCCCGAAGGAATACCGCGACCGCATCATCATGGCGAACCTCCACGAGCATGATGTGATCACCGACATCCTCAAGCCCAGCGGCTCGGGCTTCATTGGTCATCATGGCAATGAACCGCTATTCGCCAATGACAACGCTTGGGTGGGTTTCAGCATGGAGATCGGACCCGATGGCGCGGCGTATGTGCTCGACTGGCATGACACCGAAATCTGCGGCAACGCCACCCACGACAAGGACACGGGCCGCATCTACCGTCTCGCACCGAAGGGCCTGCCTGGGAAGTCTGGCCTCAATCTCGCCGCTCAGTCCGATCTCGAACTCGTCGGCCTGCTGACACATCGCAATGATTGGTATAGCCGTCGTGCCCGCGTGCTGCTCCAGCAACGTGCTGCTGCGGGTCAACTCGATGCCGCAGTGCCCGCGAAGCTGTGGGAACTCTTTGCGCAATCCAAAACCTCTGCGCATCAACTCCGCGCACTCTGGGCTCTGCACGTCACGCAGAATCTCCCCGCGGATCGATTAATGCCGCAGCTTGATCATGCCGAACCGTATGTTCGTGGCTGGGCCATCCAGTTGCTTGGCGAAGATTGCGCTTATAGCCCGGCTGCTTTGACAAAGTTCACTGCGATGGCGGAAAAGGACAGCTCGCCCATCGTGCGGCTTTACCTCGCGGCGGCGCTTCAGCGCATGAACGTGGCAGAGCGCTGGCCCATCGCGCAGAACCTCGTCGCTCATGCCGAGGACGCTTCGGATCATAACTTGCCGAAGATGCTTTGGTTTGGCATCGAGCCGATGGTCGAAGCCGACGCAAATCGTGCAATGGCGCTCGCCGCACACAGCAAAATCCCGCTGCTCGCGCCATACATCGCTCGCCGCGCCATCGCTGCCAAACAGCTTGAGCCCGTGGCTGCCACACTGCTGAGCAACACCGATCTCGCCCTGCGTCTGCAGCTTCTCGAAGGCGTGCGTGATGGGCTCAAATCGCTGGGCCGCAATGTGGTCACAAAGCCGAAAAACTGGGACGAAGCCATTGCCGCGCTCGATGCCGCGAAGGATGCGAAGCTCAACGACTTCACCGCGCAGATCGGTCAACTCTTCGGCGATGCCAAAGCCGCCGAAGCGCAGCTTGCCGTGCTCAAGGACACCGCAGCGCCCATTGAGCGCCGCCAACAAATCCTGACCGCCTTTGCCCGCGATGCGTATGCGGCCGCGCTGCCCGTGGTGCTGTCCCTCCTCGATGAACCTGCCGTGCGCCGTGATGCCATCCGTGCTCTGGCTTCGTTTGATATGCCGCAGATCGCACCGACCTTAATCCAGCGCTACGCCAAGCTCCCCCCTGTCGAGAAAGCCGAGGTTGTCGTCACGCTCTCCGCGCGCCGTAGCACTGCGAGCGCCCTCGTCGCTGAGTTGAAGAAGAACACCATTCCAAAGACCGATGTCACCGCCTTTGACGCCCGCCAACTCTACCGCGTGCTTGGGCCATCGTTCGTCGAGTTCTGGGGTCCCATCACCCAGCTCGCCAGCGATAAACAGGCCGAGTTGGCGAAGTACAAAGCGATGCTCACCGATCCAGTGATTGCCAAAGCCGACACCGGGAATGGTCGCGCCATCTTCGAGCGCACCTGTATGGGCTGCCACATGCTCTATGGCGCTGGCGGCATTGTCGGCCCCGATCTCACCGGTTCGAATCGCGCTAACCTCGACTACATTCTCGCCCAGATCATCAACCCCAGCGAGGTGATGCAGGAGAGCTATCAGCTCGTCATTGTGACCACTCGCGATGGGCGCACCCTTTCCGGCATGGTCGCCGCAGAAGACAACCAGCAGCTCACGCTCCGCCTTGTGGGGCAGGACAGCATCGTCACCAAATCCGAGATCCTCTCCCGCGAGAAATCCCCCATCTCCATGATGCCTGAAGGCTTGCTCAAAACCCTCAAAGACGACGAAGTCCGCGACCTCATCGCGTATCTGCGCACCACGTCGCAGGTTCCGCTGCCCAAACAATAGAAATCGTAGCGGGGGACGTTTCTTGGGAGCGCTTTCTCAGAAGTCATCGAGCTCGACAACATCCACACGACATCAAGGGCGGTAAGAGTTCTGTCCCAAAAAACTCCACACCTGTGCCTTTGAGACGAAATGTGAAGATCTAGCAAATTACGATAAGTTACATGATGATAACCCATCTTATGTCCCAGGGTTTTAAAAAGAGCTCCCCCGTGTTTTTCATGAAAAGCCTGTTCGTTGCGTTTTATCTTCTGTTTGGACTGGGCCAAGGCGCAGCTCTCTTCGCGGATTCCAGCGGATTGAGAGTTTCTGTGACGACGGATGAAATTCAGTTTCGCTGGAACTCCGAGGTTCACGGGACCATTTCCATCGCGCGTGATCCCCTCTCCACAAGCCAACTCACTGCTGAAGTCACCGAACCGCAGTCTTCCAAATCCGTTGTGGTTTGGCGGGGCGAGGCTTCTAATTTGCGCGCAGCGATTCCGAGGTTCGAGGGGGCGCAGGATCTGCTTTTTGCAAAGTATCGTCTGTGTTCAGCGGACGGAAAAGAGGCACGCGGGGCTCCGCAATACGTGACTGACTTCAGGGCTTTGCCGCGAGGAAAGAATACACTTGGATCCGTCGCCTCAAAAAAGGGGATTACGTGTCTACTGGATGAGGCTGACGGAGTCGCGCTTGGGAGTGCTCAGGTGAATGAGAATATTCATATTGGTGGACTGCTCGATCTTGAAAGCTCCGACCCCAAAGCTCATTTCACTTATGAGGGGCGGATCGTTGGACTGCGTCCAGCTGGTGTGGCGATTTTGGATAAACATTTAAAAGCCGCGCATCAAAACGGACAACGCGTCACGGGAATCCTCCTGAATAACGTTACCGCCAATACGCCGGCGGCGTCGCCGTTGGTACATCCTCTTACGGATCCTTCGCGGGTTCCGATCGGCCCTTCAGCCTTCAATACTGCGACCGAAGAAGGCGTCTTCTATTACCGGGCGATTATTCACTGGTTGGTGGAGCGCTATACTAGGGAGGACGCCGCGTTCGGGCACCTAAGCGGATTGGTTATTGGGAATGAAATGCAGAGTCACTGGTCCTGGTACCACCTTGGGAATGTGGATTCCAAAATCGTCATCCGCGAGTATTCGGCGGCGCTGAGGATCGCGGATTTGGTGACGCGGTCGATGCACGAAAATTTTAGTATCTACGTTTCGCTGGAGCACCACTGGTTGATGTCTGCATCCGAAGATCCAACGAAGGGATTTTCGGGGCTGGAGGCAATATCAGGAATTCAAAAGATCTCGACGGAGGGTGGCAATTTTCCGTGGGCGTTGGCATTCCATCCGTATCCGCAAAACTTATTTAAAGCGGAGTTCTGGAAAGACCGTTCGGCGCCTCTCCGGTTTGATGCGCCACGGATCACCTTTCACAATCTGGAGGTCCTTCCAGCTTTTCTGGGACAGTCCGAGTATTTGTTCGAGGGTAAGGTTCGGTCAATCGCCCTCACGGAGCAGGGATTTCATTGTTCTGACAAGGAGAATGGAGAAGAGGAACAGGCGGCGGCGTTCGCACTTGCCTGGAAAAAAGTTCAGGCGCTTCCTGCAATTGAGTCGTTCCTTTACCACAGACACGTGGATCACCCTCATGAAGGCGGACTGCACCTTGGCCTGCGTGCTCATGACGGCAGTAGCAACGTGAATGGTATCGGAAAGAAACGTGCGATTTGGAGCGTTTTCCAAAGTGCGGGAACAGCTCAGGAAGATTCTGCGTTTGCTTTCGCTCTGCCAATTATCGGCCGGATGGATTGGAACAATGTGATTTCTTCAAAGTTCGAGCCGGCTCGGACGCTGTTTCACGAAACAGACAACGTCGTTTATGATTTCATTCAGAAGCGGGATTCAGCGCTGAAAGAGAATGTGCAGAATGTCGTTCGAAAGATGGTGGGGCCTGAGGACGAAATCCAGCGACCCGGGTTGTTACAACATCCTATGCCAAATGGCTTTGGCCGTCTTTCTTTCAAGGTTGAAATTCCGTCCGAAAAGCAAGGGGACAGTTATCTTTTGTTTGATGCGTTACTGAATCACGAAAAGAGCACTGGGGCCGCTTTCTCAGTCGAAGTGGACGGAAAGGAAGTGTTCACCAAGAGCCTTCATGCTGAAGAGAGGGTTCCTGCCGAGATTTCGCTGAACGCCTGGCGCGGACAAGCGGTTACGATCTGTTGGATTGTCGATGCGCTAAAGAATCCCGGCTACGACTGGACGACTTGGGTAGCGCCCCGAATCGTCGTGAGACAGAATCCAACTCGATAGAAGTTCAGGTCCTTGGATTCGACTGGCTCTAAATGTCAAATATTGGCATGGGAATGTCAGATTTAGGCATGGGGTGTGTTTGATTCTTATGGAATATTGGCAATCGATAAGACGGCCTCCTCAGCTCCATTTTAATAGCTCCCCCGATATGAAATTCCCTCCTGTTAAGGCCGTGGTCTCTCTGATCCTCGCTTCCGTAAATTTATCTTTCTCAGGACACGCTGCCGAGTCCTCCTCGCGACCAAATATCGTTCTGATTGTCGTGGATGATCTCGGTTACGGTGAACTCGGATGTTACGGTGGGAAGGAGATTCCGACACCAAATATTGACGCGTTAGCGGCTCGGGGAACGCGTTTTACGAGCGGGTATGTCACTGCTCCGTTTTGTGCTGCTTCGCGAGCCGCGCTTTTGACAGGACGTTATCAGACGCGATTTGGATTCGAGTATAACCCCATCGGAGCAAAAAACTCGATGCCTGGAATAGGCCTGCCGGTGGCGGAGAAGACCATTGCGGATCGGTTGCGGGACAGCGGCTATGCGACGGGTCTCGTTGGGAAGTGGCATCTCGGAGGAACGGCGGAGTTTCATCCGCAGCGTCGTGGGTTTGATGAGTTTTTCGGCTTCCTGCATGAAGGACACTATTACGTGCCGGGTCCCTGGCAGGGAGTGACGACTTGGTTGCGAAAGAAGACCCTTCCGGATGGAGGGAAAGGGCGATGGAGCTCGCCGGATGGCCGGATCGTGTGGAGTACGCAATCGGGACACAATGAACACGAATACGATACCGATAATCCGCTTTTGCGCAGCAGCCAGCCAGTGGATGAAAAGGCAAACCTGACCGATGTATTTACTCGCGAGGCCTGTGACTTTATCGGTCGTCATCAGGCCCAACCGTTCTTCCTCTATTTAGCTTATAATGCGGTCCACAGCCCGATGCAGGGTGCGGATCAGTATATGAAAAAGTTCGCGCACATGGAGGACATCCAGCGCCGGATTTTTGCTGCGATGCTTTCCCACCTGGATGACAGTGTTGGCCAGGTACTCTCGAAATTGCGTGAGAGCGGAACTGAGGAAAATACACTTGTGGTGTTCCTTAGTGACAACGGTGGACCAACCAAAGAACTGACCTCCAGTAATACTCCTTTGCGTGGAGGAAAAGGAGCGTTGCTGGAAGGGGGAATTCGAGTTCCGTTTATCGTGTCCTGGAAAAATCACATCTCGTCAGGGAAAGAGATGGGTGCGCCTGTAACCTCGATGGATGCGATGGCGACCGCCTTGGATCTTGCCAAGGTGGCTTCGGATAAAACGAAAACGGATGGAGTGAGTCTGTTGCCGCTACTCACTGGGCAGAGGGAGCAGTTTTCGGAGCGTCCGTTGTTTTGGCGCGTTGGAAAACAGAACGCGATGCGACTCGGTGATTGGAAGCTTGAGCGGAGTGGTAATGAATGGGAGCTCTACGATTTGGCTCACGACATTGGGGAGTCCACAAATTTAGCGCCGCGGGAGCCGGCCCGGGTACAGCAGATGTCGGCGTTATGGGACAAATGGAACGCCGAACAAATCGAGCCGCTCTGGCGATAGCGCGGAAGGGACATCCAACATGTAAAAGCCTTTGGCGGAACCTTACGCTGAGAATAAGGAAACCTTTCTAGTGGCCGCGCGCCTCTTTTCCTGCCCCAGACCGGCCCCAGTTCATTCCATGCACCTATGAAGTTCACGCTACCACTCCTCGCCGCCCTTTTCCTCTCGCCGCTGGCGGCACTAAACGCTTCGGATGTCGGCGCCAAACCTAATGTCATCGTCATCTTGGTCGACGATGCCGGTTATGGTGACTACTCATGCCACGGCAACCCGGTGGCGAAGACGCCCAACGTGGACAAGCTTCACCATGAAAGCGTGCGGTTTTCCGACTTCCACGTGACTCCATTTTGCACTCCCACCCGCTCACAACTGATGACCGGCGTGGATAATTTCCGCAACGGTGCGAGCGTTGTCGCAGGCTCGCGGATGTTACTCCGCCCCGACTTGCCGACGGTGGCCGATATCTTCGCCGCCAACCGCTATCGCACCGGGCAGTTCGGGAAATGGCATCTGGGCGACAACTATCCCTTCCGTCCACAGGACCGCGGCTTCCAGGACGTGCTCTATTTCAACTCGGCGTTTGTCGGCGTGTCTGACGATACCTGGTGCAACGATTATGTCGATCCGTGGCTCCGCCACGCCGACGGCAAGCCGGTCCAGTTCAAAGGCTACGTGAACGACATTGTGTTCACCGAAGCCATGAAGTGGATGGATCAGCGGAGTAAAGGCGGCGAGCCGTTCTTCTGCTATCTGCCATTACCCCTGGTCCATACTCCGCTGATTGTGCCTGAAAAATATTGCGAGCCCTACAAGGACCAGAAACCGAACCATCGGCAAATCCTCGGCATGCTGGCCAATGTGGATGAGAACATGGGGCGACTGGACACCTTCCTCCGTCAGTCAGGTCTGCGTGATAACACGATCCTGATGTTTCTCCATGATAACGGCACCGCCAACATGTCGGACCTCTACAACGCTGGGATGCGCGGCAGCAAGGCGACGCCCTGGGAGGGCGGCCATCGCTCACCGTTGTTTGTCCGTTGGCCATCCGGCGGACTGCGGCCGCCGGGCGAAGTGTCCGGCCTAACACAGGTGCAGGATCTGGTGCCGACGCTGATCGGGCTGTGCGGCCTGAGGCAAACGCTTGAGGCCAAATTTGACGGCATCAACCTCGCGCCAGTGCTCCAAAAAGCCGGGCAGGAGCCGCCTGACCGGATATTGGTTGTTCAACACGGCTATCCCCGGAAAGCCGCCCCGGGCATTGATCCCGCGCAAAAACCTTTGGCCGTCATGTGGGGCCGCTGGCGTCTGGTGGAAAGCGAATTGTATGACCTTGCCACCGACCCGGGCCAGCAGAAGGATGTGAGCGCCAAACAACCAGAGATCGTCGCGAAGCTGCGCGCGGCCTATGCGCAATGGTGGAAAGACGTGGAGCCATGGACGACCAAGCGCAGCGCCATCATCGTAGGCGACGACCATGAAAATCCGTCCACGCTGGTGCCGTCGACGCAATACGAGCAGAAAGGCCTCTCTCCAGAAATGGTGCGCAAAGGCACCTACACGATGGATCAATGGTTCATCCAAGTGGCGCGCGGCGGTAACTACGAAATCGCTCTCCGCCGATGGCCAGAGGAGGCGAATACCGCCATCTGCGGCACGGTGCCCGCCTGGGACTCCGTGCTCGGGAACCACCGACTTCCCGCGGGCAAGGCCTTTCCCATTGTGAAGGCACGGCTGAGCGTAGGTGACTTCAATGGCGGAAAAGAAGTGGCCCAGACCGATACGGTTGCCGTGTTCAACGTCTCCCTCAAGCAGGGGCAGACAATGCTCCGCGGCACCTTCCTCGACGATCAGGGCAAGGAAATCTGCGGCGCCTATTACGTCAGCGTCCGCCGGCTTGCTAACGTTCCATGAAAGAGAAGTAATCATGAAATACAACTTCACACTCCTCACGACCCTGCTGCTGGCGCCCTTGGCAGTGCTGCACGCTGCTGAGGCACCGAGGCCTGCAGGAAAGCCCAACATCATCGTCATTTTGACGGATGATCAAGGCTACGCCGACTTGTCTTGCCAACACCAGGTTCCCGACATCAAAACGCCAAACCTTGATTTCCTCGCCGGGCAGGGCGTGCGCCTGACGGCCGGTTACGTCACCGCACCGCAGTGCAGCCCCTCGCGGGCCGGTTTGATCACTGGACGCTATCAACAGAAGTTCGGTCTCGACAACATCGCCGATGATCCGATGCCGCTGGAGGAGCAGACGATTCCCGAACGACTGAAAAAAGCGGGTTATGTCAGTGGGCAGGTTGGTAAATGGCATCTCGAACCCAACGCAACCTCCGTCAAGTGGGCGCGCAAAAATCTGCCCGGACTCACGCCCAGCAAAAACGGTCGAGTGGAGATCCCAGGACACTATTATAAAATGTATTCCGCTCTGGCACAGGGTTTTGATGAATGCTTCCAAGGCGAGGAGCACAGCTACCTCGCCACGTTCGATTGCGACGGCAACACGCTCGATCCGCACGGCACCATCGTTAAACAGCCCAGGTATCGGCTGGAAACGCAAACTGCCGCCGCGCTCGCATTCCTCAAGCGCCACCACGACCAGCCATTCTTCCTCTATCTGGCGTATTACGGTCCGCATGTGCCGCTGGAGGCCCCCGAGAAATATCTCTCCCGATTCCCCGGAGAGATGCCCGAACGCCGCCGCCACGCCCTAGCGATGCTTTCCGCGATTGATGACGGAGTCGGTCAAATTACTGACGCGCTCAAACAATATAATATCGATAACAATACGCTCCTCTTTTTCACGTCTGACAACGGGGCGCCGCTCGCGGCTGCTCGTGGGGAGCCCAAGGCGGATTTACTGCCGGTGAACAAGTCTAGCGCTGATTGGGATGGTTCACTGAACGATCCGTGGATCGGCGAGAAAGGGATGCTGACAGAAGGTGGCATACGCGTGCCATTCATCATGTGCTGGCCTGGAAGATTGCCGGCCGGTAAAATTTACGATCAGCCGGTCAGCACTCTCGATATCGCCGCCACCGCCGTGGCGCTGGCGGGTTTGCCAGCCGATGAACGGTTGGATGGGGTTAACCTCATCCCGCACCTGACCGGCGAAGTCTCCCAACCGCCGCACGCCGCGCTCTATTGGCGATTCTGGGACCAGGCAGCCGTGCGCAACGGGAAATGGAAATATATCCGCGCCGGCAACGAAGCGAATTACCTCTTCGATGTGACCAGCGATGAGCATGAAAAACACAATCTCATCATCGGGCATCCTGAGATCGCGCGCGACTTGGCTGCGAAACTTTCCGACTGGACCAGCCGGCTTGCCCCGCCCGGCGATCCCGATCACCTGCTCAATGATGAGGAAAAACGATGGTATCGACATTACCTTGGCCTTCCCGACTAAAACCCCTCTGGTGGATGGTGAGGAGACGCAGGGGACAGACACTTTTGGCCCTTTTGGCCCCACCCTCAAGCAGGGCCAGACCATGCTGCGCGGTACCTTACTCGCCGATCAGGGCAAGGAGATCTGCGGCGCCTATTACACCAGCGTCCGCCGGCTTGATTGAATGCCTTAAAAGAAAATCAATTATGAGACACAATTTCACACTCCTCACGATCCTGCTGCTGGCGCCGCTTGCCGCAGTGAACGGTGCCGATGAGCCGAAGCCCGCGCCCAAACCTAACGTCATCGTCATCCTCACCGATGACCTCGGCTACGACGACGTCGGGTGCTATTGGACCCCGGACAAGCGCCCGGGCTTCGAGAAGATCCAGACACCGAACATCGACCGGCT
>CAMDSZ010000012.1 GCA_945906945.1 Akkermansia muciniphila
GCAGCAGAAGCGTCAATTGGCCATCAAGATCGAGCGTGAGAAGGGGACGCTGTGTGCGCTTCCCGAACTAGCGGTCCGCATTCTGGATTACGCACGCGATCAGGGACGAGTGTCTACCCGCGACATGGTGCGGGAGGTGGGCGCAAGCCCCAATACCCTTAAGGCCACGTTCACTTCTCTAGTCAACAAAGGGCTGTTGGTCCGCCAAGGTGGTGGACGGTCGACTTGGTACAGGCAGCCATAGCGACGGGCCTGTCCCAAAAGCCCAGCGGTCTACGGGGGCAGCCTCGGAGTCCTGCACACGCCGATGCCATCCCTTGCGTTTTCTTTGGGAAATCCCAGGCACAGAAAGGACCGCGTTGTGGAGAATCTGAGTCGCGTGCTGGGAGTACCCTCGATGCACAGCGTTGGTGTGATGCCCAACCAATTTCATCCGGAGGTCTTCGTCGACTCGCGCATTTGCAAGGCGCGAGCTAAAAGTGTTTCGTAATGGGTGAAGCGTGAGACTGGTGGTGGTGCGTCCTTTGCCGGCACCAGTGCGAATAATCCTGCCCACCAAATCCCCCGTTCCATGATTCTCTGAAATTGCATCGAAATGCAGTTCTTTTCACAGCCACTTTTTCCGGCGAGAGTGATGACTGCCAGACACAGCGTGCATCTCCGCCTTATGGGATTGGCGGCGATCTGACATGTGAGCCAACGATATTCAGCGAACTCTGAAGCTCCACAAAAACCATCGAGGCGCCGAAAAGCATGAGCGCTGCGCACCCAATGGCCGCCCAATTGGTTGAGCTTTTCTCAAGGCTCGCGTTACGAATAATCTCTTGCACCGCCTCGCCGCCATCCTTCCCCAGCAGTCGCCGAAGGAATTTAAAAGTCTGGCCCTGGGCCTTAGCGCGCTCCGCGACGACACCGCGCGCGCGAGTTGAGAAAACGGGTACAAGAGGAAAATCTTATCTCTCCCGAATGCGCCTCCGCGAAATGCCTTTCCGCATCCACTTCGATGGAGTCGCGAATCATGTTCTTATGTGCCTCGTGCTGTTCGTGGCTTCGCGTGCGCATTTCCAGGGACAGACGTTTTTCCTCAGAGACCCGAGCCGCGGACCAAGCGGAGTCCGATCGAGTCGCAAATCATACTTGGTTTATTGTCCATTCTTGAAGCACTACTCCAATCAGTGATGACCCCTCGGCCTGCTGTAATATCCCACCCTCCACCACGCCCGCATCCTCGTATATCCCACATCCACTCCCACACATTCCCTCCCAAATCATAGAATCCGAGTCCATTCGGTTTAAATGACCCCACCGGTGCCGTGCCCCTGATTCCGTCGATCCCTACTCGCGAACCGTCATGTCTACCCTTCGGTTCAATAGCATAATTTCCATCATCCCACTTCGGCGGAAAATACTCCCCCCAAGGATAAAGAGTCTTTCCAACCGCTGCATCCCACTCGCTATTCGTCGGCAAACGCCATGGCTTTCCAGTCTTTGCACTTAACCAGGCGCAAAACTCTTTCGCTTTTTCCCAGCTGACATTCACCACAGGGTGCTCGTTCGTCTGAGTCCACTGCGTGTTGGGTTGCTGCCATTCAGGCAAACCTTCTGCCTTGAGGAAGAGTTTCCATTCCCCAACCGTCATTTCCGTCTTGCTCATCAACACCTTTGTACCAGGAACCGGTATCAACTTCGCTTCCAACTCTTGTATTAACGCGGACAACGCGCCCAGATCTCGATTCCGTTCTTTCCAGAAATCACCCAACGTCTTTCCAAACTCCATCGCTTCATACTGCCGTCCTTGAGCGTTGAGCGCTTCAAACAAAGCCACTCTGGCCTCCTTATCGCCCGCCTCTTTTTGCGTTCGATCAATGAGCGTCTCGGTAAGCTTTAAATTAATCTGAGCCTTCGCATCACCATGCGCCAGACGGTACTCACGCACCGCCTCAGGCCATCGAACCATCACCTGAAGCGCATTGCCGCGTATCCGGTGATACTCCGCAATCTCGGGCTGTAGATCCACTGCGTTGGAGGCTGCCTCAAGTGCATCATTGAATTGTCCATTCTGCAAAGCATCCTCCGCGCGAAGCGCAAAGGTCGGTGCACTCGAACGCAACCGTTCCAAAGCTGCGCTAGCCTTACGCCCCTCCATCAGGATCTTCGCGCTAAACCCACTCACGATCACAAGCATCGCCACCGCGGACCCCGCCATCACTTTGTTCCGGCCAACCCACAGTTTGATTCGCTTCCACGCACCCGCCTCCTCTGCCTGAGTAGCAAAGCCGTTTTGGTACCGCCCAATGTCCGCTGCAAACAACTCTACGCTTGAGTAACGCTTGCTCCGATCAGTCGCCATCGCCTTGAGTGTGACGGCCTGCAAAGCCTCGGGCACCTCAGTGCCCATTGCGACTGGATCTTTGGCATGAACCGTTCCCTTGCCTCCACGGTTTGTACTCATCGAGCTGAGCACGCCATTTTTGACTTTTGTAAGCACCTCGTTCAAAGTTGCCCCATCGATTGGCGGCCTTTGCGTAAGGATTGCATAAAAAATACCGCCGAGACTGTAGATATCGCTGCGCTGATCGAGTTCGGCGACCATGCCCATCGCCTGCTCCGGCGACATGTACTGAGGTGTCCCCATGACTTCGCCCTCCATCGTCATGCCATAGTCACCAGTGTCGTTGACTCGGCTCATCGCAGACCCGTTTTCCTCACGCTCGCCCAAGACCTTTGCTAGTCCCCAGTCCATCACCAGCACCTCGCCGTACTCACCCACCATGACATTCTCCGGTTTGAGATCGCGATGCAAAATTCCCTTGCTGTGCGCAAACATCATCGCATCACAGATCTTGCAAAAAATCGTCAGTAGCGTTGCACGCGAATAATCCTTCTGCGCCGCAGCGTCGCCATTGCGGATAAGATTCAACACAGCTTGCAACGTGCGACCTTTGACAAGCTTCATCGAATAAAAAGGGCGGCCTTGCGCATCCATGCCAATGTTGTGAATGGGTACGATGTTGGGATGCGCGAGTTGTGCGAGCACCTTGGCTTCTTTTAAAAAGCGCGGGTCCTCTCCATCCTCACTCACACTGCTTACCTTCACCGCCACCTGCCTCTCTAGCTGCGGATCCTCTCCAAAATAAATCTGCCCCATGCCGCCGCGTGCGATCTCACGAACCAGCATATAACCACCGGTAAGCGGTGCGTCAGGTTTTTGTCCGTCTCGGCCCTGCGACCTTCCTTGATGCTTGGACCCAGAAACAGATCTGGCGGCCTGCCCCCACGAGATATTTGGATCCGCAGCGGGCTTGCTTTGATTCGCTGAACTCTGGGGCATCGTAATCTCCAATGAATTTGAAGTGGCCGACAAAGTAGCCGACTGTTCGGCTTTCATCTCAATTACCAAGGTAATCTCACCGACCTGTACACTCGCCGGATACTCCGCTTGCACGCGTTGTGTGATGTGGCAGCCGTTCACGAGCGTGCCTCCGCCCAGATCCTCCACCTGCAGTCCTGCCTTCCCAATCCACACCCACGCATGACGCGGCATCACGCCCTCACCATGCACCGTGTACACATCGGCTGCACTTTCGGTGCCGATCACAAATTGCGATTCGGCCGTATCAACTGCGCTGATGACGCCCGCGGGTCCATGGAGAGTGATCGACCAGATCTGCATGGCCTGCATGTATCAGAACCCCAGCTTAGGAACATCAGCAAAAAGGCAAGGTGCCTGTCCCCGACAAAGGCTACCTACAAGAAAAGCTGCCAAAAAAGGCTCCTGTGCTTCGCGCTTTTTGCAGCTTCGTCCGAGCCCGGTCTTTTGTCTTAAGCGAACTGATGGTGATGATTGACGATCCGCTGGCAGCAGACGCAACCGCTAACATCTCGGGATCTCGCGCCGCTCGACAACCTCATGTCATCTACCATTTGGACTGCTCCTCCGTTCAGGGCACGCCGAGCGAGTTCAAGCTCGTCGGCTTGAGAGCGCCGCAAGCGGGTATTTGGCAGTACAGCGAACTGCCAAGGGCTTGAACTTTCAACGTAGACGCGAAGCCACCAGCAAACCCAATTGGGTATCCGCCGAAATCACTTTGCTTGCGCCTGCATGGCATGGGCGGCGATCAGACGATCGAAAGGATCGCGGTGCACGTCTGGAGGTTTGCCCGATCGATAGATGAGCAATTCGTCCATAGGCAGGTTTTTGATTTGGAAATAAGCGCGGCGGGATGGGGTCCACTTTTCCGGAGGCTGGGGAGACGTAAGCTTTCCCGCGCGATACTTCGCCACCATTTCGAGCACGCA
Source organism: Akkermansia muciniphila (assembly GCA_945906945.1). Taxonomy (GTDB): domain Bacteria; phylum Verrucomicrobiota; class Verrucomicrobiia; order Chthoniobacterales; family Chthoniobacteraceae; genus Chth-196. Next base: position 4,300 of record CAMDSZ010000012.1, read on the forward strand.
CGCATGGCTCAGGTTCAGGATCGTGGGGGAGTCATCCAGAATTTCCAGAGCCAGCTCGCCTGTCTTTTGCAGGGCGTGCTAAAAATTTCGCATCGCCTCACTGACCGCCACAAGATGCATCAGTTCCCGCATCCCGTAGTTGCGTTTGCCCCACTCCCCCATAATCCGACGCAGCTCGGGCTGATCCTGGAGAGTGAGGGTTCGCCCAAGAGCGAACATCATCATTCGCTCCGCCACGTTATGCGCCAAAAGATCCGGATGTTTGAGCAGATAATCCCGAATATCCTCCACGCTGCGCACAACGGCCCCGCGATATTCCCCTGTGGAATCGATTTTCGCACCGTTGGGGTACGCGGTTCGTAAACGCCCTATCGGGTCGTAGATTTCCAGCGCAAAGCCGAGCGGATCGATTTTCCGATGACACTCGGCGCAGGCTTCAACTGCCCGATGTTTTTGCAACTGCTCCCGCACTGTGGTCGCCCCTCGAATGTCAGGCTCCAACGCAGGCACATTCGGTGGAGGCGGTAACGGTGGGGTGCCGAAGACTTTTTCCAGCAACCATACGCCCCTTTTTACAGGCGAGGTCTCGACTCCATTGGCCGTCAGCGTCAGCACACTTGCATGCCGCAAAATTCCCACTCGCGAAAAATCTGAGGGAAGCGTGACACGGCGCATCTCGTCTCCGGAAACCTCGGGAAGTCCATACAGCTGGCTCAACCCCTCGTTCACATAGGTGAAATCCGCGTTCACCAAAGCCGTGACGGGCCGATTGGTGCGGATCAATTCCCCGACAACCCTGAAAGTCTCCTCCTTCATTGCGGGTTCCAACCGATGGATGTGATAGAGAGGAAAGTCGTGTTCGCCCGGCGGCATAAGTCCCAACTTCGTCAACCCCAACCATTCCGAGGTAAACCTGCTCAGCATCCGCTCCGCCTTTGGACTGTTCAACAAACGGTCCACCTCCGCCCGAAGTGACTCATACGTAAACCCGCGCCCTGCCAGCGTCTGCAAAGCCTGATCCGGTGGTCCGGAATTCAAGAAATAAGAAAGCCGATTCGCAAACTGCATCGGATTGACTGTCTTTACCTCCGACTGCGGCTCCGTAAGAAACAGAAACTCATTGGAACAAAGCAACGCTTTGAACACCGGCCGCACTGCAGCTGCATAAAAGGTTTTCCCGTCCAGATGCTTCTTCACCGCAGCGACGAATACATCAACCTCCTGAGTCGCCACCGGCCGGCGAAAGAGCACACTGGCGATCCGCCTAATCTCCGCGCGAAGCGTCTCATCAGGCGCCTGCGTCGCATCAGGTAAGATGCCGCCAAATAGAAGTTTCCTCGCATCCTCGGGCCGCCCCTGCGGTAGCGGACCGGAAATCACCCACTGCTTCACATGAATCTCAGGTCCCTGATAAAGATGATAATACTGTTCGTCCCGTTTGGCCCGCTCCGTCAGATTTTCCCAAACATGCTTCTCAATCTTCGGCACGCTTTTGTCATAACGATCCAACTTTGTGGACACGAAGTTCCCCTTGGCTCCTTTGGGCGGTCCGTTCACAAATGACAGGTAGGGAAGAGTCCCTTTGTCCAACCAAATCCTGGCCCGAACCTTTTGCTCCTTGTCATCCGCCACCTCAGCGAGATGCACAAAATTGGGGGCTATTTGCTTGAACTCACTTCCATCCGCGGAGGCCTTCTGGCGGCCTATCCCAAGGACCATTGGCTTCGCTTCGTCATAGTAATACTTCAGCTCTTTATAAATTGGAACATCCAGTCCGTTCATCAGGTCCTTGCCGTACGGATGGTGACGATTGACTGCACTCGCATCCACCTCGATTTCGTACCACCCCGATCGGACTACTCCTTGTTTAAACATCTCAGGCATCATAAGCTTCGCATCGTAGACCTGCTTGTAACTGCGAATGCCAGAACTGAGGTAAATGTAAGGGGCGCCCTTGCTCTTTTCGGCATCCACCACGCCGAATCCAAACGCTATATTCAGGCCCTTCACAGAATCCGGCCTCATCTTCCAGGACGTCGCTTGGGGTGCGCCCTGCACATCCGCCAAATCGTAAGCCATATCCAAAACGGCATCCGCGGCATTAAGATACTCTTCCACGTGGTGTTCGGAAGTTCGTAGTGCAGCGCCCACGTTACGAAATCCGTCCACTTCTTCCTCCGCTGGAAAGGCTTTGGTGGGATCAAAATCCTCACTAAACCCAAACAGGTCCCGAATCGTATAAAGATACTCTTTTCGGTTTAGCCGCCGCTGCACCACCCGGCCGCCTTTGAAATTTCCCAAGGCTTGCGCCTTTTGAACCTGCTCCTCGATCCACGCGATCAACGCCTGCCGCTCCAACGCAGAAGGCTGAGGCTTTTTCGGCGGCGGCATTTCGCCCAGCTGAATCTGGTGCATGACCTCCTGCCAGCGCTCCGCCACGAGTGCATCCTCGCCAAGAGTCAGAGGCAAATTGTCTAAACGGCGGTCCCCCTTCTGCACCTTGGAGTCATGACATTTTAAACAGTACTGATCGAGAAAGCCCTTCGGACTGAACCCCGCCTTAGGGGTTTCTTGGGCGCTTGCGCCCCTTTCCGCAAACCAGATAAGGCTGCAAAACAGTCCGGCGACAATGAGTCGAGATCTTAAAAGCATACGATGAATCAAAGGATGGAAGACATTCGTTTGTGGCAAAAAAGCGCTCCAGCTAAGCCGCCTCTTAGAACAACATCTGATTCAAGTTTCCCGTGCTGCTGCCGAAGCGATCCCGCTCCAAGCCCATCTGTTGAAGCACGCTCACAAACAGATTGCAAAGTGGCGTCTGCTGGCGCCCGGTTTTTGGAAAAAACAAATGTTTTCCGTGCCGGAAGCCGCCCCCTGCAACCAACACTGGCAGATTGGTGTTGGCGTGCGAACTGGCATTGCCCATGCCGCTTCCGAAAATCACCGTCGTGTTATCCAACACACTCCCGCCCGCAATGTCCTTCATCTCCGAAAGCTTTTGCAAAAAGCGGTCCAGTTCTGCCATCAGCGACGACTCCACCAGAGCGAGTTGCCGTAGTTTGTCTGGATCCTGACCGCTGTGGGATAAATCATGGTACGCGCGATTCACCCCGGGGATGTTGGTCACAGGCAGACTTCCACCAATATTCAGCGTTATCACCCGGGTCGAATCCGACTGTAACGCCAGCGCCGACACGTCGAACGTCGCTCGCAGCCTGTCCATACACCCCGCGGTGTCAAAAGTCGGCTTCGCACCGTTGGGCTGGGGAATCGGTTTATCCACCCACGCCAACGCAGTCCCGTTAGATTTTTCAAAGTCCTGCATCGCTCCGATGAACTCTTCCAGCTTTTCCCGGTCCCACCTGTCCAACTTCGGCGCGACCCGCTTTGCATCTTGATTCAGCAGGCCGATCACCGACTGATTTTCGTCCAACCGATTCCGCTGTGAATCTTTCGCCACCTTGTTCATCGGTTTAAAAAGAAGGTCAAAAGCCGTCCCCGGATTATCGATCTTTGGCACTGCAATCCCTGCACTCGTCCATGAAATTGAGTCTCCCGTAGCAACGCCAAGGCACAGCGATGGGAACCGCGTTAATCCACCCAGCTTGTTGCTGACCATTTGATCAATCGAAATACAACCATCTGCGTAATTGGCCCCCTGCTCGCGACGCACCCCACTGAGAAATGCATGCACGCCGTAATGTCCCCCCTGAACATTGGGATGTTCCAACTGAGAGAAAACAGTCATGCGGCGACTCCATTTCTCAAGCGGCTTCAACAGGGCTGTCAGCTCCAGTTCGGGCCCTTGATTCACCGGGAAAAACGACTCAGGCCGCAGCCCAAAGTCCAGCCCAATGCAGACCAGTCGCCTTGGAGCTTTTGTCGCCTCAGCCCCGTGCAGTGCGAGGTTCGAGAACCATGGAAACGTGAGCGCGGTGGCGCCGATGGATTGGAGAAAATGTCTTCGGTTCATGGATGGTGTTTTCATTTTACGGATGTTCCCTTGGTTTTGGTGATGTTCGCTTGGCCGGTCTGATGAACGGCTTTGGTGGTGTCAGATATTGAGAGCTCGCAGAGGTCGAGGGATGCGATAATACCAGCTTGATGATCGAGGATAAACTCCAACCCCTCAGCGACAACATGGTCGATTTGCAGCCGCTCAATTTGCGGTTGCGAAGACAGGTAGCCTTTGCCCTCGGGCCAGCCCCGGCGGCCTTTACCGGGAGGTGTCACGATGCCTGCGCGGGCATCCATGAAAGACTTCAGCGCAGAGCGATTCATGGAGGTTCCGATCAAGGAACCCGCGTGTGAAGTGGCCTGCGGTCTCTGCACGACGACATCGCGCACCTGTAACAACGCGATGCGCCCATCGGCGCGGATGAGCGGCGTGCTGCCGATTTGCTCGCGCGGGTCATACACATTCAAGCCATCGATGCGTAGCCGACCAATCTTCGCATCGGGCTGGATCCACACGAGCGGGCGGTCGTCGATGGGAACGTGGCTGCTGATATTCTTGAGCGTCACATGCTCCATCTTACCGGCGATCCAGAAGAGGAACGGGGGCACGTAATCGTAGGCGCGCGGGGTGACAGGACGGAGGTCGATGTTCTCAAACTCCAACCGCCCGATGTTGCCGCCCTCGCGCAGATACGGCGTGATCCACACGCCGAAGTCCCTGTAGGTTCCTTTCACGTTGCGAATCGACACGCGGTCCAGCCGCGATGCGCGGGAGAGGATGCGGATGACCTGGGCGCAATCGTCCGCCTGCACGCCGTCAATGTCTACGTCGCTCACAGGCCCAATGCCACTGGCGCTGCCGAACCGCTTCGTGGATGCGGCATCACGACCGAACTTCCCATCACTGTCCCAATCGCCAAGCAGATCGTCGATGTTCAGCGCTATCATGTCATCCCACGCACGACCCTGAACATTGCGGATGCTCAGGAACTCACCCGGCCCCTGAACGTGAATGCCATCCTGATTCGACTGCTTCGGGATGTGGTCAAGGTTGATGTAGATATTCTCGAATACCACACGCCGCCAGTTTGTGAGATACACCGCAAAGGTGCGCGAGTTCGTGATCGACACATCGCGAAAAAGCACCTGCTCCACACCGTGCAAAGCGAACGCAGTCGTCCACCCGTGTTCAGGCGTCGTGTGCTGCTGATGCTCCGCGTTGCCGTTATAAGTGCCGCCTAGGAAGGAGAGATTGTGATCTGCGCGGCCCTCCGGTTGCGGCGTCGCATTGGCGATAAGCGGACGGTTACAGTTGTCCGCGAGATAGAGACCGCAAGCCCGGTTCAGGCACTCGATGGTAGTGTTGGAGTGAACCTTGACCCCGCTAACCAAAATCGGCCCATCCACAACAAGCTTCAGCGAACCCAGTTTTGGTGCACGGTCGAGGATGCTTTGAATGAGCGCCGTGTCATCGGTGCCGCCGCCTTTGTTCACATCGCTGTCGAGCTTCGCGCCCGCCTCGCTGGCGATGACGATGTGGGCGTTTGTGGAAGGTGCTGCATTCAGAGCAGCGAGCGGCGCGATCAGGAGGGCGGTGAGCGCCGAACGAAGCGAGACAGACTGCCAAACGGTTTTCAAAAAGAGGAACGCAACGGGGAGAGTGGGTTTCATTGGATATAAAATTTTCATGGGTCTACTTTTCTGCCAGTCAGGATGGGACGGGTGGGCGCACCTCTGCCCAGGACGGTGATGCTGCTTAGGAAACTCAGGGTGACGCGGTCAGCGTCGAAACGGCAGGTGACCGTATCGCGGTGCGGGAACTCACGGTAGAGCCATGTTAGTTCGAGCGTCGAAGCGTCCAGCCACCCGGCACTGGCCGCCAACTTTCGACGGGGCGTGGCGAGCGTCCCGGCGCCAAGCCGCGTTGGAGTTCCCGGCATTGCGGTGTCACCCATATGCCATTCGCCGAGGCCGTGGACGATAGCGTGTTCGGTGTCACCGACCTTGGCCGTCAGAGTTACGGTTTGGCCCGCGTTGGCAATGGTGAGGCGGGTGATGCCGAGGCTGTTTTCTTCCAAAGCAAAAGCCTGTGTGCTTGTGTTTGTGCCTCCGGCGGCGCTTGCGCGGGGTGCGAGCTGGCGTGTGCTGAGGAGTCGGGTGAGCTTCTCCTGCGCGGCATCGTCAGTCGGAAGCGTGGTATCCCGGAAGGCAGGCAGGAGATATTCCCAGACCAGGCCAAGTTGCTCCATCACGTCCCGGCTTTCGCTGGTTATGACGACAACCGCATCCTGATCGGGCATCATCACGATGATCTCCCCGAAGGCGCCGTCGCCCCTTACGGCGTTGTGGCGGCAGCGCCAGAATTGGAATCCATATCCTTGATGCTGGTCGTCCTCTTCCTTTGCGCGCGTCGAGCCGGGCTTGGCGGGTTGTTGGATCTGAAACGAGGTGGCTTCAGCCACCCATCCGGCCGGGAGGATTTGGCGGCCCTGCCAGTTGCCTTTCTGCAGGTAGAGTTGCCCGAACTTGGCCAGGGCCTCGGTCGGCACGCTCAGGCCCCAGCCTCCCGTATTGATGCCACGGGGGCAGGTGTCCCACGTAACGCGGGTCATCCCCAGCGGCTCGAACAGGCGAGGCCTGAGATAATCAAGCACGGTCATTCCGGTCACTTTCTGCACAATGGCGGAGCACATGTAAGTGGCCGCGCTGCTGTAGACAAACTGCGTGCCGGGGGCGCGAACGAGTGGCTGCGCGAGGAAACCCCGTACCCAGTCGTCGGACTTCACCATTTCATTCTGCGGATCCTTTTCGTGACCCGCGGCCATGCAGAGCAGGTCTCGCACGCGCATGGCGGCGAGGTGATCGCTGACCTGCGGGGGAAGCGACTCCGGAAAGAAAGAGATCACCTTGTCATCGAGCGAGAGCCTCCCCTCCGCGGCTGCCAGTCCGACGGCGGTAGAGGTGAAGCTCTTGCTCAGGGAATAGAGGCAGTGCGGTATTTCTGGCGCATAGGGAGCCCACCATGTCTCTGCGACGACCTTGCCGTGCCGCAGCAGCATGAAGCTGTGCAACTCGAACCGGCGCGCCTCCATCGTCTCAAGGAATTTCACAATGCCCGCGGGGTCGACGCCCTCTGCAGCAGGCAAACCTCGCGGTAGCGAAGCAGCGCCATTGGCAACACCATCGGCAGCAGGCAGAACATCGATCAGCAACCCGAGCAGCAGCGCGGCGACAGCCGAGTAAAGCGAACCGTAGCGCAGCGAAGTGAGCTGACGAAGATGAATCAAAAATGGTTGGTAAACAGCCTGCCAAGCTGAACGCAAAAGGAAGCAGGCACCTGTGAGGGTCGGAGTCATGCGGCGGGGAGTTGTTACTTGGCTTTGGAGTCCTTCCTGGCTTCCGCATCAAATTGATCAGCCTTCTGCTGGATTTCGCGGTCGAGTGCTGCGGAACGCTTGCGTAGCTCAGCGAGGCGGCGCAGTTCTTCCGTCGTTGGAGCCACGAACACCGGCACTGATGTGCCACATTCCACGCGGCAGTCCTTCTCGTTCACGCCCTTCGCATCGGCGAGTTTCGCCAGGCCGGGCACTGGTGCGGGAGCGCGGGCTACGACGCCGTGCAGCGTCAGGTCTTGCACGTCATCCCCGGCGATGAAGGCGCGGGCATCGGGCTTCTCCACAGCGAATCGCACGTTCTCCAGGCGCACGCCTTTGACGTGGCGCAGATAGAGCGCCGAGGCGGGGAGTTCGCCGTCGAAGGGGACCGCCCATTTGAGATATTCAAATGCTTCAAGCAACTCGCCCACGTCGAGACGCAACGCTTGCTCGGCGGTGCCGCCGCCGGGAAAGGTGATGTCGATGTCGGAAAACGAAATGTCCTCGATGCGGCTGCCAGGTCCCGACACCACGGCCGAACAAAATCGCTTGTAGAGGGCGGCGTCCTTCCAGCTGCTCCACAAGATGCCGCCATCACCCACCACCGCCTTGATGTGGTCGAAACGGACGCTCCGTATGTGCCCTATCGGGGGGCGACGCGTCTGGTGCTGCTTGCTGAAAGCGAAGCGTGAGGCCAGCACCATGATGGGCTGGCAGACCTTCGTCATCTCGATGTTCGAGAAGGAAAGATCTTCGTGCGTCTGGCCGCCGGAAGACTCGATTTTGATGCCACCCTGGCAGTCAGTGAACGTGCAGTCGCGCATCCTCAGGCTTCGCGTCGCCCCAAAGGACTCGGCCCCGATGCGAATGGCGCACCAATTGGTGGTCAGGCGGCAGCCGCTGATATCGATGTCCTCGTTGGGCCAGTCGGGATGAAAAGTCTGCAACGCAATGCAGTCGTCTTTGGAGTCTGTGTCACAGTCCTTGATGGACACGCGGCGTGAACCGGCGAGGACGAAGGCATTGCCGAAGGCGATAGAGGTCCGGCTACGCACCGTGACGCGCTCGATCTCGATATTCGTGCAGCGCGCGAAGAACGTTGCGAACATCGCCGGGTTGATCAACGTGAGTCCGCTGAGTTTCAAATCGCGGCAGCGCTCAAAGCGGATCAACATCGGAATGCGGCGCTGAGCATCGTCTTTGTTGGGGAACACTTTGCCTTCCGCTCCGCCCTGACCGTCGATGACGCCTGATCCTTCCAGCCCGATCCGCTCGGCGTCTTCCGCATAAATCAGCGCCGGGCGGAATTGGGTGTTGGTGCTCTTAAACATGTTCAGACGGTCTTGTGCATCGATCCAATCCAACTCCGCTGTCTCCACCGCGTAGTCGGCGATCTTTGGACTGCCGCGCAGGATGGCGTCCTTCTCGACACGCAAGACCACGCCGCTCTTCAGGCGCAACGAACCCGTGAGGAAGACTCCCTTGGGCACACTCACCACACCGCCTCCGGCATCATGACAGGCATCCACCGCCTGCTGGATCGCCTGAGTGTTCATGGTCGTCCCGTCGCCTTTCGCACCATGGGCCGTGATGTCGAAGACCTTGGGTTCAGCAGCGTGCAACGCGGCCAGGGGCGCGAGCAGCAGGGCGGTGAAGAAGGTGCGAATGGGTTTCATGGCTTGGTCTATTTCGGATTGGCTTCGGTTTTGCCCGCGACGAACCCGTGGGCACGGAGCCAGAAGAGGAGGTCGCCGAACCACGGATGCTCGGTGCCGATGAGGCCGGTGCCATGTTTGCCGTGTTGGTAAATGTGGAGTTCGTGCGGGATGCCGTGCTCGCGCAGCGCGGCGGCGTAGAGGAGCGAGTGTTCGACGGATACCACTTTGTCTTCGTTGGTTTGCCAGAGGAAGACGGGGGGCAGGCCGGGACGGACCTGGCGCTCACTCGAAGTTTTAATGAGAAGTTCCTCTCCCGGCGCATCGCCGATGAGGTTCTTCAACGAGTTCTGATGCGGCTTCGCGATCATGCTGATGACGGGGTAACAGACGACGGCGAGATCGGGCCGTGGACTCGCACGCCCTGTGGTGTCCGCGCCGGGCACTTCGCCGTCTTCCGGGCGATTGAGCAGTGTGGTCACCAGATGGCCGCCCGCAGAGAAGCCCATCGCGCCAATACGGTGTGGGTCGATCTTCCACTTCGCGGCCTGCTCGCGTATCTGGCGCATCGCCTCTAAGGCGTCCTGAAGCTGTGAGGGATAACGATAGCCAGATGTGCCAAGTCGGTAGCGCAGGACGAAAGCGGCAATGCCCTGTTCATTAAGCCAGAGTGCGAAGGGCTCCGCCTGCCCCTCATAGATGCGGCCGTATCCACCTCCGGGAATGATGAGCATCGCCGCACCAGAGGGGTTGTCTGGCAGGTAGGGCGTCAGCGTCGGGCTGTCCTTTTCAGTGGTGCCGAGGGCTCCCGGCGCGCCCTGCGGCCAGATGGGAATGGGTGTGTCTGCAGCATGCAGCGCGGTCAGGGGCGCGAGCAGCAGTGCGTAGATGAGTGTGAGGGCGGTTTTCATGGTTTGGCGATTACGGCAGCTTCTCCACCACTAGGATTCCCCACGGGTTCAGTGCGGGGACGGACACTAGAGTCCATGAGCCTTCGATAGTCGTGGTGAGTGGCACCTCGCGAAGGAGGCTGCGGTAGTTCTTGTCCTTCTCGGCCTTTGCATGCAGCGCGGCGTCATAGGGGAGCGGCTCGCGCAGCGTCACCTTGATCGCATGCTCTCCGAAGAACCGCGCGGTGGGCAGGCGGAGTGTCGAGGCTGCGCCTTGCTCCCGTTCGACGAGGTGGATGATCACGGGTGCATGGGCATCGCCGGGTTTGGCGCGGAGGAACGCGCTGAGCTTACCGCTGCCGCCCTCGATGCGCACGGGCGCATCGTCACCGAAGCGCGTGTCTTGCAAATCATAGCCGCCGACGGCTGCCTCTTCGTAGCCATCAAGGACATCCGCATTGGCTCGGACGAAGCCGGTCAGGTCGGCGAACTTCTCCTGCGCGATGAAGATGCGGGGCAGTTGATGGACGGGAATGCTTGGCACCCTCGTGACCGGATCAAGGACAACGTTCTGGAACTGGTCCCATGGCACGATATACAGATTGCCCGTGGCGTAGCTCGTCGCCCAGATCCAGCGGTAGTCCTCGGCAGGCCGGTCTTCCTGGCCGGTGAGCACGAAGAGCTTCTTCTCCTTGCGCGCGGCAAGGCCGATCTCGCGAATGCGGCTCGGGCTGATGACTTCCTTCGTTCCGTCCATGGATCGGAAACGCACCTCGGTCATGCGGTAGTCGAACACCTGCATGAAGGGCGGATCCGTATGGCCGTTCGTGCTGAAGGTCAGTTTGCGGCCCGCGTGCTTTTCGATCTCGATGCGTGCCCAGCGGTGGAACTCCAGCAGATCGGCGTCGGGGATGGCATCTCGGCGGCCCTTCTTGCCCCAGTCGAAAAAGCCGTCGTCCGGGTCATCGCGCTGGAAGCTGGTGACGCCCATGTCCACCAACCGTTTCGCTCGTTCCAGGTAAAGACGGCGGTATTCCGGGTTCGCGTTGTCGGCGCGGAAGGGTGGCTTGTCGCTTTGCCCATTGGTCCCGATGGGTTTGTTCTCGCGGTCACGCAGGGCGAGGGCGGGATCGGTCAATGTCATGCATAGGCTGCCCTGGAACTCCCAGCTCTTGGCCCGGACGCTCTTGATGAAGGATTCGTCCTCGATGTAAGACCAGACTCCGCGCGTGATGTGAAAGTCGCTCCCGGCGGCGAGCATGCGCTCCGCCGCGATGCCTTTTTGATCGAGCCTGAAGAGCCTCATGCAGACATCGCTGAGCTTCGGCATCTCGGGCGTGAACCCAGAGGGCTGCGCGATCTGGCTGAACGTGGCGTCCAGGGCCACGCGCGGCGTGGTCGGCTTGGCGGCGTGCAACGAGGCCAGCGATGAGAGCAGGAGGGCGGTGAGGAGGCGGGGCAAATGTCTCATGGCTGTGTCCAGGTGTTCAAGAGGAGGTCTGTGGGACTTGAGATCGCGATCTCACGGCAGCACTTCGTTTCGATGGTTCGGAACCGCTTTGCGAATGGTGACGGACGCGCGCACATCATCCGCGAAGTGCCCGGCGAAGGTCACGTGGTCGGGCAGTGGTGGCAGGTTCTTGCGGCTCGCAGGCATCGGGCTGAAGGATACCTTCAACAGCACCATCTCCGTCCCCGGCGGCAGCAGCAGCCGTGTGGAAGCACTTTGCCAGGTGGCCGGATCGCCGTCCAATGGACGACACAAGCCGACGCTATGGGCCAGCGCGTCGTCCATTAGATTTTCCTCCGTGGGAAACTGCGGGCCAAGTGCCCAAAGGGTGACCGCTCCCTCATAGCGCTCTGCTTCCAGGAAAGGCGCGGCATTCAAGAGAGCCGACAGAGTGATCAGCACCTCGCCGCCGTTGGCCTCGCGCAAAAAAGACCGCACGTCGACGATACGCATCAGATCACCCTGGATGCTCGGCTTTGAGGACGTCTTGCCTTCGAAATCGGAACGCAGCACGCGGACCATCTTCTTCCCCTGCGCGGGCTTCACGTCCTGCTGTTCGCCGACGAGCTCCGAGAAATCTCCACTCCACTGCTTCAACTGCTGGGGCACGCCCGTCACCAACGGAGCAGTTCCGCTCTCAAAGTTCTCATTCAAGAGTGCAACCACCTTTTCCAACGAACGCCCTGCGAATCCAAATACCATTGACGCACTCAGCAAACCGAACACTACTCCCGCCGCAGCCGCCGTGACCGGTCGCAAGGAAAACCAGCGGCCTTTCACGGGAACGTGAGGCCGCGCCTCGACCATCTGGAGCACACGACTTGCAAGATCATCCTCCGGACAATCATTTTTGGAGGCCGTTGAAAGGCCAAGGGCATCGTGCATCTCCAGCCAGCGTGGCCTGGCGGACTGCACGGCCTTGATCATGCCCAGCATTCGAATTTCTTCCACGCACTCGGTTCGGAACACCGCATCGGTTTCGATACGCTGCAGCAGACGCTGGCGCTCGACATCGGAAACGTCTGCGTCGCCGGTCCATGCCTGGAGAAAGATTTGAAGATCCGGATTCATCATTGGGGCTCCTTGTTCATGCAGTCACGCAGCAGTTGATTGGCGCGGTAGTGAAGCTGGTAGATCGCAGGTACGGTTGTTTGCAGGTCCTCGGCTAGCGCGGCGGGGCGCGCACCCTCGAGGCCCGCATGGACCACGCGGCGGAGTTTTTCCGGCAGACGAGAAATGCAATGCAGCAGTCGCTCGAGGCGGCCACACTCGTCGTAGTGCGCAGCAGACTCAAGCTCCTGTTCCGTGATGCGGACCACCTCCGCCTGAAAGCGCTCCGCCGCACCCGCACGCCGCTGCTGGCTGCGGAAGTATGTCAGAAGCCGGTTCCGAGCGATGCCGCGCAGCCACGCGCCAAAATCGCCATCACGACGGAAACTACTCAAGTCGCGCCACGCTGTGATGAACACCTCCTGCGCCAAATCATCCGCCTCCGAGATGTTGTAGAGCTGCCCGGCCAGATAACTTCGCAACATCAGTTCATACCGTCGCACCACCTGCAAATACAAATCCGTTTCACCGCGTTCAATGCGGTTGAGCAGTGTGTTTAGACTGTTTTCGTCGGCGTTCATGCATCATGCGTGCTGGCTTTCCTGCTTTATGTGCCGGAGCAGTACCGAATCTCACAAAAAATTGCGTTACGAATGTTTCTCAACGCCTCCCCCCTGCGGCGGAGTTCGTGGTGAGCCAGTGGCGGGACAATCTGTTCAGTGCGTGGGGCATACCTGGAACTCATGAGCCCGGTTCACAGGTGTTCCAAACACACCTGCCCGGGTGACAAATTTTTTTTAGAAAGGGCCGAGGCAAATCGCTCGACAATGAATAGGACCATCACCGGTGACCTTACGCGCCTTTCTCCGCAGCTCAAAGCATCCGTAACGCCCGCGGAGTTGCTTGCAGATGCGCTGGGCGAGTCGGGAGGGGGACTCGCAAACCTACGGCCCGGGCCCACCCCCCAACGTTTTGTTCCAGTAGCAGCACCGGGTGCGGTATCGGGCGAGTGAGGCGTGGTTAACGCGAGGTAAAGAAAGAAGGGGTGCTCTTACTGTCGATCGATGAAGTCCACCGCTGGCCCTGTTGGGCAAGGCGCTCCAAGTGCGGTGTCGCAACTTTTCCATCGTAGCATCCGAGTTCACCATAACCGAGGTCGTCAGCGAAGATGAGGACGATGTTGGGTTCATGGCTTGGGTCTAATCATGTTTGCGCCGGTCTCCTGACGCCAGGCATGGAGGCGCTCGCGGAGTTGTTGGACGACTTCGGGATGCTGGCCGGCGACGTCGTTTTTTTCGGAAAGGTCGGTGGAGAGGGTGAACAACTCGACGCTGTCGTCCTCCAGCCACTCGATGAGTTTCCAATCGCCGACTCGCACACTGCTGCACGGCCCACTGCCATGATTACCGTAGTGCGGGAAGTGCCAGAACAGGGCGTCGTGCACGGGTTTGGTTTCGCCTTTGAGCAAGCTAGCGAAACTGATGCCATCTTTGTGCAGGTCTGGTTTTGCCGGCAATCCGCAGGCTTCCAACACGGTGGGCAGGATGTCGGTGTTCATCACTGGCACATCGCAGGTGCTGCCGGGCTTGGTCACGCCGGGCCATTTGACGATCCACGGTTCCCGCAGTCCGCCTTCGTAGAGCCAGCCTTTGCCCCCGCGCAGCGGCCGGTTGCTGGTGACGCTGTGGCCGCCGTTGTCGCTCGTGAAGAGGATCAGCGTGTTGTCGGCGATGCCGAGTTCGTCGAGTTTTGCCATGAGACGGCCGACGTTGGCGTCCATCGTCTCGATCATGGCGGCGTAGGTCGGATTCACCTGCTGCTCTGGCAGCTTCTTCGGCGAGGCACCGTGCACTCGATTGCCCTCGATATAGGTGGGCACGGCTTCAACGGCGGGCAGTCTCAGCTTCGCGGCTTTGGCCTTGTATTTCTCGATGAGTTCCGGCTTCGCCATGATGGGCGTGTGGACATCGTAGAATGGGAGGTAAAGGAAGAAAGGCTGCTCCGCTTTGCGCTGCCCGATGAGTTTTATTGCCTCGCTGGTGAGCCGGTCGCAGAGGTGCTCGCCCTCTTGACCGCCGGCACGAAGTCCCGGCACTGGTGTGCCGTGGTAGCCTTTGCCTTGGTCTCTCGCGCCTGGGCGCGCCACCGTCACACCCTCTTTATCGCCGAAGGGCCAGAAGAAGCTCGGGGGTGCCCCGCTGTGGTTGCCCGCGATGTTGACGTGAAAGCCCTGATCCTCGGGATAGAAGCCCAGGTCACCGAGGTGCCACTTGCCGACATGCCACGCCGCGTAACCTGCATTGCCCAATACCTCGGCGATAGTCACTTCTTCAAGCGGCAGTTCCATCCTCATCTCTGCGGGCAGGAACTTACCGGTCTTGCCATTGCTGGGGATGTAATCCGTGATCTTCAATCGCGCCGGGTGCCGCCCGGTCATGATCGCGGCGCGTGAAGGCGAGCAATACGGACTGCTCGAATATGCCTGCGTGAAGCGCATGCCCTGCGTGGCGAGTTTGTCGAGATTCGGCGACTCGTGAAAGGTGCTGCCATAGCAAGAGAGGTCGGCATAACCAAGATCGTCGGAGAGGATGACGATGATGTTCGGTTTCTTCGCAGGCTTTGGCGCATCGGTAGCGTGCAGCGCAGCAAGCGGCGCGAGCAGCAGGGCGGTGAAGAGGGTGAGGGTGGGTTTCATGCGGTTGGGGGGTGTTACTTGGTTTTGGAATCCTTGTTCGCAGGCTGTTTCCAAGCATTGATGTCGCGTCGTTTCGGACCGTCGTCGAAGAAGCGTTGACCGGTGCCGACGCGATCGTAATCGCCGAGGTCCGCACGCCCGCTTTCGACCAACTCCATCAGGCGCGCGACCTCATCGGGATAAGTGCCGGCAAGGTTGCGCGTTTCGCCGGGGTCGCTCTTGAGGTCGTAGAGTTCGAGCGCGCTCACCCCATCGCCGAAGAAGCGGCCGCTGAAACCCGTCCACTTGGGATACTCGGGGCGCGGCAGAACCAACTTCCAACGTGCGTCGCGCACGGCCTGGAGGTGCGTGTAGCTGTAGAACAGAAAATCGGCACGTGGCGACTTGCCGGAGGGCGCGCGCAGGAAGGCACCGAGGTCGAGGCCGTCAAGCTTGCGATCGGCAGGCGGGTTCGTGCCGGCGAGCGCGGCAAACGTCGGCAGCAAATCGAGGGTGCTGGTGAGTTCGTCGCTCACAGAGCCGGCGGGGATGTTTCCCGGCCAACGCACGACGCACGGCACGCGAAAGCCACCGTCCCAGGTAACCATCTTGTAGCCTCGCAACGGCTCGGCATTGCCCGAGTGGTCGCGCGGGATGAACGGCTGGCCGTCGGGCTTCATGCCGTCAGTGGTCTCGATCCACGGGCCGTTGTCGGAGGTGAAGACGATGAGCGTGTGTTCGTCGAGGCCGAGTTCCTTGAGCGCTTTGAAGATTTCACCGCACGACCAGTCGATCTCCTCCACCGCATCACCAAACGGGCCGCCGGCACTCTTGCCTTTGAAGTTCTCCGATGCGCCGAGTGGGATGTGCGGCATGTTGTGCGCGAGGTAGAGGAAAAAGGGCTTTGCGCGATTGGCGCGGATGAACTTCAATGCCTCGTGCGTGTAGTCCTGCGTGATGTGATCCCAGGCCTGCACCTCATTCACCACGACCTCGGTGTTGCGGAGTATCTGGCTGCGCATGGCGTTGCCCTCGACCGTCGGCGTGAGGCCGTTGTAGAGCGGCGTTCCGAAGAAATAGTCGAAGCCCTGCGCGGTGGGCATCGTCGCATTGTTCCAACCGTCCGACGTGCGTGCGCCGAGGTGCCACTTGCCGATGCACGCGGTGGCGTAGCCGGCGTCCTTTAGAATCTCAGCCATCGTTACCTCGCGCGGGTGCAGGACGTTGTGTTGGTTCTTTCGATTGCCCGGCTCGGCGACGCGCATGGGAAAACAACCCGTCATCAAGGCAGCCCGGCTCGGTCCGCACACGGGTTGCGCGTAAAAGCTCGTGAGCTTCAACCCCTCCGCCGCCATGCTATCCAGGTGAGGCGTCTTGATCGCCTTCGATCCAAAACAGCCGAGGTCGGCATAACCGAGATCGTCGGCGAGGATGACGATGATGTTGGGCCGCGCGGCTGCGTGCACTGCGGCCAGCGGCGCGAGCAGCAGGGCGGCGAGGAGTTTGAGGGTCTGTTTCATGGTTTGTTCCGCCTATTTGCGTTCGTCGTTCATAGCAGCGGACCCGCTGCGCTTAGACTGGCGAATCTCAGCGTAGAGTTTCCCCATCCGGTCAACTCTTGTGGCCTGCTCGGGAGCGTTGATCAGGTTGTTCTTTTCGCTGAGGTCGGCGGCCAGATTGAAGAGTGCCACGACTTCGTTCTGCGTGTTGAACACCAACTTCCATGCTCCATCCCTGAGCGAATGAGCCATGTCGTCATCAGGAACAGCGCCTGCCTTTTGGATCGGCGAAGCCGCGGGGCCGATCTTGGCGGGAGCGCCATGGACGCTTTGCGAAAGCAACGTCTGCCGCACGGGCTGGTCGTCGCCACCTTTGCCCGTGAGCACGCTGACGAGGCTGATGCTGTCGCGCATCTGGTCCGGGTCCGCCTTCGCGCCCGCCAGTTCGGCAAAGCTCGCCACCAAGTCGTGAACGGCCACCAACTGATGACGCACGCTGCCCGGTGCGATCTTCGAGCCAGAGGCCGTGCCGTCGCCCCAGCGTACGATCAGCGGCACGCGATGGCCGCCCTCCCACACCGCACCTTTGCTGCCGCGCAGGCCGTTGACGGCATCGTGCTTGAACTCGCGTTCGTGGGTAAGGCCGCCGTTGTCGCTGGTGAGCACGATCAACGTGTCGGCCAGTAGTCCGCGACGTTCGAGAAGTTCGACGAGTTTGCCCACGACCACGTCCGCCTCGACGACCATATCGGTGTGACCCGTCATGCCGGAGACCCCTTTCACCGCAGTTCCGCGGATCGTATCGGGGGGCATATAGGGCGTGTGTGCTCCGGCGGTCGAGAGATGAATGTAAAATGGGCGCTCACGGCCTTCGGCCTTGTTGCTGGCCGCGTGGGCGTCCAGAAACGTCTCTGTCTTTCGCAGCAAACTTTCGCCCACCTGCCGGCAATCCCAATCCGGCAAGCTCGGTCCGCCGCGATTCATGATTTTATATCCCAAGTCCTCCTTGCTGACGTCGTCCTTCACACGAGGGACCTCGACGATCTTGGAGACGTCGCCATCCACACGACCATTCTCAAAGAACATGTAAGGAGCGCCTTGGTGGCCTTGCAGCAAGACGTAGGAGTAATCGAAGCCCCATTGAACCGGCCCTTCGAGCAGCGGTTGGGTCCAATCAAATTCTGGTTTCTTCGGGTTCTTCCCCGGTTTGGTTGGGCAGTCGGCACCGATGCCCGTCTTGCCATAGAGCGCCGTGCGATAACCGGCCTCGTGCAGGATCGCGCCGACGGTCTTTTGCCCCGGCAGAACATCTGAGCCGCCAGTGAAGTTCCATACGCCCTCCGGTTTGCGGCCGCGCCAAGGATAGTTGCCGGTTAGCAGGGAATAGCGTGACGGCGCGCAAACGGCACCGGACGTGTGCGCATCGGTGAACCGCATACCAGTCGCGGCCAGCTTGTCGGCGGCCGGCGTGGGGATCTTGCCGTCGGGGTTGTAGCAGCGGAAATCGCCCCAGCCAATGTCGTCGGTGATGACGAACAGAATGTTGGGCTTTGGCATCGGAGCATCGGCGGCATGCAGCTCGGCCAGCGGCGCGAGCAGCAGGGCGGTGAAAAGTGGGAGGTGGGGTTTCATAGCCATCAAGGTTGAGTTATTTCAGCGCGGACCGACTCGATGAGCAGGCCGGAGTCGCGCGTTTCAGATGTGGATTGGAAATGTACGTAGCTGATGCCATGGCGCGATTGGCGAGTGACCGGGAGCTTGCCGAATGGCTGTCCATCCAGCGTGACTTCGATCTCCGCGTCGACTCGGATTGGGGGATGGAACAAACTTTTCCTCAACAAGGACACGTCCTTCCAGGTGAATCTCAGGGTGTGCCATTGCTGCGGCTTGAGTTTGCCTCCTGAGGCGAGATCGAGATGCCCCATCGCGAGCGATGCCACGGTGGGGTCGGTGGGGTTCAGCCAGCGATTGAGCAGGCAGAGGCGTGCGCCTCCGAAGTCTTCTTGGAGCCGGATGCGTATCTCCACAAAGCCTGCATTGCCTGCCGGGAAATTCCACGTCGCGCCGCCGCGGGGCAAGATGGCGTCGGTGCGGCCTGAATTGCGCACGTTGAGGACGCGCCGCTTGGCATCATCGGGATGCGGGACGAGCGTGGATGACTCGTAGCGGTTGAACGAACAGTGACCGCGGATCCCCCTCTTGTAACCCTGCACCGACCAGTCATCGACACCGTTGGAGAAGTCGCACTCGCGCTTCGTCTTCAGCAGCCAGTTCGGATCGAACACCAGCAACGAGCGATGCAACCAGTGCTGGCCCACGGACAAAACGACACGTCCGTTTTCCACCTCCACAAACTGCGGCTGATGCACGCTGCGATCGAGACCACCAGTTTCGCCGTAGTTTCCATCGTTGCGGCGGGCATTGAGGAACAATTCGCGGAAGCCGCGCCAAGTCTTGCCGTCGTCATCGGAGATGGCGGCGTGAACGGCGTCACGATTGGTGAATGCGTCCTCACCCAGCCCGTTCTGCGCGCTCTCTTGGATGAAGGGCGCGGTGAAGTCGTTCTTCGGAAACTCCGGCAGCGGGGTCGTGTTGTTCCAAATGAAAAGCAAGCGCCCGTCCTTGAGCCGGCCGATGCGAGGACTGGTGAGGGTGCCATAAAACAGCGACGGCTCCGGCTGGCTCCAGGTCGCCCCGCCATCGGCGGAGAACGACTGATAGTGGTAATCGAGCGACGTGCGGATGATCATCCACAGGCGACCATCGCGCAGCTCGACCACGGTGGGCTCGGTGGCTCCATTCTGCCAGCGCACGGACAGGTCGCGCTGGTCGGGCTGATGCGGCGGCGCTTCGAGCAAGTTGGATCGCTGCCAAGTCTCGCCATCATCATCCGAGAAGAGGACGCCTGCTTGGTGATGATGCTCGGGAGTGTTATGGAGAATGTGGCTCCACGGCACGATCGCGCGCTTGCCACCACGGATGAACATGATCGTGGGGGTGATGTTCAGCTCCGAGCCGGGCTTCTGGATCTCCCATAGTCGGCGCATCGTCCATTCGCCATCAATGCCGCCTTTGCTCTTGATGAGGTAAACACCATCTTTGTTGTCTTGCAGCCGCAGATACTCGCCCGAGACCGGGCTGCACGCATCCGCCCCAAAGTGATCCTTCGGCACTTTTTGCGTCTCCCAAGTCAGTCCCTGATCGCGACTGAAGACGTAACTTGTCGGCAGGAAGTTTGGGTGGAAACGCAGTTCCGGCGTCGGATCGATGCCGTAATCGTAGTGCCGCAGTTCGCCATTCTCCAGGCGGACCAGTCCGCTGACGGCATCCGACGGCGGTCTCCCGGTCCAGAGGGGAGCATGCACGTCGCGAAGCGTGCGCGGAGATTCAGCGGCGTGCAGCGCGGCCAGCGATCCGAGCAGCAGGGCTGCGAGTAGTGCGTGGGTGTGTTTCATTTGGTGTTCGGTTCCCAGACGTGGTTCTTCTGCGCTTCGCGGAAGCCTTGGTTGGTGGGCTGGAGCTTCCAGATTTCGAGTTTCTTGATGGTCGTTGACGCACCGACGGTGAAGGCGTTCAGGTCGGGCTTGCCGCTGTAGGCATCGTGGGATGCGACCATGGCTTGACGGTCGTTGGCGAAGACTTCGACGAGGTATTTGTCGATGAAGATGCGCAGTTCCACATCTTCGCCCTTGGGAAGGTCGGCGATGGAGAAGGGTGCCTCGGTGGTGCCGACACGCAGCGTGCCGTTTTCGGGGCGGAACAGGATAGGAAGGCCGCCACCTTTGCCGTCGGCAAACAAGGTGAAGCCAAAGAGCTTCCGCTCGGCCTGATCGCGGGGGATGGTGAGGCGGAGTTCGTTGGCGTCGCCGTCCAGGGTGGCGATCTTTTTGCCTGCGGGCGCGGCGGTGGGGAGCACTTCCTTGGTGAGTTCGCTGATCGTGATGTCGCTGAGGGTGACGGGGGCGTGGCGCAGCGTTTCAAGTTCGCGCAGGGGCTTTATGCGAAGGATACCATCGGCGGGCAGGCTCAGTTCACGCGGTAAGGACTGGATGGTTCGGCCATCCATCGTGCCGTCGGACTTGCCGAGCGTCGCGAGCCAGGCCCACATGATGCGGCGGCCATCGGGTGTGAGCAGGCTTTCGGGCGCGAAGAAATCCACGCGCCATGGCGGACGGCCAAAGAGACTCTGCTCGTCCCTGCGCCAGTTCATGCGGCCATGGGTCTGCGGGACGAACTGCTCGGCCTTCGCGTCCCAATCGCCGATGTAATAGCGACAGCCGAGCGGATGGCTGATGCACAAGAGCATCCACTTGTTGCCGAGAGGAAAGAAGTTGGCGCAAGAGATGTCCTCGCCGCGAGCCACGTCGGGCATGTCGTGCTTGATGAAGTCACCCACAAGGGTCCAAGTCTTCAAGTCCTTGGACTTCATCAGCGGCTGGCTGTCGCCGCCGGAGATTGCGTAGTAGGTGTCACCGATGAGAAAACAATCGGGGTCCCAGTGGCGGATCCTTGCGTCCTGGCCGTCAGCGGTCTTGACGTCGAGTGGATAAGGTTTTTCCCACGCGCTGAGTTTTGAATCCGTCGCCACGGCGATCTGGTTTTTGCCCGATCCTTGGCCGTGATAGATGGCGGCGGGTTTGCCTTCCTTGGTGAGGAAGCCCGTGCCGCTGAACATGCCGTGACCGGTGAACGACGGCTGGAGTTTCGTCGGCTGCCAGGTCCAGTGCAACATGTCCGGGCTGGTGACGTGGACGAAGGAGAACGATTTCTTCTCCTTCCACGGATGCGCGAGGATGTAGTGCAGATGGTAGGTGCCATCGAGGTAGAAGGCCGCATTGGGATCGCCCGGCAGACTGTCACCACCGGGATGCATAAGGTGGAAGTTCAGCGCGAGGTCTTCGTCGGCAGCGTGAAGCGCGGCCAGCGGTGCGAGCAGCAGGACGGTGAGGAGTGTGAGGGTGCGTTTCATGGTTGGATGTGAAGAATGAGTGGGGCGGCGAGAGACGAATATCAGGGCAGCGGCGGCAGCTTCGCGGAGTAATGCACGGCGCGGTGGCGGTTGTCGTCGTAGGCGAAATGGAGCCACTGTTTGTCCGCGCTGACGAAGCCGTCGGGGTAGTTTAACGAGCGTCCGGGACCGTCGCTGGAATGTTCGACGAGCACGCGCTGATACGGCCATGTCTTCATGCCGTCGAAGCTGATCCACAACGCCAGCGGCTGACGGCCCTTCGGATTCGGATTGTGCAGCAGCGCGAGGGTGTCGCCGCCGAGCGGATAGAGCGTGGCCTTCGATCCGGGGTTGGGAATGTCGGACTTCAAGGCGAACTCCGGCCACGTTTTTCCGCCGTCTTTCGACTCCGCATAGTAGAGCGCTCTGCCCAGACCGTCGGCGCGGATGATCATGGCGATGCGGCCATCGGCGAGTTCCGCGATGTTGTTTTCGGCCCAGCCGTAATAGGTGTCGTCCTTGGAGATGCGGATGTCCCCGTGTTCCGTCCACGTCTTGCCTCCGTCAGCACTCATGAGAATGCCGTTGCGCGGGTCGGTGGGTTCGGAGAGGCGGCGACCACCATCGATGGCCTTGGTCTCCTTGACACGCTTGTAGTGCTGGAAAGGGAGCAAAATGCGCCCGTCCTTGGTAAGAATGTGATTGCGGATGAAAGTGCGGTCATGCAACCGACCCGGTGCGGGTTTACTCCAGGTGAGGCAACTGTCCTCGCTGTGCGTCATCCATTCCTTCCAACCGGCGAAGGTGCCGTCGTGCGTCGCGAAGAAGAGGGTGCAACGATCTTTCAGGACCATCAGTTCGCTGGGCACCATGGCGATGGTGTTGCCCTCGCGCGGAAACCCAAAATCGAGCGGTTGCATCGGGCTCCAGGTCTTGCCCTTGTCGTGGCTCCGCGTCAGGAGGACGTGATTCTCTGGCCGTGGCTCGGTGTCGCCTCCTCCGAGCATCGCCATCACCCAGGAACCATCTGGCAATTCGCGCAGGGTAGTGTCGCAGGCGAGTTTGTTGGGTGTTTTCCCGTCGAAGGGGATGCTGTTGAAATCCTGTTTTGCGTCCTTGGCAGCTTGCGCGGCCCATTTCCACGGCTGAGTGGGATCGGGGCGAATGGATGCGGGCAGGCGCGCCTTGTTGGCTAGCATGAGGAGTTTGGCATCTTGCGAAACGACTTTACCCGCGAGCACGTCGGCCTCGCGAAACTTCGCCAGCAGGATCTCCGCGTCTGTGTGTCGGTTCCAATCATAGAGAATGTGGATGAGGCCGTCGGGCGATTCGAAGCCATCGGGATACGACACCCCGTTACGCTCATCGAGCAGCAGGCCGCCCTTCCACGTCTGGCCTTCGTCTTCGGACAGCCACGCGCTCATGTGTGTGCGCTTTTGCAGGCGCTCGGCGGGTGATCCATTCTTCACGAGCAAAATGCGGCCTGATTTGAGCCGGCGCAGAAAGAAACGCGCGTTGAGGTTTTGCACAGTCGCCGCCTGCCGCGGCGCGCTCCACGTCCTGCCTTGGTCGCTGGAGAAACTCTCGAAGGGCTGACCAAGGGTGCGGGCGAGCATCCACAGGCGGCCGTCCTTCAGTTCCACTGTCATGTGCTCGTCGGACTCCCAATCCGGGAACTGCACACGGCCACGCTCCTTCCAGGACGCGCCTTCGTCGAGCGATTCAAACACACGCGCCGTTTTCTTGTGAAAGTCAGACACCGGCAGCAGCCACGCGCCGTCTTTAAGCACGGTCGGTTTGTTCAGCGTGCAGCCTTCCGCAAACATCACCGGCGTGCTCCACGCGGGCTCCGCCGCATCGGGATCATCACAGCGGATGAACCAGTTCGTGATCCGTTTCTGCGGGTCGCCGAGCTGCTGGTCGAAAAAGAGCCACAAGCGCCCTTTCGGATCGGTCCAGAGATTCCCTATCAGTGCTCCGAAGAGCTTCTGCTTGGGTCCCGTGCGCGCGCCGACGGCCAGACGTGGCTTCGACCACGTCGCGCCATCATCATCGCTCGTCGCCAGCAGGAAATAGCCATCCTGCTTGTCGCCCGTGCCCGTCCAGCACCCCCAGATGCGTCCCTTCGGCGTCCGATCCATCCCAATGATCATCGCGCCGGGTCGCGCTTCGTCCTGAAACTCCTCGCCGGGGTTCAGGATGACCGACGGTGTCAAAGCTGGCACGTAGGCCTTCGGGGCCGCCTCCGTCTTCGTCTTGGGGGCTTGCGCGATTCCACTGCCGACAAAGCCAGCAGCCAGCAGCAGGGCGGCGAGGAGGGGGAGGGTGGGCTTCATGATTAGTTTTTGAGGGTGAGTTTTCCAAAGCGAATCGAGCGGCGGTGGCGTTTTTCGTCACCGCTGTCCCACACGGCGCGGAACTCGCCGGGCGCTGTTTCGATGAGCGTGGGATAGGAGTTGTGGATGCCAGCGTCGAAGAAGGTGTGCTCGTCACTCCAGGTTCCGTTCGCGGGTTTCACTTTGTAGCGTAACGCCATGCGGCTGAAGGCGGGGCCGTCATTGTAAACGTAGAGCTGAGTGCCGGTGCGCGACTGGCCGAACCATCCTTCCGATACGGTGTTCCAGAGGTCCGGCTCCTCCTGGGCGATGCTCCAAGTTTTGCCGCCATCGGTGCTGGTGCTGGTCCAGGCGCGGGGAGGATTGAGCGCACCGCCATCGAGTGTCTTGCCATCCCGTTTGCTGCTGGAGGTGCGCATGACCATCTTGAGATGCTGCTGCTCATTGATGACGGCGATCTGGCCTTCGTGCAGGAAGACCGCGCCGGGCTTTTCCTGCGGCACATAACCGCCGAGACGCCAATCGAGCAGACTGTTGCTGCGCAGGACAAACTGTTCCTGCTGCCCGAGCGGATCGGCGCGCTTCGTGTTGCGATGCGCGGGCAGCAGATAGACCGGCTGGCCGTTTTCGATGATGCGCTGGATTTCACCGAGAATGACGAGCGGCCCCGTGTAGTGCATGGCCAGTTCGACGGGATTCCACGTGCGCCCGCCATCGCCACTGTAGGCAGCGGCGAGGTGCGAGTCCTCGCTGTCGGCATAGTTCAGCGGGCAGCGCATGGCAAAGCACCACAGCACCTCCTGCCCCGGCGGATGGTAGAGCACCGCATTGCAATAGCCGAACTGCATGGCGCCATGCCGCTGCTCGTGGTCGAAGATCGTGCTCGGGATGCCCCACGAGTCGCCGTCGTTACTGGAAACGACGGCGTCGATGCTGCCCATGTCGGTCTTGCCCGCGATGCCCTTCTGATAGGCCACGACAAGGTGTTTCTCCTTCCACAAGGCGATGCTCGGCTGCCCAAGCAAGGAAGCTCGCGGCTCTTGGTCGGCAGTGCGGACAACGCGCACGTCGCGGACATCGCCGGTGGCTGGGGCGTTGGCGATTTCGTCTTTGGCGTGCAGCGTGGCCAGCGGCAGCAGCAGCGCGGTGAGTAGTGTGAGGATGTGTTTCATGGCAAAGTGCCAGGCTTCTTTCACTTCTCGGTGTCTTTCAGGGACGTGATGGGAATGATCGCCAGTTCGCATTGTCTGCGACCAGAGAGTCCGGCCGTGTAGAGCACGAACAGGCGGCCATCATGCTCGATGGCACAAGGGTAATGCGACGCTGCAGGACGGTCGGCCGTGCTATGGTTCTGCACGCACCAGGTCCTCGCCAACGAGGACTCGCCGGGACGACTCACGCCAATGACGAGCATTTCGCGGCTGTTGAAACCTTTCTCACTGTCCTTGGGCTGATTGAAGAAAAGGTAGCGTTGGCCTGTTGAAAGATGGCCGGCGTATAGATTCGAGGTGGAGGCGGTGAATGCGTGATCCTTTACCGCGCTCCAGGTGCGGCCATAGTCGTGGCTGGTAAATACGAACGGCACCGCGCCCATTTCGTTGCGCGTGATGGCAAGTAGCTCGCGGCCTTCCACCCACACGGTGGTTTCGGGGCAATGTGGTGTGGGGAGTTCCTCCGATATCAAGGGCACCACCTGCCAGCGACCCGTGAGGTCATCGGCCCGGCTGATGGCAACGGCCGGAATGCGAGGTTTTACACCGAAGCGGCTCGCTACACGCCCGGCCATGATCCAGTTGCCATCGGCCATTTTCAACGGCTGGCAGTTCGGCAGGAAGAGGTCGGCGATGTCGCCGCGCGGCTCCCAGCGATTGGTCGCCTCATTGAGCACAAAAACCGCGCAGGTGGTGATGAGGTCGTGCCCTTTCATCTTGCCGACGAACGCGTGGAGCACGCCGCCATGCGAGAGCAGTTGCGCGGGCACGTAGTAGGTGCCGTCCCGGCTCGTGTCCTCCGCGATGACCTCCAGCGCGGACCACGTCTTGCCATCGTCCTTCGAGCGACGGCAGCGAATGAGCGACTCACCGACGATTTCCTTTTCAGGGCAGTTATACCATGCGACGAAAAGCTCTCCCTTGTGAAGCTCGATGGCTGGATCATGGAGGAACTGGTAACGATCCGAATCACTGCGTTCGACGCGCACATGCTCGATGCCAGCGGGAAAGGGCGGCTCGGCGGCGTGCAATGCGGCCAGCGGTGTGAGCAGCAGGGCGGCTAGGAGTTTCAGGACGTTGGGTTTCATGGTGTGTTTCAAAGGGAAGGAGTTCCGAGTTTACTTTTTCGGAATGAGGAGGGTTGTCGGCTCGCCTGGGGTGAGTGGCAGTTCGCGCCAGCCGTCATCCCTCAGGGTGCCGCCGGTGAGGGGGCCTGTCTTTCCGGTGGCGTAATCAGGCACGGTCACGGTCAACTTCACCTTTGCCGGAGGAGCGAGTGTGATCTCCTGCACGCCGTCCTTGAGCTGCGATTTGAAATGGATCGGGCCGTGCAAGGTGAAGAGGTCGGTCTCCAATCCCTTCAGGTCGCCGAGTCGTGGTTGGAGCTTGAAGATGCCATCGGGTTGTTCGGCAGGTTCAAAGCGGAGCAGACGGGTTATCAGCACGGCGTTCGGGGTGAAGTCCTCGTCGTTGGGGTTCTGCGGGTTGATTGGGATGTAGTCGTGCCGCGGGGTGGTCAGCTTGTGAACGCGAATCTTGAGGCGGCTTTCAGGCGAGACGAGCTTGCCCGCGAGGACGTCTACTTCGTGGATGCGTGCGAGCACGATTTCCCGTCCGTCTGCACCGTAGCGGCTCAGTTCGTAGCTGACCCAAATCGAGCCGTCGTCGGTCTGAACTCCGTCCGGGTAAGTCGTGAGCTTCTCAATCCTTCGGTGGGGGG
>CAMDSZ010000013.1 GCA_945906945.1 Akkermansia muciniphila
TCTATTTTAGTGGGGCGTTTGTGGTGGCTGGAGGTTGCGCATGGAGAGCGGTGGGCCAAACGCATGGCCTCCCGCTCAGAGGTGACGGTGAGAATCCCGTCCGTTCGCGGCGAAATCCGGGATCGCAACGGGCTGACCCTTGTTGGAAATCGCGCCAGTTATGAGGTGGATTTTTATCTGCCGGACATGGTGCGGGGTTACCGGCAGAATTTTGGCAAGCCGCCAATGGCCACCTACACTGCGCCTGTTAAGCAGATGCTTAAGGAAAAGCGCGAGGAGGACGTGGTTCAGATTGTAAACAGCACGATTATTCCTCGGTTGAACGAGCTGGAGCTGGCGAAGGATTACAACAGCAGCCGGCTGCAGCGCCACTACCGGAACAACTCCGAGGTGCCTTTCACCTACCTCGAAGAGCTGGACTTCAAAACCATCGCGCGTTTCTCGGAAAACGATGTTGGGCTGCCCGGGGTTGAGATCGCGCTGCGCCCCGTTAGGCAGTATGTTTATGGTGCGCTCGGCGCCCATATCTTGGGATACGTGGGCGCGCCGGTGGACATTGACCGGCTGCCGGACATCCGGAAGTATTCCTTTTACCAGCCCGACTCGGAAGGGAAGTCGCAGGTGGAGCTGCACATGGATCGCTGGTTGAAGGGGACTCCGGGGGTGAGGGTGCTTCAGCGAAATCTAAAGGGAGTCATTGAATCAGAGATCCGCCGAGTGGAGCCCAAGCAGGGCAACCACGTTTACCTCACCATTGACGCGAAAATGCAGTTCATTGTTGAGCGGGCCTTGAGGGATGCCGGCGTGGGGCGTGGGGCGGCGGTGGTGGTGGACCCGGCCAACGGGGAGGTTCTCGCGATGGCTTCGGTTCCATCTTACGACCCGAACGTGTTTATTCCGAATATCAGCCGGGAACACTGGCAGCAGATTACCAAGGATGAAACCGACCCCTTGACCAACCGGGCCATCCAGGGTTACGCGCCGGGCTCGACTTACAAGGCGGTGTCGGGTTTGGCAGGACTCAAAAAGGGGCTTACGGCGAAGAACACGTTTTCGTGCTCGGGGGGCGTGTCCTATGGCGCCAAGTACATGAAGTGCTGGGTGGTTGACAGGCACATGCCGCCGCATGGAAGCGTAGGGCTCTCGGACGCATTGAAGTACTCGTGCAACGCGTTTTTTTATCAGTGGGGCAATGCGGCGGGGATTGATCAGATTGTTGCCGTCGGGGAGGCGCTCGGTCTCGGTCAGAGGAGCGGGCTACCTTTGAGTGGAGAAGATTCCGGGATTCTGCCCAGCCCCGAGTGGCTTCGCGTGGTGAGTCCCCAGGAGCGCTGGTCCAACGGCTACACTGCGAATGTCTCTATCGGGCAGGGGGCAGTGGAGGCGTCGCCTCTTCAAATGTGCATGGTGGCGGCGTCGGTGGCCAACGGAGGGTTGTCCTTCGCCCCGAAGCTCGTGTCGAGGGTGGTAGACGCGGAGGGTAAGGATTTGATGGATCCAGAGACGGGTGAAAAAGTCGTGAGTCCGATGCCGAAGTTGCGTGCGGATTTGAGGGCGCTGGGAATCGCAGATGACCAGATTGAGTTGATCCGAAGGGGTATGTGGAAGGTGGTCAATGAGCCGGGTGGCACTGGGAAGAAGGCTCAGGTGAAGGGGATCGAGGTGGCGGGCAAGACGGGCACGGCCCAGTTCTGGCGCGAGGTGGGTGGGAAGAAGGAAAAGGACAACCACACATGGTTTATGTGCTTCGCCCCCTACAACAGCCCGCGCTTTGCAGTCACGGTTTTTGTCCAGGGCGCAAAGTCTGGAGGAGGTGTGAGTGCGCCGATTGCGCAGCGGATTTTGGAGCAATGCAGTGCGCTTCAGAGTGGGTATGATCCGGGGCTCTCGCCACTTCAGCCAGCGGCGGGGAGTTTCCAGCCCATTGACGAGGTCAACTACAAGACGGGCCCTGTGTTTGGGGCGGAGTCACAGGCGGATCGTGAGACCGCGGACCACGCGGAACCGGCAGCAAAGCCTGCGAAGAAAAATGCAGCATCCGAGGTGCAACCAGATATAAAGCCGGAGGCTGATGACCGTGGGAAGGTTTCCCAGAAGTCGCCAAAGATCGAATCTTCTGAGAAAAGAAGTTTCTTTGAAAGACTGTTCAGGCCTAGAAAAGAGCCTACCCCCCAATCCACCCCTCCACCTGCGGGATCTTCTCCGCGCTGATTTCCAGTGTTTTTTAACCTTTTTCCAAAAATCATTTCCATGACCGAACGCGTCAAACGCCTTCTCGGCCTCGCCCCTCGGCGGACCGGGAACACCCTCATTATTAGCTCAGAAAAGTTGGAACGCCGGGTAGCCCTTCTCGAAAATGGGGTTCTGGAAGAGTATTCAATTGAGCGTCAGACTGATCGAAACATAGTCGGGTCCATTTTCAAGGGGCGGGTTAAGAACATTGAGCACGGGCTGAAGGCGATGTTTGTTGATATTGGGTTTGAAAAGAACGCTTTCCTCCATTTTTGGGATGCCCTTCCTGCCGCTTTGGACAGCGGGGTCGAGCAGGTCGAACGCTCGGGTAACTCCAAGAAAAAGGACCGGATCACCGCCAAGGATATCCCCCAGATTTATCCGGTGGGCAGCGAAGTTTTAGTGCAAGTGACCAAGGGGCCCATCTCCACCAAAGGGCCGCGGATTACGACCAACGTCTCCTTGCCCGGGCGCTATCTGGTTCTCATGCCTTACAGCGATCAGTGCGGGATTTCTCGTAAGATCGAGTCGCCCAAGGAGCGGGATCGCCTCAGGAAAGTGCTCCGGGAGTTGGACATTCCGGAGGGAATGGGGGTGATTATCCGAACGGTTGGAGAGGGGCAGCGGGCCCGTTATTTTGTTCGTGATTTGGGGCTTCTGCTCGAGCAGTGGCGCAAGATTGAGGAGACCGTAAACAAGAGGTCGGCTCCGGTTTGCGCGTTCGAAGAGCCTGATTTGGTGGAGCGCACGGTACGGGATTTTCTGACGGACGAAATCGACGAGGTGCATTGTGACGACGAGGCCGCGGTGAAGCGGATGGGCGAACTGGTTGGCGAGATTTCGAAACGCTCGAAAGGCCGGATTCAGCACTATTCGGGCACGGCGCCGATTTTCGAAAATTTCGGGGTTCAGAAGCAGATCGACGATGCTTTTCACCGGCAGGTTTGGCTGCCGTGCGGTGGTTACATCGTGATTGATGAGACCGAAGCGCTGATCGCAATCGATGTGAATACCGGCAGAAACAAGGGGGGTAAGGATGTCGAAAAAACTATCCTTCAAACCAACCTTGAGGCCGCGGATGAGATGGCGCGGCAGATGCGCCTCAGGAACATCGGGGGGCTGATCATTGGGGATTTCATCGACATGAAGAGCCGCAAGGATCAGCAGTTGGTTTACCAGCGGATGAAGGATCGCCTGAAGAGGGACAAGGCAAAGACGCATGTGCTGCCGATCTCTCCGCTTGGACTGATGGAGATGACTCGCCAGCGGGCTCAGGAGTCCATCTCGGGGTCGGTGTATGAATCTTGTCCGTACTGCAACGGGCGAGGCAAGGTGAAGAGCGCGATGACGATGAGCGTTGAACTCCAGCGCTCCCTGCATCGGGTGCTTAGGAAGCATCCGGATGTCCATGAATTGAAAATCACCGTGAACCCGCATGTGCTTCAGCGCCTCCGCAGTGAGGACGAAGAGCTGCTGATTGAAATCGAGCGCAAGTACGAAGGCCGCATGACTTTCAGGTCGGACGCTACCTTCCACCATGAACGCTTCACGATCGTCGATGCGCAGTCTGGCCAAGAGTTGAAAGATTAGATGAGGAAATGAGGGGCAGGTCTGCCTGATCGCCGGTTACCAGGACTTTTCCAAACGATCGGTCAGAGCGCGGCGGCCGTTACCGGCATTTCTCTACGCCAGTTTTCAAGATGGATGGCGCCCACTTCTACCTTCATCAACTCAGTCCGTTCCTTTGGGAAATCTCGGACGGTGTCGGAATACGTTGGTACGGATTGTCGTATGTCCTCGCATTTCTGGGCGGGCAACGGATCTATCAGTGGCTCTCTGAGCGCAGATTGAATCCGGTTGCGCCAAACGCGGTGCAGGATTTCATCACTTGGGCGGCGGTGTTCGGAGTGCTTGTTGGGGGGCGGTTGGGGTACATGTTCCTCTACGATTTCTCACGGCTGTTGGAGCATCCGGCATCGGCGTTGAGGGTGTGGGAGGGGGGAATGGCGAGTCACGGGGGGATCTTGGGTCTGGTGCTGTACACTCTATACTATTCTCGCCGGCACGGCATTTCGTGGACGGGGATAGGGGACAGCTTGGTGGTGTCCGCGCCGCTTGGGTTGTTTCTGGTACGGATGGCGAACTTCATTAACGGCGAGCTCTACGGCAGGGCATCGATGGTGCCGTGGGCGGTGCAGTTTCCCTCGGAGCTGAGGGATCGCCCCGAGTTGTTGGAAAGAACGCCTCTGGCGTCCGCCCCGCTGGAGCCGATTCTGGAGGGATGGCGAAAAGGGGTGGAGTCAGCGCAGGCGTACGAACCGGTTTTGAGGCAGGTGCTTACACCCCGGCATCCTTCCCAGATTTACGAGGGGCTTTTGGAGGGGGTGCTTCTGTTCATGATCCTGTGGTTCATGCGCACGAGGATGAGCGTTCCGCGCGGCGTGCTGACAGGGGCGTTTTTTGTGCTTTACGGCGTGTTTCGAATTGTGGGTGAGCAATTTAGGGAGCCAGAGGATTTTAATTTTGGGATGCCGCGCGGGGTTTTTCTTTCACTTTTCCTGCTGCTGATCGGGGGGGCATTTCTGGTCTGGGGATTGCGTAAAGCGGAGTTCGAGGAAGGGGTCCGTTCAAAGCGGGCTTCCTGAGGCCTCAGGTGTTGATTTCAGCCGTACTTTTTGACCGACTTCGGGGATTGGTGATTTTGGGTTTGTCTTTCGGCCTCAGATTCCTAATCTCCTCGCCCCCTCCCACAGGCGGCTATGTTTCGCACACCCACAGAAATGAAGATTCTCACCGGCTCGGCTCACCGAGTTCTGGCTGAGCGAATCTGTGCCTATATCGGTGTGCCGCTTGGGGATGCGACGGTGACCTCCTTTCCTGACGGCGAGACGTTTGTGAAGATCAATGAGAACATCCGCGGTCGCGATGTCTTCATCGTCCAACCCACCTGCCCTCCGACGAATCAGAACTTGATGGAGTTGCTGATCATGGTGGACGCAGTTCGGCGTGCGAGCGCCGCTCGAATCACGGCGGTCATTCCGTTTTTTGGCTACGCGCGTCAGGATCGCAAGGATCAACCCCGGGTGCCGATCACTGCAAAACTCATCGCAAATCTTCTGACCGCTGCTGGAGTGAGTCGTGTGCTGACCATGGACCTGCATGCGCAGCAGGTGGCGGGATTCTTTGATATTCCGGTGGATCATCTCTACGCGGCGCCAGTCATCGTGCGTGAGCTTCATAAGAGGAGTTTCAAGGATTTGGTTGTGGTCTCTCCCGATGTGGGAGGGCTGAAAATGGCCTCCGCGTATGCGCAGACTTTGGACGCTGGACTGGCGATCGTCGCCAAGCGGCGCAAAAGCGCGACGGAAACCGAGGCGATGAACGTCATCGGCGAAGTTGAGGGAAGAGACGTGATTCTGGTTGATGACTTGACTGAGACGGCGGGCACGCTGGTAAGCGCAGCCAAAATCTTGAAAGACCGGGGTGCAAACCAGGTGATCGCTTGCGTGAGTCACGCGGTCATTTCGGACTTGGGGGTCGAGCGGTTGGCGTCTTCGCAGCTCGGGGAGTTACTCACCACAAACAGCGTCCCGGTCCGGGATGTCCCTGGGTTTAAGATCTCCACCCTCTGCATCTCTGAGCTCATTGGCGAGGGCATCAAGCGGGTTCATGACGACGAGTCGGTTAGTTCACTTTTCGAAATCAGTAAAAAAAAGAACGCGTAACGTAAAAAGACTATGGCAAAGCAAATTAAACTCTCCGCTCAGGCGCGCGCCGATGTGGGTCGTAATTCGGTAAAGAAAATCCGTGCCGCAGGGCAAGTGCCCGCGGTGATTTATGGTTCCACCCAAGAGGCCATGAATCTGCAGCTGGCAAGCCGCCAGATTTCCGATGTGCTCGCGCACGCGACGAGCGAGCAGATGCTGGTTGAACTGGAGATCGCATCCGCCTCAGGCAATTCGTCGAAACTGGCCCTCATTCAAAGCGTGCAGCATCACCCGGTGCGCGGAGACATTCTGCACGTCGACTTCCATGCGGTGGCTGCTGATGAGAAAATGCACGCGCACGTGGTGGTTGAGACCGTGGGTGAATCCGTCGGGGTGAAGACCTTCGGCGGCTTGCTCGTCACCATGCTTCATAGTATCGAGGTGGAGTGTTTGCCGAAGGATCTTCCTGAGCGCATTGTTGTGGATGTGAGCGCATTGAATCTCAATGACGCAGTTCATCTTCGTGATCTTACGCTGCCTGCCGGTGTCTCTTACCGCGGCGACGCCGACGTGACTGTGCTCCGCGTGACCTCTCCGACGGTGACAGAGGTCGCAGCTTCTGGTGAGGGCCCGACCCAGCCCGAGGTTCTACGTGAGAAAAAGGCTGCTGAGGGCGCCGACAAGAAGTAGCGCGTTTTTTAGTCTTACGAAGTTATTCGCGAGCACCTTCCCGAGCCTTAATGGAGGCTGGGAAGGTGTTTGCTTTAAACCCAAATCGACTAACTTTACAAGGCTGAGGGGTGCAAGTGAGCGACTAAGTGGGGGCGAAAAGCATGAGCGCTAATGCAGGCGTCAGATTAATTGTGGGGCTGGGGAATCCGGGTAAGGAGTACGAGAACACCCGGCACAATGTAGGGTTTATGGTGCTTGATGGGTTGTTAAGGGGGCGTTCGGAGTGGCGTTGGGACGGGGCGTGGAGTGCCCTCGTGGCGTCTTGGGATGGAGCCATTTTTTGTAAGCCCCAAACCTATATGAATCTGAGCGGCAGATCCGTCGCAGGGATCGTCCGGTTCTTTAAGATTCCTCTGGAGGCTGTCTTGGTAGTTTCCGATGACATGGCGCTGCCTTTAGGAAAACTTCGGATGCGTCTTCGCGGGTCGGCGGGCGGGCACAATGGACTGAAGTCGATTTTTGAATCACTTGCCACCAGCGATATCGCGCGGCTCAGGGTGGGTATCGGGGAGGCTTTAGGTGCCGAGGTGGTGGGGCACGTACTGGGGCGTTTCAGCGGGGCAGAGACGAAGGCCTTAGGGGAAGCGCTTGCGCGGGCTCAGGACGCCGTGCTCTGTGCGAAATCCGAAGGGTTGATGAAGGCGATGAACGCTTTTAATTGACGTTTTGGGCCGAGTGCGCGAGTCTCGCGGACTAAATTTTACTACTGATGAAAAAGCGATACGAAGGAATGTTGATTTTGAACGTGAAAGGCAGTGAGGACGGGGCGAAAGACGTGATTGAGCGTCTGGAGTCCGACTTCAAGAAGGAAGGGGCTGTGATCGAGCAGGTTCAAAAGATGGGAAATCGTCCTTTTTCTTACGCTGCTGGTGACTTGAGCAGCGGCTACTACACAAATTTCGTGTTCCAGGCCGAACCCGCTGCGATTTCGCGCATCCAGTCCAAGCTTAAGTTGGATTCCGATGTGTACCGTCAGTATTTTCTGCTTTCAAAAGCGGGAGCAAAGGCTGCGTAGGCGCCCTGCTCACGTTCGGCTGTGAATGAAGGTGGCCTAGGCCCGGCCCCCTTCGGTTAATAGTGCATCCGTTTGACTTGTTCATTCAGGGTTAATTTTCGGACTCAGGGCTTTAAAGGATTCAAGGAAAGATTCGAGACTCCAGCTTTTCCAGTATTATGCCTAACTTAAACAAAGTAATGATCATGGGAAACCTCACAAGGGATCCCGAGGTTAAGTACACTCCTAAGGGAACTGCGGTTGCCGATCTGGCTTTGGCGATCAACCGGGTTTATTCCACCGACGCGGGGGAGAAGCGTGAGGAGACAACTTACGTGGATGTTGAGCTTTGGGGCAGACAGGCCGAGATCGCCGGAGAATATCTGCGCAAAGGCCGCCCAGTCTACATCGAGGGACGGCTCAAGTTGGACACTTGGGACGACAAGCAGACGGGCCAAAAGCGCTCTAAAATGCGGGTCGTTGGGGAAGCGCTCCAGTTGCTTGGGTCGCGCGAAGGTGGAGGAGGGGGGGCAGACGGAGAAGACGGCCCAAGGCAGGCCCAGCGGCCGCCGCAGAGATCCTCCAGTGCACCTGCCTCACAGGCCAGACGGCCTGCGGATCCGGATCTGGATGTTGAGGGAGACGACATCCCATTTTGAGCCTCTGAGGCGGGGTGATTGAGCCCCGAAGGCGGGGTGGAATGCATTTTCTGCATGAGTTTTTGACATATTTCTAAAGAAAATATGTCGTTGGCCGAGTTGAAGGTGGCTCGAACGTTTTAACCTTCATTGCATTATGGCCAACTCAATCAACACAAATTCGGCTGCGAGTTACGCTTCTGCGAACCTCACGAAGAGCAATCATCTGTTGCAAAAGAGCCTTTCCAAGCTCTCGAGCGGCTCAAGGATCGTAGACCCCGCCGACGACGCCGGCGGATTGGCTGTTTCGATGAAGATGAAGGCTGCGCTGAACCGAGTCGACGGAGTTTCATCGAACATCTCAAACGCGGTTTCGTTTCTCCAGACGCAGGCATCTGCTTTGGCCAACTTCTCAGCGGTTGTCAGCCGGATGTCTGAGCTCGCGGTTCGGATTTCCGATGCGACTCAAAACGAGACGGATTTAGACAATTATTTTACCGAGTACTCCCTTCTTAAGGGTGAGTTGGGAAAGATCGCGGCGGACAAATTCAACGGGATCGCACTGTTTTCTAGCGACCCGAACTCTTCGCTCGATGTGCACGTTCAGGAGGACGGTAGTAGTCCTCAGTCCATTCTGCGGATGGATTTGTCGAATGCCGTTTTGGCGGCTGTTTCCTCACCTGCCTCCGCCGCAGATGTCAAAGCACTGAGTATTTCCACCTACACTGCCGCCCTACAGCAGCTCGCGACCTACAGCGCGGCAGCCGGAGCTAGCATGAGCGAGCTGGAGCAGGCGCTGAACCGAAACCGGAGTCTCAAAGTGAATTTAGAGCAGGCAAACAGCAGGATCGCCGACACGGATGTCGCGGCGGAGAGCACAAGGTTGGCGAAGGCGAATGTTCTGGTTCAATCCGGATCGAATGCGGTGGTGAAGGCGAATCAATCTAAGGATGCGTTGCTGCGGCTGCTGGGGATTTGATTGAGCTTACGCGGGCTTGGTTTTCGCGGCCTGATTCATGAGGTTAAGAGGGAGTGCAGTCCAAGGCTGTCGCTTTGGCCGGTTTCTTTTGCGGGCGGATGAAGTGCCAGCGCGAGGGCGTTCCGTTTGGGGCGTGGGCATTGCTGACTACGCAACGAAAAGCGATTAAGCATTCAGTGGGAGGGTTTTCAATGTGAATGGATGCTGTCGCGCATTCCTCCAGCACCTTGACTCCCGCTTCATTCTCGACCCATTTCTCCCACCTGTATCGGAAGGGCGCTTCCCCCATGGGTTCCACGTGAATCT
This sequence comes from Akkermansia muciniphila, assembly GCA_945906945.1. Taxonomy (GTDB): domain Bacteria; phylum Verrucomicrobiota; class Verrucomicrobiia; order Chthoniobacterales; family Chthoniobacteraceae; genus Chth-196. The sequence goes on from CAMDSZ010000013.1 coordinate 9,589, forward strand.
GAAGCCCCTCCTCCGACGACTGCAGGTTCAACATGATAGGTTCTACTGACTCGAAATGGGGAATCACTTTGCGGGCGGCCTGCCCCGTTGAAAGGCCGTCGGTTTCATCCTGATTGGTTGGAATAAGCGACCTGCGGATATCCGCAGCATCCTCTCCGGAGCCGTGGTGTGCTCCGGATTGGGCCATAGGCTGATTGGGGACGGCCGCCGAGGAGGTGAGGGTACCCGCCATCGACTTGAGTGTTTGCAATCGGCGCGGGCCGGCGATTCGTTGGAATGCCGAGAACTGTTCGACTGTTGCCGGAGGGCTCCATTGGAACTCTGTGATGCCGGAGAAGGCCTGCCAGTAAGGGTTCTCGCACCACTCCACCAATAGGCTTTCTGCGTCTTTCTGCGAGCGCTCCTGCAGAATCACCAGTGCTCCCATCAGCCTGAGAAAATGCTCCTTATAACCCGCGAGCAATAGTTCGGGAAAAAGGGCGTAGATGTCGTGCCAATCAATGAAATGTCGGCACAAGTGGTGGCTTGGGCTTAGAAGGGTATCAAGCTTTATCCCCATTGGACTTGGAGGTCTTGGGTGCGCCTTCAACTCGGTTGTTTGCCAAAGTTCGAGTGAAAGAATCAGCCTGTTGCACGCACCCGCATTGACCAGCACAACTTCGGGCAACCGTTTTCGCGGATCCCAGTCTTGGGAGTTTTCGGCTCACAAGCGCCAGAATCGACGCAGCAACGGCAAGGGCAACCAGTGCATGGTCAGCAACGGGATTCATAAATTGACGCCCCTCTGTCTGAGTGGTTTTCGGGATTATTGCAATCCGAGAAAGTGCCCGCCCTGATAAACAAGAAATGAGGCAAGCCAGGCCAGAGCTGACATGTATAAGAACTGAAAGGCCGGCCAAACCAGGGAATTGGTCTCTCTGCGCACGACGGCCAGCGTGCTTAGGCATTGCATCGCCAATACATAAAAGACCATCAACCCGACGCACACGAGCGGCGTGTACACCGGGCTCCCATCCGCCCGGCGTTCCGCCCGCATCGTGTCCTTTAACGGTTCAACCGAGTCCCGCGCGTCTGAGGACTCCACATTGTAGACAATGCTCATGGTCGACACAAACACCTCACGCGCTGCAAGCGAGCCGATCAGCCCGATGCCTATTTTCCAGTCAAATCCGAGCGGAGCAATGAAGGGCTCGATGGCTTTGCCCAGTCGTCCTGCCGTGCTGTAAGCGATTTTTTCGCTTTCGTTTGCGGACGAGTTTTCGGGTTTTGGGTAGGTGGTGAGCGCCCAAAGCAACACGGACAGAGCGAGAATCACGGTTCCTGCCCTCGCTAAAAACAGCGCGGCCCTTTCCCGCATCCGCAGCAGCAGGCTACGGGCTGAAGGGATGCGGTACGGCGGCATCTCCATCAGCAAAAAAGGCGTTTCGCTCCGAAGAATCGTCTTTTTGAACAGCCAAGCCATTGTGAATGCCGCAACAATTCCCAGCATGTACATGGAGAGCATGATCAGGCTTTTGCTCCATGCCGGAGCATCCGGAAGAAGAACCGCGATCAGCAGCGTGTAGACGGGGATTCGAGCGGAACAGCTCATCAGCGGGGCCACCAGGATGGTGACCAAGCGATCCTTGCGGTGTTCGATGGTGCGCGTGGCCATCACCCCCGGAATTGCGCAGGCGAAGGAGCTAAGCATCGGGATGAACGACTTGCCGTGCAGTCCCACGCTCGACATCAGGCGGTCCATCATAAACGCCGCCCGCGCCATGTAGCCGCTGTCCTCCAAGAACCCCAGAAACAGGCTTAGGATTAAGATTTGCGGAAGAAAAATCAGCACTCCCGTGACGCCGGCGAGCATCCCGTCGACCACCAGGGAGCGAAAGTCTCCTTCTGGGATGGTGTTTTGTAAAAAATCACCCGCCAGCTTTGAGGCGGACTCAATCCAATCCATCGGAACTTGCGCGAGATAAAAAATGGCGAAGAACATCGCCAGCATCGCCCCCGTGAAGTAAATCCACCCCAAAAAGCGGTGGGTGAGAACTGCATCGAGCTTGTCCGATGCGCGGGCGTCTGAGTTGGTCGTTTTCCGAACCGCGGCGGAGATAATCTGCGCGATCCACCGATAGCGCGCGTCGATAATATCCGCCACTGGGTCAACCCCGGCAGCATGCAGGCGTTCGCGTGCTTGAGCGATTTGCGAGCGTGCGCTTTGTGGCAAATCCGCTAGGGCGGCGATGGTCTTTTCCGAGGATCCGATTAACAGCAGAGATTCCGCCCTTCTTGCGCGCTCCGGCACGTTCAAGATAGCTCCCAGGGCAGTTGCTTCTTCCTCAACCGCTTCATGCTGCTGGGCGCGTGAGTTTGTCGGGTTGGGCAGTTTTCCTGATAATGCTTGCTTGAGCGCAATCAGGCCAACTCCTGCGGTCGCCACCGTTGGAATCACGGGAATGCCAAGTTGGTGGGAAAGAGCGAGGGGATCCAGTCCGATGCCCTGTTTTTCGGCCATGTCGACCATGTTGAGCGCGAGGATGGTGGGCAGTCCCAGTTCCAAAATCTGCGCGGCGAGGTAGAGATTGCGCTCAAGATTTGTAGCGTCGGCGACCACCACAATAACCTCCGGCGCCGGGGTGTCAGATTGCCTGCCCAGCAGCACATCGCGCGAAACGACTTCATCAGGGGAACGGGCCTGCAGGCTATAGCACCCAGGGAGATCGATGACCGCGAGAGCTTCGCCGTGAGTCCCAAAACAGAAGCCCTCCTTTTTTTCGACTGTGACACCAGGGTAATTCCCGACCTTCTGGCGCATGCCTGTGAGTGCATTGAAGATCGTGGACTTTCCGCAATTCGGATTGCCAGCGATGGCAATCCTCCGTGGGTGAGCGGTCGTGGGGTCTGGGTGCTTCGTTTCCATTGCCTCGAGTCGGCTTTAGTTCTGTGCAAGAACGACTAGCACCCCGCGGGCTTCGCTCTTTCGCAGAGATAGGCGGTAGCCGCGCACCGTGATCTCAATCGGATCCCCCAGCGGGGCAACGCGAACCAGCGTGCAGTCGGTCCCCTTTGTGAGACCCATTTCCCCCAAACGCTGCCGAGTTTCCGCGTCCAAGTCGAAGCCGGAGACAGTGCCTTTTTCGCCTAATTGCAGTTCGCTGAGCGGGATCTGCGTCATGCCAAGACGGGTTCCACGAGCACCGCCTCGCCAAGTGCACGTCCGATGGCGAGCCTCATGCCGTAAACCGAGCAAATGATTGCCGAGCCGTCCACCACCTTGCAAATTTCCGAGGATTCGCAAAACCCCATCTCGCGGAGCCGATTGCAGTCCTCCTCTCCAGACTGGAGCGCGAGGATCCGCAGCCGTTGACCGCAACGGGCCGAGCAGAGATTCACTGACGAATCAGAGGGCATGTCGATAGCTTAGTGAGACTGAGAATCAGTCGCAATAAAAAAGGGTCGCATCCTGCGTCTTGTTCGTGCGCTTGGGGGGCCTTGGTGGCTTGGCGGCTCGGGAGCTGGCGCTGCCTAGCGCTGGCCGTGGGACCAGGTGGGCTCCGATATCCGTCCCAGCCCGGAGGCAATGGTCGTGCGCTGCATGGTTTGAATATCCACCAAAACGAGCGAACCCGCCTGCGCGCATGCAATGTGCCTTGAGTCAGCGCCCCACACCGGATCCTGCCCCTCACCCAGTTGGCGAACTTGTCCGGAGGCGAGATCCAGCACCGCAACCGAAAACCCGCCACCTGCCCGTATGTTGAAAGCCACCTTTTTGCCATCAGGAGACCAGTTTGGCTCCGTATTGTAGCCTTGGCCGGTCCGGATGAGTGAGGGCGATCCCCCGGAGGCTGAGACGCGGTACAGCGCGGGACTGCCGCCGGAGTCGCTCGAAAAAATGATCTCCGATCCGTCCGGAGACCAGGTGGGAGAGCTCTCGACTCCGGGTGTGAAGGTGAGCCGTCTCGGGGAGCCACCGCCGGAATCCGTCACGTAGAGCTCCGGATTGCCGTCTTTGCTGAGCGTCACGGCGATTCGGTTGCCTGACTTGGAGTAGGCCGCTCCGGAGTTTGTTCCCGGAAATTTCATGATGCATCGGCGCGACCCCGAGGCGAGGTCCACTTCGTAAACATCCGCGTAGCCGCTCTGGTAGCCGGTATACGCGAGCTTTGACCCGTCGGGCGACAGGGCAGGCGATACGCTGATCGCGCGGTCTTTGGTGAGTTGGGTGAGATTAGCGCCGTCCACATCGACCATGTAGATCTCCTTGGTGCCTGATTTGTTCGCAACGAACGCGAGGCGTGTTCCCGCGATGCCTTTGCCGCCGGTGATGGCTTCCACAATGTCGTTGGCGAAAGCGTGAGCCTGCGCGCGGATGGAGCCTGAGTAGGAGCGGCTCAGCACGCTCTTGCCGGAGCGGTCGGTGAGGCTTCCGTTTAGGCTGGAACCAGAGACGTTTCCCCCGACTTGAAAGTTGCCGGTGCGCGGTGCGCCGATGGAGAAAGCGCCCGAGAGTTGAAGGTCCTTTTGAACAAGCTGGAGGAGGGTCGCTCCATCCGGTCCGCCGATGCCGTTTAAGCCAATCGCGATTTTGTCACTTTTGGTGATGGTGATGAGCGGCGCGTCCTGGGCGATCCCAACGGATGCGCAGGAGATAGAGCTGATGAATCCGAGCGCCCTAAAAAAAGACCTCAAGGAACCGGAGGACGAAGCGGTCGAGAATGCGTGGCACTTGGAGTTTGAGCCGAGGTGTTGATGGGGCTTTTTTCGAGAGTGGTGCATAGTGGTTTGGGTGATTAATGCCGGTTGGCTTCGGCTCTGCTAGTAAAGAATAGACGATTATTCGGGTGCGTTTTGGACGGCTTAATACGGATCTTAAAAAGTGGATGAGCCGTTATAAAGTCAACGCCGCAGGCATAAGGAGCCTGCGGCGTTGGCATTTTGGGTCGGAAAACGAATCAGTTATTCTTTCTCGACGCCGCTGTTCCAATATTTTTGCATCTCCTCGGCGCTAGGAACTTCGAGGGGCCTGACGACGCGGAACCCGAGGAACTGAGCGTCGGTGTGGTACCAGATACTCTTCGGAAACTGCGGATCCTGGATTTTCCAGTCTGGATCGGAGAATCTCCGGTTTGCGACCCGGAGTTTGTCCGCTGAGTCGTCATCCCAGGCTCCTCCGCGGGCAACATGCGGGTAGGGTTTGGTTGCCTTCGTCCATGGATTTTTAGGTGCGGCTGACGCGTAGGCGGTTGGGGTGTACTGGTCGAGGGTCCATTCCATCACATTGCCCAGGATGTCGTGCAGCCCCCATGGGTTCGGTTTCTTTTTGCCAACCTTCTGGTACTTGCCCTCGCTGTTCTCGGCCCACCAGCAGTACTCGTCGACTTTGGATGCATCGTCGCCCCAGAAGTACGCCGTCTGTGTTCCGGCGCGTGCGGCGTATTCCCATTCCGCCTCGGTGGGCAGTCGGTAAAAGTGACCGGTTTTTGCGCTCAACCATTCGCAGTATTTGTTCGCGGAATGCTGGGTCATTGAGATGGCTGGGAATCCGTCCTTGCCCATTCCAAAACTCATTTCCACATACGGCTGCGTTGGGCGGGAGGAGGCGTCCGTAATCGCGTTCAGTTTTGCATCCACTTGTTTCATGCTGCGAATGCGCTTTTCTTCGGTGGGATACATGAACAGCTCGAATTCGTTCCACGTCACCTCGCATTTCCCCATCCAGAACGGTGAGATCTCCAGCTCCTTTTGAGGGCCTTCGTCCGGTTTGCGGCCCGATTCAGATTCGGCGCTCCCGATTTTGAACTTGCCGCCGGGGATGGGAAGCACCTCGAAGCTCACTTCGGTTCCAAGGATGGAATCCGAGTATTTCTGCATGTCCTTGGGGGACTTTTCGAGAGAAGTCGCAACGATGTGTGCGTGGATTTCTCGGACGACGGCAGATTCGTCCACTTTGCCCTCTTCCTTCTTTTTGGAAACAAGCTTGATGTCGTCCGGCCATGGCGCGCCTTCGTCGATCCAAGCTTTGATCAGGCTGCTGATTTCCTTTGGCAGTGGTCCGCCTTTTTTCTTGGGCGGCATCAAAAGTTCGTCGTCTTCGGGTAACACCATGGTGGTGTACATCGCGCTCTTGGCGGATTTGCCCGGAACGAGTGCAGGACCGTTGTCTCCGCTCGATAGCGCCATCGCCTTCGTGTCGAGCTGCACGCCTCCCTTCACGTTACCCTCGCGGTGGCAGCTTACGCAGTTTAACTCCAAAATGGGTTGCACGTCTTTGACGAAGTCGACGGCTGCGTATGAGTGGGTGAAATAACTGGGAACGCTGATCGCGCTGAGCAGAGTGAGCCTGGTGAGTAATTTCATGAGGAAGTCCTCATCTGAGCGGGTTGTGAGCGGTAAAGTCAAGTGATGGTCTCGCGTGTTTCGGGGCATAAAGTAAAAAAACAGGCTAATAGTCCGGCCTACTGAGAAAACGGCGGGGGCCGCTTCCAAAGCGGGCGGATTTAAACTAACGTGAAATCGACCGAGTTGGTTTGGCAGGAATCCCTTCTTTCGGTACATTTACACCCCATGTCTTTTGAAGTCCTCTACGATTGCCAGAGATGCACCGCGTGCTGCCGATGGCCCGGTCAAGTCGTTATCGGGGAGCAGGAGATTGCTGATATGGCCCGGCTGCTGGCCGTATCCGAGTGGGACTTTGTTCAGCGTTTTACCCGGCTTCGCCCGCAGCGCGACGGGCTGTCGCTTTCGGACAAGGAAAATGGCGAGTGCGTTTTTTTGGATGGTGGCGACTGCAGGGTGCAGGAGGCCAAGCCCATGCAGTGTCGCGGCTTTCCCAACCGGTGGAATTTTCCGGGCTGGCGCAGCGTTTGTGAGGCGGTCCCGCGCCTTATCAAGGGGCAGTCGGACTTGTCCCGAGACGGAGCGAATTTCACGGAGGTGCGTGCGTGATCGGGCAGGAGAAGCTGATACCAAGGATTGGCTTAAAATCGTCGCCTCGCGGGCGTGGGGGCGCGGCGGTCGTTGATTCGCTCGGTGGTTTCACCATCATCGAGCTCATGGTTGCGGTGATGGTTGGGTTGATGATGCTCGGGCTTGCGGTGCCGAGTGTGCGCGGGGTACTCGAGGAGCAGAGGTTGCGCGAAAAAATGGCGTCTTTTGAGGACGTTGTTCGGCGGGCTGCCGCTCAGGCGGTCAGTGCAAAGCGGGAAGTGCGCTTGATTTGGTTTGAGGACGGCGTCAGGGCGCTCACCGACTGGTCCGCCCCGAAGGCGGGTGAAGAGCTGGGCTTGCCCCAGGGAGAGGCGCAGGCGGAGGATGCCGGAGGGGGGGAATCCGTCTTTTATGCGGTGGGTAAAGGAGAGTGGCTCTCGTTGGTCCGCGTGGCCGCAAGAGAGGAAAGACCGCTCTCGGAATGGAGCTTTTGGCCGTCAGGCATCCGCGAACCGGTGGAGGTTTACTACGAGGGGCCGCTTGGAAAATGGGCGTTGCGATTCAGTGCTCTGGTACCTGATCCGGAAACTGTCTATTTTCAATTACATTGAGGATGAACCATTTTCACAAAGAATACAAATTCGCTCGGCGGGGGGGATTCGTCCTCTTTGAAGCCATGATTGCGACCGCCATTTTTGCGATTTCCGTGATCGGCCTGGCAAGATGTGTCGAGGCTGGCCTGAATGCGGGGATTGTGCAGCGTGAGGATTCCCGCGCGCGCAGGGCTCTGATAAACTGGATGCGTGAGGTTCAGGCTGGCGCGCAGGCGTACGCAAACATCCCGCTGGGTTTTGAGCTGAAGGGCGAGTTTGCCGGAATGCGCTTGCATCAAAGTGTTGTAGCTCTTGAGCTTGAGGATCAAAATAAACAGAAGGTGGAGGGGATCTTGGAGGTGAACTTGGAGGTTACCTGGGGGGCGGGAGGGGGAAGAGGATCGAAGCGGCTAAAGTTTTATGCGTGCCCATCCGCACTGTAGCCGCCGTCAGTCCTGGGTTGCCGGACTTGCGGGCGCACTGCGCGCCCTAACCTGCGCACGTGCAGCCGCGCCGGCGAGGCGGTTGCTTGGATCGAGGCGGTTGATTGGAAGGTGCGGGTTCACGATTTTGGAAATCATGGTGGGTGTGGGCGTGGTGGGACTGGTGTTGATCACCATGTACAAGTTGGTGGCTGCTCAGCTTCAGGCCCTGCAGGTCTCCAAGGAGGCCCAAACCCAGGCGTCTGTCATGGATGGTTTAGCAAAATATCTGCAGGGCGTACTCGCCGGATTGCCCGTGCGCCAGCCCGATTGTTTGCGCGGCATCCCCCATGTTTTCGGACTTGCTCCCGCCGATGAAATCCAGTGGCTCGGTCGCCCCGGACTTTCCATTTTGACTGCAGCTGCTCCCGAATCCGATTACGCCGTCACTCTCACGCTTCAGCCTTCCACAACAACTTCCCGCCAGCAGGATCTGGGGATACGCCGCAGGCTCACCACTGAGGTGGATTCCGCCTATGAATGGGTTACGCTGCTGCCTGATATCGCGGCGTTGGAGTTCCGGTATTTTCACCCCTCCATCGGCGCATGGCTTGAGCGCTGGGATGATGCCAACTCCAGGCCCGCCTTGGTCCGGATGAAAGTCTGGCGCCGTGCAAATCAGGAACCCTACGAGGTGGTATTGCCGGTGCCATCCCACAAGATCCAGTAGAAGACCCAGTAGAAGACCCTGCAGAAGATCCACCCCACCCATGCCGGTTCAATTTACAAATGCAGACGCAGCGCAGTCCGCGGTCGCCGACCCGAGTCCGCGGCTTCTTTTGCTTCAGTTCGGCCGCAAGAAAGACCTGCGGCGCTCTGGTTCCGCGCTGCTTGCGGTTTTTTGGGCTGTGATTGTGCTTAGCATGGGGGTCACCAGCTGGTTCCTTTGGCTGCAGGAACGACTCAAATCTTATGCGCAAGAATCCCGTTCAGCAGAGGCGCTTGCGATGGCGCATTCCGGGGTTGCGGTGGCGCTGAATCCGAAGGTGGATCGCTACAGCTCCCTCCTGGAGGCGCAGTTGGGTCCGGACATAGGTTACCGTGTCCGGATCGAGGGAGAGGGCGGTCGAATCAATCTTCCGTGGATCCTCACTGGGCAGGATCCGCAGCGGTTGGCGGTCTTCAAGCAGTGGCTCGAGTTCGTGATCGGAGTAGAGCCCCAGGCTAGGGACCGCCTAGTAGATTGCTTGTTGGACTATGTGGATGCCGACAATGTCTCGAGGCTGAATGGGCAGGAGGATTCTCTGGATTACCACCCCGCCAACCGAATGATACAAAGTTTAGACGAACTCAAGCGCATCCCTGGAATTGACCCCTTGCTGGCTTACCCGGGATGGGCCGACTTGCTCACCATGGAAAGCCAGAATCGTATCGATGTCATGGAGGCGCCTGAGGAGCTCTTGAGGTTGCTTCCGGGGCTGGGGGAAGGGCAGGTCCAGCGCTGGATTCAGGTGCGCGCCGGGATGGACCAGGTGCTGCATACTTTTGACGATCCGAAGTTTACCGGAAATGAACAGTTCTTCTCCGCCCTTGCTGTCAACAAGCAGTTTCAGGACGTTCTGAAGGATCTCATTACCGTCAATGATCCCACCGTCCGGATTTATTCAGAGGGATATTCTGCAAAAGTCGTTCGACAAGTGGAGGTGGTTGTACGAAAAGGCACAGGAAAATCTCAGATACGCTCCTGGACCGAATGAAATCTCGCCCCGCCGCTCAGAAAGCGTGCATCTCCCCTGATCCCCAAGGTTGGACTCTGCAGTCCGGCGAGGTCGCGCTCTCGGTGCAGACCATGGAGGAGGTGGCGTCCAAGGTGCCCTCGTCCCTGGAGGTGGAAGCGCTGCTGCCCTCTTCGATTCTTGTTACCGAGCGGTTTACATTGCCGAAGGCGCCTCGGGACGAGTTGATGGCGATGGCCCAGATCCAGCTCGAAAAGGTGCTTCCCTACGGCGCTGGGGAATTTGTCTTTGATTTTGAGGAGCTCTCCGAAAGCGAAGAGGGGGTTGAAATCTATGCGGTTACGCTTTCGATAAATGCGCTTGGTCAGTGGGCAGCACCCCTGCGAAACGCGGGCTTGGAGGTGTCTACGCTTGGAGTTTATGCAGTCCAACTGGCTCGCGCTTGCCTCGGAGAAGGACTCACTCTGGTGATCTGGCTTGAGCAGGGGGCTCCGTTCCTACTGATCGCCGCCCGTGGTCGTTTGGTGTGGCTGGACACGCTTCCGATTCCCTCCGGCCAAACAGACAGTGACGAGATGTCCACGCACCTTTCTCGATGCCTCCTCAGCGCCGAACTCTCGGGCGCACTCCACAGCGGGATCGCCTCCGCGGTTTGTTCTGTCGAAGCCTGGACTGAGGCTATTCGCAAAGCGCTACCTCAGGTTCCTGTCGATGCACGTTTGCCTCGCGCGGTTGACGAGATCGCGGGAAGTTGGATGCCGGAATCTTGGTCTCAGGAGTCCGCTCAGAAAGCGAGGAAGGCGAATTTTTTCGACAAGCTTCAGACTCTCGGCTTGGTGTACCTCGCCCTGCTGGTCGGGGGATTTGTCTGGCTGGCCGTCCAAAAGGCTCAACTTGGTAAATTAGACGCAAAAATAGCCGAGCTTCAACCCGTGGTTGAGCTCTCCAAGTCCCGCCAGGCCAAGTGGACATCTCTGAGCGCTGCGCTGGATCCTTCCAGGTACATGATCGAGTTGCTGCACCAGGTCACCAAGGTGATCGGGCCGGCGGATATACGGATCACTGAATTTCAGATGGGGGTTCGCGAATTCGGTTTCTCGGCCGAGGCGTCGTCTTTGGGCGAGGCCATTGAATACGTGAACCGGCTCAAGAAAGAGCCAGAGCTTGGGGCCTTTAAAATCGATTCCCCAAACCCCAATCTATTGCCTAACGAGAGGGCGCAGTTCCGTGTCACGGGCAAGGTGGAGTCCCCAACCGCTTCAAAACGATGAATCTCGAAAATCTCTCCAAAAGTGAGCGCAGACTGGTGTTCATCACGGGCACCCTTTTTGCGATTGTTTTGAATTTGTTTTTTGTCCGGTTCTTTCTCAAGAACCGCGCTCAAATTCAAAGTTTGACCGACGAAAAAACCGAACAGTATGAGGCGTTGCGCGCGCTCGCGGAAAACTCGCGACTCTGGGAAGCGCGAGCCACTTGGCTCCAGACGGTTCATGTGAAACTTGATAGCGAGGCTGCCGCGGGGAATTCGCTGATCAATTTTGTGAAAGTGCTCGCCGCTAGGACCGGGGTGTCCATCGCTAAACAGCAGCTGAGTGCTAGCCGCGTCGATGGAGCTGTTACTGCGGTGCCCGTCCAGTTCGAGCTGAAGGGGAACTGGAGAGCGGTTTGTGGTTTCCTCATGGACCTGCAGGCTCCGGACCGGTTTCTGGTCCTTCAACAGGCGCGCCTAAAAATAGATCCCACGGATGCGACTTCCATGCAGGCGGACTTAACCGTGGCGAAATGGTTTCCCAGCAAATAGTCGACTCGTATGCCTCGCAAAAATTCATTTTTATTTTTGGGTCTCGGCATCGCCTGTCTGGCGCATTCCGTTTCTGGACAAGAGCCCAAGCAAACGCCGGGATCTAAACCGGCCGCGGAGCTGAAAACATCGGATATACCTAAGCCGGAGAAAAAGGGTGTAGCGCCTGCTGCGGCGCCTGCTGCCGTGACGGTTGATCCAGCGCCGAAGGAACCTGCGCCGAAGGAACCTGCGCCGAAGGAACCTGCGCCGAGTAATGAACCGGCAAAGGAGGCCGCCGAAGGCGCGACCGGAGCCGAGCCTGCCGCGAAGGATATCCCGGAAAAAATGCCCGCTTTTCGCTACGAAGCTCTTCTGGCGAAGTCTCCTTTCGCCCTCGCAACAGCCGCTCCGGAGCCTGTGGCAACGGTGGAGAATTTTGCGACCAATTTAGTGCTGAACGGGCTTTCAAAAAATCGTGGCAAAAACGGGCAGGAGTTTTACACCGCCTTTGTCCGTTCCCGCGACTTGTCCCAGCGCTTTGTTTTTGTGGGGGAGAAGCCGGATGACGGCATTACGTTGGTCTCGGTCGAGGACTCGGGGCCGCCATCGGAAATCGTTGTGGTTTTGAAGAAGGGGGCGGAGGTCGGCCGCGTCAAATTTGACCAAGCTGCCATTGCTGCCGCCGCGCAGCAGGGTGGTCGCCCTCCGGGAGCGGGCCAGCCCAAGGGAGTTCCCTCGTCAGCGCCAAAATCCCCGATTCCCAGACCTGGCATGAGCACTCAATCCCGTGCCACCACAATTCCAACTCCCGTGCCTCAACCAGCGGTTCCGCCTCCGAATTCGAATATGCAGGATCCAAAACGCCGTGTGCGCCCCATCGGCGCCCCCGATAATCCTTGAGGGATTTTACTCCTTACACCTGGCCTCGCTCGGAGCCAGGCTTTGGGACGCAAGATGCTTTTTTGAGGAAATCGATCTGTCGGCACCCCCTGGGAGCGCGTAGCCCCAGCTGCGCTTAGACGCGGGTTGCAAAGAAGAGGCAGTGTGTCAGCCAAAGGGCAAAAAGGCAAAAGGACAAAAGGGGGGCAACCCAGCCTGATGTGAGCGTGTCAGCGCAGCTGGGGCTGTGCGCTCCCAGGGGGAGGGCGTGATTTTTCATTCCCGGTTCAATCGCTCCTTCAGAGCTCGCGAGGCTTGCGTGTTCAACGCAGCCAACAATGTTCGCCTCACTGCCTATTCGTAGGCAGACTTACCCAACCACAAAGGCTGACCCGATACGGCCTCGCGGGTTGCTCGGTGAAATCAAGCAAGAATTGACAGCGTCCCTGAGCTGTCTCCATGGCGTTCCACGGAGGACCCCATGCCCCTGAGCAGCGTGAGCCATAGGTTGCAGAGAGGTGTGTTGCTTTTTAGCACGTGATGGTGCCCCAGAGGAATGCCGCCGCCTCCGCCCGCAACAAGAGTCGGGCAATTTTCGAGGTTGTGCACGTTTCTCAGGTTGCTGCCAAATACGACGCAAGTTTGGTCGAGCAGGCTCGACCCGTCCGGCTCGCGCATGGATTGCAGTTTATCCAAAAGCCCCGCCATCAACTCGCTGTAGGCTAGGTCGCGCTTCTTTGACGCCTCCATTCGGTCTCCCGGTGAATAGTGGCTGATATCGTGCGCCGATAGCCGAAGACCAAGACTTTTCACCATCGTCTCCACTGGGAGTCGGTAAGTGAATACTCGGGTGCTGTCTGTCTGAAAAGCAGCCGCCATCATGTCGTACATGAGCTTCACTTCATCCCGCCCCTGCAGGCTTGCCGCTGGTTCGGCGACGGGCGCCTTTGGTTTTGGGACGTCCATCCACGACTCCTCTTTCGCAATGCGGGTTTCAATGTCGCGAATGCTCTGGAGGTATTCGTTCAACTTGTCGACGTCAGCTTTGGTGAGGCCGCGCTGCAGTTGTTTTGCGTCGGCAACGACGGCGTCGAGCACACTGCGATCCTGCATCATCATCGCCTGACGCTCCGCAAGAGACATTTTTTCCTCCGAAAATAAACGGTGGAACAACAGCGCCGGCGAGTTGATTCCCGCAATCGGTTTCCCGCCCGCGTTCCACGACAGCGACAGCCCCGGGCCATGTCCGATGTGGTGCGCTTCCAAATTGTTTTCGCCGCCATTCAGTGCGATCGAGGCAAAACGCGTGCCTTCGCCGATCGCACTCGCAGCGACTTGGTCGAATGAAATGGTGTTGTGAAAACTTTGTCCCGCCTCTGCATACCGGTTCGCTCCGGTCAACCAGAAGGTGCTGCCCCAGTGCGCGTCCTGCGTGTACTTGTTGGTGAGGCCCTGGAACAGTGTGAAGCGATCCTTGTGGCGGGCCAGTGGCGCGAGTCCTTCCGAGAGTGTGTACTCCCTGCCGCTTTGGTTTACATCCGGAAACCAAGTCTCCTGGGTGACTCCGAATCCCATGCCGATGCAGATTAGTCGTTTGGGGCGGGCTCCGGCGGGCTTCTCCGCCGCGAAGGCCCGGAATCCGATCGACTCCAGGCTCGGGAGCGCAATGAGGGAACCGGCGGCGCGCAGAAAGTGGCGGCGTGAAAGGCGCGTATGCATGAGTGCAGAGGTTAGGGAATGCGGAATTGGGCGGCGATGTCTATTTTGAGTGGAAGGGCTTTGCTTCGACCACGGCGAATATGAATTCAGAAATCGCAAAATTTTTCTGTGCGGCGCGTTTCACGATTTCATTGGCAAACTCTTCGTCTGAGAATCCAAAGGGTCTGCCCAGCGCGTATTCAATGAGCGCCTCGGTGAATCCACGGGCAAATCGTTCCGGCTGCGACGCGATGATGTCGCGCATTTCGTAGTAGTCTTTAAATGCCGGCCCCTTGTGGAAAGCGCCTGCGGGCTTGATTGCGCTGTTGTCTTTGGGCACTCCGGGGCGGGCATCCTCGGTGCGCCATTTTCCGACGGCATCAAAGTTTTCAAGCCCGAAGCCGATCGGGTCAATTTTACGGTGGCACTGGGTGCACTGTGGATCCTCCTGATGCTGGGCGATGCGCTCTGGGGTCGTGAGCTGTTTGTTTGAGAGGCGGTTGAGTTGCGGCACGTTTGCCGGGGCCGGGGGAGGCGGGTCGTGGAGTAGTTTTCTCAAAACCCAAGCGCCGCGCTCCACGGGGCTGGTTTGTTCCCCATTGCCTCCCATGGCCAGCACCGCAGCCATTCCGAGCAATCCGCCCCGTGGCGAACCGGTGGGCAGCGTCACTTCGCGGAACTCGTCCCCGCTCACATCCGGAATTTGGTAGTAACGAGCGAGCAGTCCATTTACGACGACCGAATCAGATTTGAGGAGCTTTGAGAGGCTGCCCTTGGTCTTTAACAGTAGCCGGAAAGTCTCGAACACTTCGTCTTTTGCGGCCGCTTTGGTGGGAAGGTCGAATGAGGGGTGGAGCCTTTCATTCACTTGAAAGAAATCCAAGCGAGGCATTCCCAGCCACTGGCTCACAAAGGAATTTGTAAACTCATCGGAGCGCGGGTCCGCGAGAAGGCGCTGCAGTTGTGCTGACAGCACCTCTGGCTTGTTCAAGTCGCCGCGCTTGGCAACTTCGACCAGTTCGGCGTCAGGCGGTGCGCTCCAAATGAAGAAGGACAGCCGCGTGGCGAGCTCGAGTGGCGTCAAAGAGCGCGGCTGTTTTTCATCGGCGGGCTCTGCAAAGTAGAGAAAACTTGGCGAGGATAACAGTACAGACAGCGGCTCTTTGATCGCCTCGAGCGTCGCGTCGCCGGAGTTGCGCCGCATTTCATAAAGCCGAACGAGACGATCCAGCACCTCGGGCGCAAGGGGGCGTCCCCGGAGGCTGCGTTCCGCAAATTGCGAGATGAGCGGGCGCGGATCGTCGGGTTGTTTTTGAAACTGCAGCAACTGCTCGCGCAGCGCCGACTGGGTGGCGGCTGTTGCTGCGCGTGGGAACGGTCCTTCTGCCTCTACCCAATCGACCCAAAGCGCGTAATCGGGACCGATCTGGGACTGCCGGTACCCGCGCGCGAACACTTGGTTTGCCGTGCCCTTGCCATCAGGATTTCCCAGCACACCCTTTTCCCCAAACTGAAATACCCGTCCTCCCTCCTTGTCGAGTGTGATCGGGATTTCAATGACCTGCGGCTTATCCATCGTGCCCGACACCTCGTGGGTGCTGATCACGTAACTGTTGGGATGCGACGCCAGAAAGTCGACAAAACGACGCTCCGGTTCGCCCTCATCGGTTGCTGCGATGCACACGCGGATCTTGTAGTCCCCCGGGGGCCAGTCGCCGGGTACGCGGATGGTCACCCAGCGGTGAGGGAGATGCGCGATCCCAAGAAATGAGCCTGTCTTCGACTTTGGCATGGTCAAATAAGCGACGCCTTGAGGGATGTAGCTGTCCCACCGGTTCTTCATCATGTTCGCATCGATCGCATCCGGAAAACCAAACGCGCTCGGTGCTGGGGCTCCCTCGATTTTCTCCCATTGCAAATAAAACGCGTCAGAAAACTTGTTGGGTTCGTCCTTTGTTGCAGCACGAATTTCAGCGCAAACCGCCGAGTTCTTTGGCTTGCGCGCGGCCTCTTCTACCGCAACCGCCCATTGCTGATGGCGTTTCCGGATGCTCACAAATTCAGCGAGGGTTCGCTCGATTGCGGGTATGGTTTCAGCCTCCGCTTCTTTGCGAAACTTCCGAACCTCGTGAGGTGTCAGAGCTTGTTCAAAGCTTAGCGTTAATGCTTTCTTCCCGAGCTGCCGGTAGAGCTGGAACTGATCCGGAGACATGAACAGTGCGGACCCCACCGTGTCGAACGTCTCGAGGCTGCCGTCTGCGGGAAGGGAAGAGACTTCGACGTCGACGCCAAGGATTTCGCGGAGACTGTTCTGATACTCGCGACGGTTGAGTCGGCGCATGGTGATCTTGCCGCCCTGATCGGTGAGCACTTTTCGTGCAATGACCATGGTGTTCGAAAGCGACTCCAAGAAATCGGCTTTTACAGTTTTATCCGGTTGCTTGGGGTGGTCCTCAGGCGGCATGTCGCCCGAGTTGATTTGGGCAAGAACCTTTCGCCAAAGCTCGGCGTTCTCAATGGAGTTAATGTTGAATGAAAGGGTGTCCAAGCGCACTTTGCCCTTTTGTTTGTCAGGGCCGTGGCATTCAAAGCAGTGGTTTTCGAGAAAGGCCTTGTGGTGCGCGGGCAATTCGGTGCTGGGGAGGGGAACTGTGGAAGCGGCACGAAGCGGCAGAGCCGCAAAAAGCGCGGTGCACGCTGTTGCCAGAAGCATCGCGATTGAATAACCCCGGGCCGGCCGATCCGGTTTAAGAGCCCGCGCAAAGCGAGGCAGGGGGCCATGGATGTTTGCGAGATTGATGAAATCCATGCTGGTAGTCGGGACGATCAAGCGATGAGTCCCTTCACCAATTCACCGTGAATGTCCGTCAGGCGGAAGTCACGCCCCTGATACCGATACGTTAGGCGTTTGTGATCCACTCCCATCAAATGCATGATGGTTGCGTTCAGGTCGTGCACGTGCACCGGGTTCTCCGTAATGTTGTAACAGAACTCGTCTGTGGCTCCGTAGGTGATTCCTTTCTTCACCCCGGCCCCGGCAAGCAGCATGGTGAAGCAGCGCGGATGATGGTCCCGGCCATAGCTCGTTTCAGTGATAGCGCCCTGCGAGTAGATAGTGCGGCCGAATTCGCCTCCCCATACAATCAATGTGTCGTCCAGCAGGCCGCGCTGTTTGAGATCCTTGATTAGCGCCGCCGTGGGCTGGTCGGTGTCGCTGCACTGGCCCCGCACCGCCGGCGGCAAACCGCCGTGATGATCCCAGCCCATGTGGAAGAGTTGGATGAAGCGCACATCTCTTTCGGCCAGACGCCGCGCAAGCAGGCAGTTCGCCGCATACGTTCCCGGGGTCCGCACCTCCGGCCCGTAGTCCGCGAGAACATGGTCGGATTCTTTCGAGAAATCCGTGAGTTCGGGGACGCTTGCCTGCATTCGAAACGCGAGTTCGTACTGCGCAATACGGTTCTGAATTTCGGGATCACCAAAGCTCTCATGCTGGTGTTGGTTCAATGCGGCCAACTCATCCAGGGTGTCCCGGCGCATCGGACGGTCCATGCCTGCCGGGTTGTTCAGGTACAAAACCGGTTCGCCTTTGTTGCGAAATTTGACGCCTTGATATTTGGCGGGAAGAAACCCCGCGCTCCAAAGGCGGTCGTACAACGGTTGGTCTCCCTTTCGGCCTGTGCCGAAACTCGTCAACACCACGTAGGAGGGAAGATCCGAGTTTTCGCTGCCCAAACCGTACGCAGTCCACGCGCCAAAACTGGGCCGTCCCGCAAGCTGCGAACCCGTCTGCATGAAAGTAATCGCTGGGTCGTGATTGATCGCATCAGTGTGCATCGAGCGAACGATGCACCATTCGTCCGCGATGCCTGACATGTGCGGCATCACCTCGCTGAACCACGCCCCGGATTTTCCATGCTGCGCAAAATTAAAAATAGTCGGAGCAATCGGGAACGACTTTTGACCCGAGGTCATCGTTGTGAGGCGTTGTCCTTTTCGGATGGATTCCGGCAGATCCTTTCCTCTTTGCGCGACCATCTCGGGCTTCGGATCAAAGAGGTCCATCTGCGATGGTGCGCCGCTTTGAAACAGGTAGATGATTCGTTTTGCCTTTGGTGTGTGATGAGGAAAGCCCGGCAGCATCGCCGCGCCTGCCTGGGTGGGGGAGCCCCCGCTGATCAGCCCTCCAAGCGCCGCAAGTCCGATTCCCCCGCCGGACTGGCGCAGGAAGGTTCGGCGTGTAACGGCGCTGCGAGCGGCAGCGTCCAATGCGAGAAATTGAGCGTCGTTGCAGTTCATGGGATCAGGGACGGGAAACGGTTTCGTCTAAGTTGAGAAGAACGTTGGCGGTCACGGTGTAAGCAGCCAGCTCCGCCGCGGGGATCGTGTCGGCAGCTTTCGAGTTGCCTACTGCCACAAGTTGCCGTGAGGCGTTGTCATCTGGAGCAAGCCGTTCGAGGCGCGCCTTAAGGCGTTTGAGAACGGTGTCTTTTTCGAATGCGTCAGGCTTGCGCGACAGCACTCGCAGGAACGCCCAATCCACACGCGATTCTGCAGTGGCTCCCCCTTCCAGAATCATGCTCTCGGCAAGCTTTCGCGCCGCCTCCACAAAGGTGACTTCGTTGAGCAGCGCCAGCGCCTGCGTCGGCGTGTTCGAGCGACTGCGTTTGACTGTGCAGATTTCGCGGCTCGGGCTGTCGAATAGCAACATCGATGGCGGCGCCGCAGTGCGCTTCCAAATCGTGTAGAGGGTTCGACGGTACAATCCCTCGCCCGTATCTGGTTGGTAGTTGCGCAGGTTGCCGTAAACGCTGGTTTCATCCCAAACCGCATCCGGCATGTACGGACGCACGCTGGGGCCGCCGATTTTGTCCACCAAAAGTCCGCTCACCGCAAGCGCCTGATCCCGCAACATCTCTGCCGACAGGCGGAGCCGTGGCATCCGCGCAAGCAGTCGGTTTTCGGGATCCTTTGCCAAATGTTCTGCACTCACCGCCGAGGACTGTTGGTAGGTTTCGCTTGTGACCATCAAGCGCTGTATGGCTTTCATATCCCAGTTCAGGCGCACGAACTCGGTCGCAAGCCAGTCCAGGAGCTCCGGGTGCGAAGGCCACTCCGCTTGGGACCCAAAATTTTCCGTGGTTTTTACAATGCCCGCTCCGAAGAGTTTTTCCCATGTTCGGTTGACCCAGACGCGAGCCGTCAGTGGGTGCTCGCCGGAGACGAGCCATTTCGCCATCCCCAACCGGTCGTTGTTAGCGCCCTCTGGCAGCGGGGGCAACACTGCGGGAAGCGCGCGCGATACTGCATCGCCGGGCTTGTCGTATTCTCCGCGTCCGAGGATGAAGGCTGGCCTCGGTTGCACGATTTCTTTCATCACCATCGAACTCTCCTGGGCCTCTGTCGCTTCTTTGAGATTCTTGCGCAAATCCGCCAGCTGCGTCTCGGACCGGCGCAGTGGGTTGTTTGTATTGGCGATGTAAAATTTTTCAATTTCGCTTAGCTGCGCGGGCGAGCGCTTGGGGCGCGGCGTCTGGAGCGCTGTCTTCAGAGTGTCTGGCAGCGCTTCCTGTTTGAGCGAGAGAAGAGCCCCCGGTGCGGCGCTCGTTTGGATTTTGAAACGTCCAATGTTGTGGTCCCCAAAAGCGGATGCATGGATCAATCGAACCGTCAGCGTTGCGCCCTCCGGCAGATCCACCGGATCACACACAAAAAGCGACCGCCTCGGAACCTTCTTTGTCGCATCAGCGCCGTCCACGGCCCATCCGGCCTTTCCAGTCTTTTTGTCGGGCACGCGTTTCCCTTTGGTGGCCTTCGGCTGGCCCTCAACAATTTTCGCCACCTCGTACCCCTTCTGCTCATAGTCCGCCTCTGCTCGGGTGAATGTGGCGACAGACGCCTCGGCTTCGCCCGGCGCTCGGATGTCCACTTCGACACCGGTGAGCACAAAGTTCCCTCCGGCGCTTCGCCCAACGCTCTTGCTCTGACTCGTCGGATCCGGAATCACCTCCAGCTGCAGCCCCGTAAATTGTGACTCGCCTGTTTTTAGAGTGATTTCGTAGGTGTCGTTGGGCGGATTTTTACCACCCGCGATGAAGGAGCCGTCCTCTTGGGCGCTCAAGGTTGCGCCGCCTAAACTGCGGGCTTGAAGCACCACGGGCGAGTTCCACCTCGACTTGGAATCCGACAGCTTTGTGGCGAAATCGGGTTCCCACGCGGCAATTGCATTGGGCAGCTCCTTCCTCGCAGCACTGAGGTCACGCTCGACATTCTTGATGCTCTCATTGAGTGCGGCGAGTTTCTTGACTTGCGCGTCCGTGGGGAGGAACAGCACCGGCTGAGTATTGCCTCCCTGGCGCGTGGCAGCGCTCCCTCCAAATTCCCCGAGAACGCCTGTTTCATCGCAGGAATTAAAATAGCTGAACAGCTGATAAAATTCCTTTTGGCTGATCGGGTCGTACTTGTGGTCGTGGCAGCGGCAGCAGTTCAGCGTGAGTGCCATCCAAGTCAGTCCTGTGGTTTCGACCCGGTCGATCACCGTTTCTGCAAACCATTCCTCAACGATGCGTCCACCTTCGCCGTTGAGCCGGTGATTGCGGTTGAAGCCGGTGGCGATGATCTGGTCTTTGGTCGCGCCGGGGAGCATGTCTCCGGCGAGCTGCTCGATGGTGAACTGATCGAATGGAAGGTTGCGATTAAACGCCTCGATCAGCCAGTCCCTCCAGTGCCACATTTCACGGCTCGTATCGCTTTGAAAGCCGTTGCTGTCCGCGTACCGCGCCAGATCGAGCCATGGCGCGGCCATATGTTCGCCATAGGCCGCAGATGCAAGCAATCGGTCCACGACTCTCTCGTAAGAGCCAGGCCGCGTGTCGTTGAGAAACGCATGCACATCGGCGGGCGACGGCGGCAGGCCCGTCAGATCCAGCGTGACTCTTCGGATCAAAGCCTCCTTGGCTGCGGGGCTCGACGGTTTTAGTCCTGCTTCAACCAGTTTTGCGCGCAAAAAACCATCGATAGGGTTAGCGGTCTGCTGTG
>CAMDSZ010000014.1 GCA_945906945.1 Akkermansia muciniphila
GGCCAATTTATGGTGAAGCTTGGGAGAGTCTGAATGAAACGGGCTTTGTCTACAAAATCAGCAGACTTAATGCAGTTGTTTCCAATACGCCGGTTGCTCCCACCGCCTCAGGCCAAACTAGTTTTTACAAAGACAACACCAAGTGGCAGGGGTTTGCCGAACCCTATGGCATGAACATTGCCACAGACGATCGAGCCACTCTTTACGGTCGCCTGATGACTGCGCGGCTCGCAGATGGAGGGAAAGGAGACCAGCCATTTCTAGAGAGGCTAGATACCGACAAATTTTTGAAAGTAAAAGCAGCTCGCATGAGCGAGTTCTTTCAAATGCTCAAACGTGATCTTGCGATTTCACCGTCAAGCCCACTCTATGAAAGACTCCAAAGTGTATTCCCTCCGGGCAACACTCATTAACGGTTGTCGACTGTCGCAGCGGCACGCTGGGGACGGACACTTCCCCTTGCTTGGTTCTGGATTCTTGGATTAGTGGCAAGCGAAGCGGAGCAGGGCCGAACGCCCCACGCTCAACCGCGGGTGACCAAGCTGAGTCAGCTCTACCCAGGAACGCCTGCAATTAGCGCGCCCCGCGACGATGCCGCGCGGGCGAGTTGCGGAAACGCAGCGATGTCTTCCCCCGAAAGACAGAAGCAGACCTCCGCTCCTGAAAGGATTCCCAGTTCAACCTACTTTCTTTTTCCGAGAGTCTCAATCGCCTGCGCCAATGCCGCACGATGGGCTTCAATCGGTTCAGGCGCGAACGTGTATTTTCTCAATGAAGTACTCACCTCGGGGGGGACGGCGAGCAACGCATTAAAAGGGGCTGCCTCCTCCTCACTCAAATGCGCGTCCGCAATGCGCGCACGCAGCAACGCGAAGTACTCCCAGTCTTCGATGCCATCCCTCGTCATCTCCAAGCGAATCGAATCAGCGGGTTGTTCGTCCACAAAGGCATTACCGCCGTCAAAACACGCCTTTGGGGGGTAGAAAAAACGGCCGTCGCCGGCCTTGAATGGACGCCGGTCTCCTTTAACGAGCCCCGGCCGCAATCCCTGCCAGCTCATTGCGTCGGTGTAAGGATTTTGAAGCGAGGCGGGATAAGCGGCCTCGCTGCTCCAGTAAACGCTTTGCCACATCAAAAATCCGGTCGCTTTCGTCTGCCACGCCTGCCACATGAGCGCGCGCATATCGGTGGCGGGCCGATCGATATAGTTGGACGCAAAGGGTGCGGATGGTCCGACACAGGTGTATAGCGTGTAGGTGTCTCCGGCGGCGATTCGTGCGTCGGCAAAAGCCTGTTTGTGGCCGCTTGTCATCGTGCACCAATAGTCTTGGAGCCCCACGAGTTCCTGCTTCGCCTCACCATTGGTTGGGATCATGCACTTCAGCTCGGGAAAGTACTTTTTGATCAGCTGGAGCTGCGACACGATAAACGGTACGTCCTGGGGATGGGGTTCGTCGTATGGGTAGGAGACCGCCATATGCAGCCACCCTTTGTCCCGCAAGTGCTCTCGCACCTGTTGGCACCAGTCGGCAAAGATCGCCTCATGTTCGGGCGTGCCCATGGCGTGGCCCAAAAGAAAACCCTCTCGGCGTGAATGATAGTCCCCTCCGCCCAGCCCCGGCATGGATAAAATAAACGTGTTGAAATGGTTCAATTTAAGGGAGCGCTCCATGGCTGCATCCCATTCGTCCCAGTTGAATGTGGCGCGGACAATATCTTGGTATGCCTCCATGTCTCCGTCGGCGAGAAGCTCTGTGTCTGATCCTGCGTGTTTCACCGAAAGATCATCGATCCAAAGTTTTCCAAGCGTCTCTCCTTTGGGGGCGTAAGGGGCGGCCTCGAAGAACAGGCTTGCCTTGGATGCCTCCTTGGGAGGGTTTGAGAATTCATATTTGAACTCCCTCCATTGCTCCGAAGCTGGGAGCTTCACTGCCTTGTTTTGTCCTCCGATATGCCCTCCATCTGCCTGGATGAAACTCATGTACATCACCGCAGACTGTTCTTTGGACCCCGTGCGGTACCACAAACGGACGTAGAACTTGCCATCGCTGGAAATAGAAAACCTTTGCGTCGCCCTGGCTCCAACAGTGGCTGATGGATTCTCGTCAGCGATCAGCAGGCACTTTGCGCCGGCATGGCTTTGGGTGGGATCGCTGACTAGCTTCGCGTCTTTTCCCCATTTTTCACGGATTGTCTCCCACTTCGCGACCAGTGGGACCGACGAGATCACATAGGGATTGATGCGGTGTTTGCCCAGGGAGTCGATATAGTGTTCGGCCGTCTTTCTCTTGGCTTCATCCGTGGTAGCCCGATGATATTTGGAGACCAGGCTCGGACGATCACCGAAGAGCGCGCGGAACGTGGGGGTCTGGGGCAGGGCGAATCCAAATACAGTGACCTCCAAGGGCACCTCGGCTTGCCAGTCGTCTGCTTTGAGCAGGATTTTGCCGCGGTAGTTGCCAGGCTTGGTCGCCGCGCCGCTCGACACTCGGATCCACAAGGGATGGTTGTGTCCCGACGTCAAATCCAGCGGACAAGAAACCGGAGTGATGGGATCCGGCCACATGCCGGGGGCTCCGTACTCATCGGAGGGCGTCTGAAGGGAGACATATTCGACACGCAGCACTTCAATCGCGCTCTGATCCAGAACAGCACCTTCATTGGAGCGCAACGGCTCAGTGACGATGCGCAAGTTTTTGAGCGGTGTTTCGGGACGCAGCACCACCTGTGCGCATTCGATTTCCCGTTGCGCGAGGCTGATGCGAACGGCCGAATCCTGATCTGTGGGGGCATTGCGCGTCTGACTAATCTTCCAGCCCGAACTGGCCCACCAGAGGTCCACATGGCCGTCGGCAGCTGGCAACCGTTTTCCGAAATGGTCGAGATCCAACTGCGATGTGACAGTGCGCGTCACCAGTTCTGTGCCCCGATTCTGGCCAATGGTGAAAGTCAGTTTTTGTACGCCGGTTTGCCGCGATATCCACGGGAGCAAAATTTTCTGACTGGCTCCAGCGGGCAAATCGAAGGAAGCCGACGTGAACAGCTCCGCTTTATTCCCCCCAGAAACAACCGACAGGGAGGGTTTGAGTGTCTGAACAGACGAAGACCGATTCTCAACTGTGGCAGCGAAGGTATGGTCCGCGGCGGCGTTTACCAGAGGTGTGACGAGAAGTTCTTCGTCAATACCGTGAATGCTTACCGCTGCGGAGCGCCCCGTCAGATTAATGGCGGCGTCGGATTCGAGTTTCGCTGTCAATTGATAGCCCGCCATCTGAATGGGCGGCGCCGATGGATCAGCAGATTCCGCCCTCACCCGAACCCACAGTTCGCGGCATGGAAGCAGCTTCTGGGGTAATTCCAGAGTGTGCTGGGATTCCCCCCACTTATTGGTGCTCCGATCCACGGTGTCTGTAAGAACGCCGCAAGGCAGATAATTGATTCCATCGGAGGCCGCCTCGACCAGCAGGCTCATTTGGGTGGCCCACGCCACAAGAAGATTGATCCGAATGGAGGCCTCTTTGAAGTCGTGGCTGCCGACCTGATGGTGGTGTACTACCGTCTGACCACTCGAAAAGCTCCATCGGCGGTCATGGAGTTTTGCCGACTGTTCCACCAATGCGCGGCTGATGTTGCGCCAGGGGAAGCCGGCATCAAGTTCGTTCAAAGGTGCCTCGTACTCGTATAACGCACCGGAGAGACGTTCTCCTGCTCCAAGGGTAAGCCCGTCCATACTGGAGTGCGCCACAAACAGAGGAAATATTTCCACTTTAGAGAACTCCAATGGGTCCGTTGATCCAAAGGAACTGAGTCTGATCCGTTGTTTGAGGTTCGCGCCCTTGGGTATCGAAAAGCGCAGTGTAAACTCCTCCCAGGCGCGCGGATTTTTGGAGTTTCCCAAGCTTTCGCTCAGCTGGGGGGCCATTTCCGGCCCCGCGAAAGCCTGCATTCGTGTATCTTTCTTTTTTGAGATGCAGCGCACTTCGCAGCGCATTTCATACGTGCTGCCTTCTCGAAATTCGAGAGGCTCGCTGTTCCACACACCTTTTTCGCCAACGGTAAGAATGGTGCGACCGGCCTCGGTCTTCTGCTCCGCTTTTCCCGATGGCGACCACGTTTGGGGGATGAGAATGGATTGGCGCGCAGCTTGCGCAAAAGCGCGGGGAGTTGGCGTCAAAAACGCGAATGCGGCAAGTAAAACAAGGGCTGGAAATCTCATTGGTTTTCTTTGGGGTACGGTGCGTATTCCGACGGTGGATGAAGAGTGGAGGGCGAAAGGAATTGCCTGTCCCCTTGGACTCCCCTCGCGCCTTGAATTCGGCACTGTGTAGTCATTCGACCAGGGTGCGGGCACGATATGGGGCGAAGGCGATCCTGCCACGATGGCACCACCATCAAAGTGGATCGTCGGCTCACGCGAGTAGCGGCGATTGAGGAAATCGAGGCCGGTGTTCTGCCAGCGGATGGTCGCGGTGTGGCTGCTCATGCAGGGTGAACTCATAATTGAAGACAGCGGATGTGACCAGCGAGACGAGAAAAGCCTTCGTGGTTCGCCCGACTGACATCGTGGGCGGAAATGTAACTAAACTAATGATAGGCATTTCAGTCCCTCCTTCGAGGCGCGCGCGTGGAACTGTCGCGGGCCGCGCTAAATGCGCTTGTTCATCTTCACGACGGGTAAACGCATGTCGCTGGCCATTGCAATATCGTAACGCTCCACGACTGCGTAACCAAAGAAGGCGTAGAGTGGTTCTCCCGCCAGCGTGGCGACGATGTCCACCGTGCGAAAGCCTGAGTCGCGAATTGCCTGCTCACAGGCGGCCATGATGCTGCGCCCAATGCCACGTCGCGCCCAATCTGGGTGAACAAAAAAGGCGCGAACGCGTGCCGCGTCACGCTGCGGGTCTAGCAGCTCGTCCTCATGCTCTCGGCTGCTGTCTCCTCCATAAAGCGCGCGCCGTTTACTCCACCCGCCGCAGCCGATAATTACCCCGTCCTGCTCCGCGATGAAGTAAGTCCCGTCGCGAATGAGCTGCCGGTCAACGCCAAAGATAGGTCCCAATGCTGCTTCGATTTGGGCCTGTGAATAGTAAGGAGACTGCAACGCGCGAACCGATAGCGGAATGAGTGCCTCAAGTGCTGATACATCCGCCTCATGCGCCAGTCGCAGTGGCCACGGCTCAGTGCCGGGAATTGGGGATATGGAACTCATGGTGTGCGTAGTGCCGGCAGAACTGAGCGACACATTTCAGATGTTCACTCCAGTGGCTAATCAAGCGTTGCTGTTGCGTTCATGAAGATGTGTAAACTCGACGACGACCTCAATCTCCAGCGGTACGGCGAACGAGATCAAGCAGTCTCGCGGAGTGTGCGGCATTGGGTGCGGTCACTCAGGTTGTGACCGTTGCGAAGAGGGTGGCGAGTAACAGGGGGCAGGCAAGGCGCAGGGTGTGCTATGATTTCGTGAGAGGGGTCACTCGAGCTTTCCGAACATGATGCGGTCCGTGCTGCCGCCCTTGCCTTGGGTCACGGTGAACCAGATCGAGCCCTCGTGCTGCCGGAAGGTGGGGTATTGAAAGCTGTCGGTGGATTCAAACCGATACTTGCGCTCCCAGGTCTTGCCGTCTCGGGATACGTCCAGGTTGAAAATATACCTGCCGGCGCCGTGTCCCTGCACAATCTTGGAGGCCTCCTGCCAGCCTAGGTAGTAGATGCCGCTGAAGTTATCAAAGGTCGGCTTAGAGTTGCTGCCTTTGCTGACAAAGGGGCGTTCCTCGCCGCTGGTCCAAGTCTTGCCGTCGGCGCTGGTGACGAAACGGTAATTACGGTTGCCGCTCTCGCTGCGACAGATGGCCATCCAAGTCCCGTCGGGCAGTCGGTTGACCGATGATTCTGTGAGGCGGGCTTCGGCGGGTTCGTTGTAATGACCGACGATCTCGATCGTGTCGCGGGCCTCGTTCAGGGTCGCCAAGGCGTTCTGGGCGCCGGGAAAATTGTTGATCGCAAGGGTCGTCCGTTTGTCGATCTGCTTGAAGGAGTCCAGCAGGTAGAGGCCGAAGGCCTTGGCCGGCTCCTTGAAGCCTTGCTTCGCGGCATCCGCATGGAGGTAGCGGGGCTCGAAGTCGAAGATCCCGTCGGCGGTCTTCAGCTTCACGCGATGGATGTCGGGCGAAAAATTCAGCGTTCGCAGATCGAAATCCCGGTACCAAGTCTGCGACTGGCGCCGGCCGCTCTGATCTTCGCAGGCGAAGAAGCAACGCAGGGTATGTTCGTCGAGGCGGATGACCCGGGGTACGAAGCAGGCGCCTGCTGGAAGCTTCACATTAGCGAAGGCTTCGGCGGACTTCGCCATCGGGATGACTCGCTCGACCGCCATCGACCCCAGGTTGACGACAGTCAAGACGCAATACTGCGCGTTACCGGCGCCATGGCCTGGTTTGACGTCGTTGTCGTGTTCGACCACGTAGGCGCGTTCGCCCACCAGTGCGAGGTCGGCATCGTGCGCGCCTTTTACTTGGGCCGCGCTGACCTTGATCATGCCTTTCATCACCTTATCGCCGGACTGCTTGGCGTCCCAGTCGTCTTTCAGGATGGGTTCGGATAAGGCGATGGTGGTTGCCAGCGTCATCAGTAATATCGAAAGGAATGAGTGCTTTCTGCTCATGCCTAGATGACAGACAGAACCGGCCGAGATGAGAAGGCGAAAGGCATATGCGCCACCAACCTCGCTTCGCGCCCTTGCTGGACCACATTCCAGTTTTCCTCTTCGGCAAGCTCCGCTTCAAAATGCCGCAATTCCGACTTCGGCGTGCCCACGATTTGGAGTGCTTTGCGGTGTCTCAAAAAATCAATGTTGGCTTTACTCACCATCCCGTGATCCATCACCCAGATAAACGCTGCCAAATTCACGACTCGTTCGACCGAAAGATTCGCCAGGTCGGCCAATTCCCAATACGTGGGTTCGGACGCATTTGAGGGCTTTAGTTCACTCAACACGTTCGGATAACTCAAACGGGATCGCGCAGAAAACGATGCTTTACTGGCTGATTAAAATTGGTCATACCTCTTCGATGCATCAATTGCGCAACCGGAGTGAATCCACCCTCGTTTCCAAAGTCTGCACACGCCTTGCCGGAATGCTGCAAGACACCGCGCAGGGCGATGCGGGCCGCCTGCCTCCCGAGCGGCTGTTGGCGGAACAGTTGGGCGTCAGCCGGACCGTGATGCGTGAGGCTACAAAGCGCCTTGAATCACAAGGGCTGCTCGAGATCCGCCACGGCAGCGGAATCTGGGTGGTCAACCAACTGCACAAGCCCGTCTGCGGCTCCCTTTCGCTAGCAATGCCGAAACTCAAGGAGCGTCTCAGGCAGCTCAACGAAGCGCGCTTGCTGGTGGAGCCGGAGATTGCAAGACAGGCCGCGGTGCGCAGGCGCAAGGCGCACCTCTCGGCGCTTGCCAAGTGCCAGCAGGCGCTCTCCGATTCTTCGAACACAAGTGCCGCAGTCGAGGCTGATATCGCGTTTCATAGGGCGCTGGCTGATGCGGCGGGGAACGAAGTCTTCAAACTGATGCTGGAATCCATCGCGGAGCTCGGAAGGGAGAGCCGCATCGCCACCATTGGTAGCGTTGGCAGAGAGAAAGCGCATACCCAACACGCCCGCATTCTCGCCGCAGTCGAGGCCGGGGACGCGGAGGCCGCCTCCAAAGCCATGCGTGCGCACTTGCGGCACGCAGGCAACGATCTCGGAGGCGCCTAGAATAAAGGTACGAGACAACTGACTTATGCGATTCGTTTCTGCGCTAGCGTTCCTTGCATACACCGTGACGGCATCGTCCGCACTGCCTGCCGGCAATGCCGCGGACTTCGAAGGGCAAGTCCGCCCGCTTCTGAAGGAGCACTGCTGGGAATGTCACGATTCGAAAAAGCAAAAGGGCGGGCTGCGATTGGATTCACTCAAAGCCATGGTTGCTGGCGGGGAAAACGGGCCGGCCATTGAAGTCGGAAACGCTGCCCGCAGCCATCTCATCGAGCGCGTCAGCTCCCAAAACGAAGACGAGCGCATGCCGCCAAAAGGTCGGGCGCTTTCCGAAGCAGAAATTAGATTACTACAGGCTTGGATCGACTCCGGCGCTGCGTGGCCAGCCGAAGCCACAGCGGCCCAGCCTGTCGGCGATCCTCGCAGCAGTCACTGGTCTGTACAGCCTATCAAACAGGACTGGCCCGATGGCACTTCGATCGACACGTTTATCGGCAGAGCGCTGAGCGGGGCGGGCCTCAACTGGTCGCCGGAGGCCGACCGACGCACCATTATCCGCAGGCTTTCCTTCGATCTGCTCGGGCTCCCGCCGGAGCCCGAGCGGGTCGACGCATTCCTCAACGATTCGCGTGCCGATGCCTATGCTCGGCTGGTGGACGAGTTTCTCTCAAGCCCGCGCTATGGCGAGCGCTGGGCGCGGCATTGGCTGGATATCGCTCACTACGCCGATACGCATGGATTTGAGCGTGACCAGCTGCGGCCCAATGCGTGGCGCTACCGCGACTATGTGATCAAGGCCTTCAATGAGGACAAGCCTTACAATACTTTCCTTAGGCAACAGATCGCGGGCGACGTGTTCGAGCCCGGGAATCCCGAGGCGCAGATCGCCACGGGATTTCTGGCGGCGGGTCCATGGGATTTTGTGGGTCATGTGGAAACCAAGAGCGAACAGCTGAGGCGAGCGGCGCGTGCCGGCGATTTGGACGACATGGTCACGCAGGTGATGACGGCTGCCACGGCGATCACGATCAACTGCGCCCGATGTCATGATCACAAACTCGATCCGATTTCGCAGGAGGAGTACTACCGGTTGTGCGCAGTTTTTGCAGGCGTAAAGCGCGGTGAACGGGATATTGATCCCGCGGCGACAAAGCGAATCGAGGAATTGAGAAAACGCATCGAGGGTGAGCTCAAGTCCGTGCGTGGCGAGGCAGCTGCTCTTTCGGGGGAGCCCTTGGATCTCGCGGATATGGTTGGCGGCGGCGATGGCCGTGGAACCGGGGTGCGCGGGCGCGGCATTCATCCGCGCACCGGAAATTTAGTGACTGACAAAATAGGCTTTCATCCGGATATCATGACCAACCGGCTTCAAAAACCCGCTTCACAAAGCGGTCCGCAAAATGTACTGCCGCTCGTTCAAGCTGTCTTTGTGCCGGACGGGTCCAAGCCGTTGCCTGTCGCCTCCAAGCGCGAAGTTCAAGGAGTTCCCACGACAAGCGGTAACGCGTGGGACGCGGTTCGCAACGGGCCGCTCAACGGACAAGTTTCCACAAAGATCAACGAAATCAATTACGCCGTCGCACCGCATTCGATACTCGGGTTGCATGCAAACGCAGGTGTCACCTTTGACCTCCAGCAAATCCGCGAATCCAGCGGCCTGCGAGTTTTCCAGCTCAGACTGGTTGTTGGGTTCGGGGCCTCTCAAGCGGCGGCAAACACGCGCGCAGATTTCTCTGTTTACGTCGATACCGACCAAGTTTTTCAAAGACTCAAGCTTAAGAAATCCGATTTCGCGGAGGTTGAAGTTACGATTCCGGAAAAGGCGAGCACGCTCACCTTCATTGCAACGGATGGCGGAGACGGGATCGGCAGCGATCTGCTTTTTCTCGGAGACGCGCGGCTGCATCCTGCTGAGGCAAAGCAGTCATTGGCCGACGCGGATAAGCAGCGCCTCCGCGAGCTTCAGCGACGCATGAGCGCGCTGCAAACAGAGCGCAATCAGCTCCCTGTGGTGGAGCGCGTGTACTCTGTGACGAGCGACCCGCTTCCGCCGCCGATGCATGTTTATCACAGAGGCAACGCCGAGGACCCACGGCAGCAAGTAACGCCCGGCACGGTCGCGTGGGCCGGAAAAGCTGGAACGGATTTTGGTTCGGAGCAGACGGAGGAAGGCGAACGGCGGCGGCGGCTTGCAGAGTGGATTACGGGCGATAAAAACCCGCTCACCGCGCGTGTGATGGTGAACCGGCTTTGGCATCACCACTTCGGGCAGGGGTTGGTTCGGACGCCGAGCGATTTCGGCTTGGGTGGAGACGTTCCCTCGCATCCAGAACTTGTGGACTGGCTGGCCGAAAGCCTGCGGAAAGAGGGATGGTCTTTGAAGTCTGTGCATCGGTTGATTTTAAACAGCAGGGCGTACAAGCAGGGGTCGGACTCACGTGAACGCGGTGTGGCGGTTGACGCGCAGAACAGGTTTTGTTGGCGGCAGAATCCGCGCCGTCTCGACGCCGAGTCCATTCATGACGCGGTGTTGTTTGCGAGCGGAAAGCTGAATCTCGCGATGGGCGGACCGGGTTACCGCGACTTCAAATACACTGAGGCGTACGCGCCGATTTATGAATACACGACGCCTAGCACACCCGAATTGTGGCGCAGAAGCATCTACCGTTTTGTAGTTCGTACCACGCCGCACCGCTTCATGACGACGCTGGATTGTCCCGATCCTGCAAACCTCACGCCGGTCCGCGCCCAAACCACCACTGCGCTGCAGGCGCTCACGCTTATTAACAATCCATTCATGCTCGAGCAATCCGGCCACCTCGCGGCGAGAGTCGAGGAGGGAGCCGCGTCTGCCGAGGAGGCGGTGCAACGCGCCTTTCGTCTTTGCCTGGCGAGGAGCGCCAGCGAATCAGAGGTTGCGGCTGCTGTCGCGCTCTCCCGGGCGCATGGGATGCGGGAGCTTTGCAGGATGCTTTTCAACACAAACGAGTTTTCCTATGTCGACTAAAGACAAGAGAGACACCGCAATTCACAGGATGGACGAAATGGGTTCCGCATCGCGGCGTGCGTTTCTGTCGCAGCTTGGGGGTGGATTCGGGGCCACCGCTTTGGCTGCACTTTTGCAGCGTGAAGCGGGAGCGGAAGGCGCCGCGATGCGGCCGGGCGCAGGGCATCACGCTGCCAAGGCGCGCGCAGTGATTCAGATTTTTTGTCCGGGTGGATTGAGCCACGTCGATACATGGGATTACAAGCCGGAGCTTGCCAAGCGCCAGGGCACGCCTTTCGACACGGATGGGAACGTGCAGTTCTTTGCATCAAAACCGGGAAACTTTCAGGGCAGCTACTGGCCGTTTCGCCAGCATGGGCAGAGTGGGAAATGGATGAGCGATCTTTTTCCAAACCTCTCGATGCATGTGGACAAGATGGCGTTCATCCACTCGATGCAGAGCAAGAGTGCACTTCATGGTCCTGCGATGTTCATGGCAAACAGCGGCTTCATTCTTCCGGGCTTCCCGAGCATGGGCGCGTGGGTGACCTACGGACTGGGGAGCGAGAATGAAAATCTTCCCGCGTTCGTGGTGCTGCCTGACACGCGGGGACTGCCGCCCGGGGGCGTGATCAACTGGGGCGCGGGATTCCTTCCGGCGGTTCATCAGGGCACCATTCTGGAAACGGACGCGATTCGGCCGCCGATCGCGGATCTCTTTCCCGCGGGTGTGATGGATGCGCAAACCGGCGAACGCGAAAAGGCGGGCCGAGCCTTCATGCAGTCCCTCAACCGCGCACACGCGGCGCCGCGTTCTGCGAACACCGAACTCGAGGCGAGAATCGCCGCGTACGAACTCGCCGCACGTCTGCAGCTGAGCGCGCCCGAGGTGGCGGATCTTCGCAACGAGTCGGCGCACATCAAGAGCCGTTATCAGCTCGATGACGCGGACACCGGTCCTTTCGGAAGGCAATGCCTGCTTGCGCGTCGGCTTGTGGAACGTGGCGTTCGGTTTGTTCAGATTTATTGCGGTGCGGAGAATACGACCGCCAAAAAGATCCGTCCAAACTGGGACAGCCACGAGGATTTGGTGCGCGACCACGGGTATTGGGGGGCTGTGCTGGACCGTGGTGCGAGCGCGCTGTTGGCGGATTTGGACGCGCGCGGGCTACTCGAGAGTACGCTGGTGATCTGCACCACGGAGTTTGGTCGGCAGCCGGCTTCGCAGGGCGGCAAGGGGCGCGACCATAACCCCGGGGCGTTCACCGCTTGGATGGCGGGGGGCGGCGTCCGCGGGGGCGTTTCGTACGGAAGCACCGATGCGTTCGGGTTCAAGGCCGAGAAAAATCCAGCCCATTCCTACGAGCTTCATGCGACTGCCTTGCATCTGCTGGGGCTGGACCATGAAAAGCTCAGCTTCTACCACAACGGAATCCAGAGGCGCCTTACCGACGTGCACGGGCGCGTGCTCCATTCCCTGCTGGCCTGAGCGGGCGGAGGAGGCGGTACTCTATTGCAAAACTGTTGCAATAAATGGGGCCGAATGGTACACCGCTTCGCATGAAGACCGTGTCAGGCCGCCTATTATTCTGTTCGATTCTCACAGCAAATGCTGTTTCGCAGGCCCTTGCGCAGCATCAGGAGGACCATCAGACCTCCTCCAGCGCGGCGGTCCGTCTGGATACGGTCGTGGTGACCGCCAGTCCCATGGGCCGGACCCTGTATGAGCAGGCCCAGCCGGTGAACATTCTGGATGGAAAGGAGCTGAGGCTGCGCCTCCAGCCCACCATCGGCGACACCCTTGGTCAGCAGGCGGGTATCAGCTCCAGTTACTTCGGCCCAGTGTCGAGCCGGCCGGTGATCCGCGGTCTGGGCGACGACCGGGTCCAGATCTTGAGCAACGGCAGCACCAACCTGGACGTTTCCAATGTGAGCGCCGACCACGCCGTGGCGGTGGACCCACTCACCATCGATCGGATCGAGGTGGTGCGCGGCCCCGCCGCATTGATGTACGGGCCAAACAGCATCGGAGGTGTGGTGAATTTGATCGACAGCAGAATCGCTGAAAAGCCGCTTGAGCCGAATGCGCTTGGCGCGCCTATTCGCGGTGCGATGGAGGGACGATACAACTCCGTCGACAGCGGGGGCTCTGGGTCGGGCATGGTGAAGTTCGGGCTCGGACCAATGGTTTTGCATTTGGACGGATTCCGTCGCAACTCCTCGGACCTGCGGATTCCAAAGGAAACACACACGGAGGCGGGCAAGCAAAACGCGGAAACGCCATCGGTATTCGGCCGTTTGTCAAACAGCGCTTCGCAAAGCGATGGCGGCGCGGCGGGTGCGTCGGCGGTTTGGGATGAGGGCTTTTTTGGCGTATCTTATTCGGGCTTTAATTCCGCCTACGGTGCGGTGGCCGAGCGCGGCGTCCTGATTGACCTCAAACAACGCAGGTGGGATGCACGGGGATCGTTCCTTGCGCCCGCCCGTGGGATCAAGGCGATCAACTACAAATTCTCCTCCACTGACTACATGCACGCCGAGTTGGGTGAGGGGGAGGCGCAGACGTTCAAGACCCGTGGCACCACCGGACGCTTGGAGTTGGTGCATGAAAAAATCGGCCTGCTCGAGGGCGCCGTTGGGTATCAGATGCAGCTATCGAATATCGCCGCCAGCAGTTCGGATGTGGAGCATCTGCTGATGCCGACAAACAAGACGAGGATGCATTCGATCTTTCTTTTCGAAGAAATCGCGCTGGATCCCTTGAGGTACCAGTTTGGTGCGCGCTTTGACCGGACGACCGTGCAAGCCCTCGAGAATCCGGAGCGCGTGGAGTTCACCTCTCGTTCGAAAGCGTTTAACGGCGTGAGCTTGTCCGGTGGCGTTGTGTATGACTTCAACAAGCAGTATGCGCTGGCGTTGAACACGGGACTCACGCAGCGGCCTCCGACGAGCACGGAGCTGTTTGCTGATGGGGCGCATCATGCGACCGGCACGTATGAGCGCGGCTACACAGGCCTCGGGATGGAGCGGGCGCTGACGTTCGATTTGTCGCTTCGCAAGAAGACGGGGCGAGTGACGGGGAGCATGAGTGTGTTTTTGAACAAATTCAGCCGATTCATCGCGCTCTCGCCGACCGGCAACGATGTGGATGTGGACGGCGAAGAGCTGCCTGAATATCAGTACAAGGCGACCCGGGCGCAGCTGTACGGTGCCGAGGCCGAGGTGGTCATCCACCTTGTGGAGCCGCGTTTGGCCGACGGGAAGCAGGGCGATGCCGCGGATGACTCAAGCCGCAAGGTCATGCAGGGACTTCACCTCGATCTCCGCACCGACTACGTGCGTGCGCTCGACCAGAGCACGGACCGTTCTTTGCCTCGCATCACGCCCCTGCGTACGCAGGCGGCGCTTGTGCACGATTGGAACGGATTGCAGTCGCGCTTCGAGACGCAATATGTGGCGCGGCAGAATCTCACTGCCGAAAACGAAACTCGCACTGCGAGCTATACGCTTTTAAACGCATCGGTGA
Organism: Akkermansia muciniphila; assembly: GCA_945906945.1. Classification (GTDB taxonomy): domain Bacteria; phylum Verrucomicrobiota; class Verrucomicrobiia; order Chthoniobacterales; family Chthoniobacteraceae; genus Chth-196. The sequence goes on from CAMDSZ010000014.1 coordinate 14,267, forward strand.
GTTACCAGTTCAAGGCGGGGCCCACCAATTTTGAGGCCTATGTGCGCGGAACAAACCTCACAAACCGGGATGCCCGTGTGCACACGTCCTTTCTGAAGGATGTCGCCCCGTTGCCCGGACGCGGCGTGCTTGTCGGGTTGCGTGTTGATTTTTAAGGAGAGGGCGGACAGCGACGCGGTTTGCCGAGTGGACCGGCGCACTTGGCGTACTTGGCGCCTTAAGCGTTTTAAGGCTTTTAAGCGTTGACCCGGGAAAGCCCGATACAAACTGGCGAGAGGATCCGCTAGGAACGGTCCAGGTGACTGCGCTCTTCTGAGGTTAGGGTGGAGAACCAAATCTTGTACAGGGCGGCGTAGGTTTCGGAGACCTCGCGCCACAGGGCTTGTTCGTGCCCGTCATGGGACTCCCAGTTTTCCGGCATCTGCCCCTTTAGAGAGTGGTAGCTGTCGGATATGCGCAGAAAAAGTTGGCGGCCTTCGTCCGCACGGTCTGCAACGGTTCGCAAGACCGCCTCCATCTCCGCCTCGTAGGTGGAGAGCAGGTCGAGGGTGCGTTCCATTCCCCTTTTGACGTTTTCATCCACAGCCTCCCAATCGACGTCCGATTCGGGATTTCGATTTCGCGCTTCTTCAACTTGTCGTCGCTTTTTTTCAAGCTTTTGCAGGAGGTCTAGTCCCTGCAAATAATCACCGAAAGGATCCCGGGGCGGCAGTTCCATCCAGCAACCTACATGGCTTAGGGCGCTACGCTAGTGAGGATCAAAAAATTGTGCTCTGACCCCTGAAATAACCAGGCGGGTGCTCACAGAACATTGCAAGGCATCCCCTTTGAGCTGTTACCGTTTTTCGCAGTTGCAATTCACTTCCATAAGGCTTCTCTGGACTTTGGGCCCCAGATTAAACCCTTACGGTAAACTCCATGGACAAACCAACGCCACAGTTTGCCTCCCCCATTGATCGCCCCCTATGAACACAACACCCCAGAACAAATCTGATCGCTCCAAAGTTTCCAGAGTTTATGAAAGCCTAGCGTCCCTAGGCATACTCGCCTCCGCGCTTTTCCAGCCGTCGCTGGCCGCAGCCGCAGAGCAAAGGCCGCCTAATATTGTGTTCATCCTCGCCGATGATCTTGGGTACGGCGATCTGGGATGTTTCGGACAGAAGCGCATCCGCACGCCGAACCTAGACCGCATGGCGTCGGAGGGCATGCGGCTCACCCATCACTATTCGGGCAACGCGGTCTGCGCTCCATCGCGCTGCGTGCTGATGACTGGAATGCACCCGGGCCACGCTTTCGTCAGGGACAACCGGCAGTTGCGTAAAGAATCCGAGGGCCAGTACCCCATCCCCGAGGGGACAGTCACTTTGCCCAGACTTCTGAAGGAGCGCGGGTATTCGACAGGTGGATTCGGAAAGTGGGGCCTGGGCGGCCCTGACACTTCCGGTGAACCGCTCAAACAAGGGTTTGACCGATGGTTTGGTTACAACTGCCAAGCCGTGGCGCATAACTTTTTTCCGACATACCTTTGGGACAACGACAAAAAGCGGCCTCTTTCCAACCAAGCTTTCTCGGCGCACGGAAAGCTTCCCGAGGGAAGCGATCCGAACAAGCCCGAGTCTTACCGGCAGTATCAGGGGCCGGAGTATTCGGCCGACCTCATTGCCGAGGAGGCGTGCGCGTTTGTGAAGGCGCACAAGGACGCGCCGTTTTTCTTGTACTGGCCCACCACCGTTCCTCACCTCGCGTTGCAGGTCCCCGAGGACTCCCTGCGCGAATACGCGGGCCAGTGGTCGGATGAACCCTACGTCGGGGACCACGGCTACCTTCCGCATCACCAGCCCAAAGCCGCGTACGCAGCGATGATCACGCGAATGGATCGTGACGTCGGCAGGTTGATGGACGTCGTGCGTGAACTCGGACTGGATGAACAAACCGTGTTCGTGTTCTCAAGCGACAACGGCCCGCTAAACGGAACGCATCAGGGACTGGGCGGAACGGATGCGCTATTTTTCAATTCCTCGGGCGGGTTGCGGGACGGCAAGGGCTCTCTCTGGGAGGGAGGGTTTCGTGTGCCGGCCATCGTGCGGTGGAAGGGGCATGTGCAAGCCGGCACGCAAAGCGAACGCATCACCGGATTCGAGGATTGGATTCCGACCTTTATCGAACTGTCTGGAAATGTCGCTTCACGCGGCGCGGAATTACCGCAGTTTGATGGAATCAGCATGGCGCCAACGCTGCTCGGACGGTTCCAGCCCGAGCGCCCGTTCCTGTATCGTGAGTTTTCGGGATACCTCGGATACCAGGTGGTTCGCGTCGGCGACTGGAAGGGGGTGCGCGTGAATCTTTCGAAGAAAAAGGGCGTGCCCGCAGCGGATCAAGCGCTTGAGTTGTACAATCTGCGCGCCGACCCAACCGAGGCTAAAAATGTGGCCCACGAACACGGAGACATCGTGAACGCGATGCGCCAGATCATGCGCGAACAGCACGCGCCCTCTAAAGAATTCCCTTTCCCAGCGTTGGATGCCGGCTTGTAAGATCGGTTGGGACGATACTAAAACGCGCGATGCAATATCCTTCAAGGTCCGGCACGAGCAGCTTTTCGCGGCGCAGCTTTCTGCTTCATGGTGCATCGGCGCTCGGGCTTGTTCCGATGCTGGCGGGCGGCTCCGAGGCGTCGGAGGTTTTGGGGCAGGGGGAGTTTCGGTACCGAGTCGTGCCGCAATGGGGGCATTTAACAGACGCAACACCTGTCAAAAATTGTCACGGAATTGTGTGCGACGCCTCTTCGGAACACATCATCCTGCTGACCGACCACACGGCGAACAACGTCATCGTTTACGATCGATCCGGAAAGCTGGTGCATAAATGGGGCAACGCGTTTCCCGGGGCGCACGGACTTTCGATCGTGCGCGAGGGTGGCAAGGAGGCTCGTGAGGTGTTGTTCATCACGGATCTTCAAACGCACCGAGTGGTGAAGGCCACGCTGGAGGGCGAGATATTGGACGAATGGCTGTGGCCTCAAAAGAGCGGCAAGTACGGCACTGAGGCGGAGTACAAGCCCTCATGGACGTTGCATCTGCCCGACGGCGGCTTCTTCGTGCTGGACGGTTACGGCCGGGATTTCATCACGCATTACGATGCTGCGGGAAAATTTGTCCGGATCTTCGGCGGCGCTGAGGGGGGCATCGGGCACTGGGGGCCGCACGGCGGGATGGTGGACGGCGCATCTTCACGGGATGCCACCTTGCTGATTGCAATGAGCGATCAGCAGCATTTGCTGCGGCTTTCCCAGACGGGCGAAAAGCTCGGAAGAGTGGATTTGCCGGGCGGCAATCCGCGCCAGGTCCGGCGTCATGGCAGCCACTATTTTGTGGCGCATTTGGGTGACAACTGGCCGAAGGATAGGAACTGCCGGGGGTTTGTCTCCGTGCTCGATTCCGATTTGCGGGTTGTTTCAAACATAGGCGGCACCGCGCCCGAGTACGGACCGGACGAAGTGTTGCGGACGATGGAGCACAAAGGCGACACCTTCATGCATCCGCACGACTTGGTGGTCGACAAGGATGGCAGCATTTATGTGGCTCAGTTTGCCTCGCAGCAGACTTACCCGGTGAAGCTGGAGCGGGTGTAGCCGAAGCTTAAACAGTCGACTCACGGCTTGGGTGACGCGCACGCCAAGCTGTGCATAAGAGTGCCTCGGAAGCGAGGTATCCTGATGATGGTGCGCAGTGCGATTTTGTTTCGGCTTCGGAGATCGGTGTCAACTCGTCAGACGGCTCGTAAGCAGAAACTGAGCGGCTCACGGTTTGTTCACGGACTTTGTGAACACGCTTCTACGCGCGTTGTTGCGCATATCGATGTCCTGCTGCGGGATCTCTGATTGGACGGTGACGGGTGCGCTCGAGCCGAACAGCGCCGATGGAAGATCTAAACGCAACGTGTGTACGGCTCCCGGCTCAAGGGTGTTTACGCTGAATTTCGAGATGCCTACGGGCGTTGTGACGCTTAGCAGGATGTTGTTGAGCGTCGACGTGCCCTGGTTCTGGACGTTAACTTCCACTGCGCCTGCGGCGTTTCCATCCGAGGGATAAATGACTTGGGAAGCCACGGCTGCGTCCTCGATGCCTGGGGTATTTCTACGAAAAATGCGCCCCAGATTCACAGTACCCGCGCCTGTTTGCGGATCCACTCCCGCGGCTCCTGCCTCGTTGGCGTAGGCGAATACCAATTCCAAAGCCTCGCGGGCATCAAGGCGCGCGCCGTCCTTTCCAGCCTTGGTCATCACAGCGGCCACGGCGCCCGAAATGATCGGCGCGGACGCCGAGGTGCCCGAAAATTCAACCACGGTTTCATCCGGATAAGCCGCGTTGACCGACCAGCCAGGAGCGGCGATTGCAAACTCGTCGGCTGCGTTTGAAAACAGCAAGTGTTCCCCCAGCGCGTCCACGGCGACCGCTTTCACCACCCCGGGATATGCCGCTGGAAAGGTCGGCTTTTCATAGCTGTCGTTTCCAGCCGACGCCACGATGACCGCTCCTTTCCCAAGAGCGTATTCGACCGCACCCTGAACCAATTGACTGTCCCCGTAAGAACCCATCGAAATTGAAATGACCTGGTTGTCCTCGTCCGCCGCCCGCCGAATCGCAGCAGCCATGCTCCAGGTGTCGGAGCGCCCCTTGTCATCGGAGATCCGGTAGGACGTGAGATCAGCCCCGGGAGCCACGCCCTGCACGCCGCGAAGTTTTCCCGTAATGAGCGAGGCAACTGCCGTGCCGTGGCCATGCCAGCCCTCAGGCCCAACCGCGCTTTCCACAACCATCACGTTCTTGATCTCGGCTGCGAATGTGGAATGGGGCGCCACGCCCGTGTCGAGTAACGCCACCTTGACTCCAGCGCCCCAGGAAGAGTCCACCTTTTGCACTCCAAGCCAGGCGAGCAATCCTTCACCAAGCGGCACTGCGTTGGATTGCACCTCTCCTCCGCGCGGGTTCGGGGGAATGACCGGAAAGATAAACCCGGTTTCCACGCTGCCATCGAGCATCGCATCCAGACCCGCTGGATCGTCCGTTCGGATGCGCAATGCCAGAAGAGAGTCCATCCGATCCATAACTGGAAAACGGCCGCCTGCTTTTTTTAAAAAACTCTCCAGAGCTTCGGCTGTCGCAAACCTCAGAACACGCTGGCCCGAAAGCGCGCCAACCATAAAGGCCTTTGGGTCCCGGAGGACTTTGCCTTTATAAAGAATGTGCCCCTCATCCACCGCTTTTTGCTCGGTCTGCTTTGCCTGCTGGGCCGGTGCTACGCTCGGGAACGCTACTCCGATCCCCGGTACTGCCGCCGGTCTGGCCGCTTCCTGCGGCTCTAAGCGCCCAAATTTCCAACCCAGTAGTCCGGTCACTGCAATGACCGCAAACTGCCATACCGATAATGGCGAACGCTTCACGCTCCCGACTTTAAACGCATCCCGCCCTGCGTCTACGCAAAAACCGCTGCAACGGGCTGCGCACGGTTGCCAACCGAAAACGGACGCCCATTCGGAGCCACTGCGGGCTGGTCCAAGGGAAGACCAGCCGCCCAGCCGATGGTTGCATGGAAGTTGCCCACCGTGACGCCCTGACCAACGGGCTCCGCACCCAGCGCATCGCTACCCTCATGCACATATCCCCGGCGGATTCCCGCCCCCGCAAGCACAGTCGAAAACACCTTCGGATAATGTCCCCGGCCAGACCCCGAAAACTCGGGCTTCCGCCCAAACTCCGTGGCCACCACCACGAGCGTGCTTTCGAGCAAACCCTTCGACTTCAAATCAAGGATGAGCGCGGCGTAGGCTTTGTCGAATTCCGCTCCGGGCCCCTCCTCCATGCCTTCCTCCAAATTATTGTGCATGTCCCAGCCGCCGCTTTTGACCTCGATGAAGCGCACGCCCGCCTGCAAAAGTCGTCGGGCCAGCAAGCAGCCCTTTCCAAAATCCGACTCCCCGTAGGACGCTTTCACCGCCTGCGGCTCGGACGACAAGTCAAACGCCTTTAAATCCGAACTCTTCATCAGCCGCACCGTCGCATCGTAAAAAGCGTTGTACGCCCCGACGTTCGAGTCTGGATACTTTTCCAAAAACGCTCGGTCCACCTCCCGGGAGATATCCAGCCTGCTCTCCACGCGCCCGATGCCTTCGCGATTTTGGGCGTGCTGCAGCCCCTCCGACGGATCGAGAATCGCCAGTGGGGTGTAGGTTGCAGGAAAAAATCCGTTGCCACTGTCCGCATTGCCGTTGATGCACACGCTTGAGGGGATCGACGCATGGCTTGTCCCGAGGTAATGCTGCGCCCATGCGCCAAGCATTGGATGCTTGATGGTTCCGCGCGGGTCGTACCCAGTTCGCATCAAATACGAGGCGGCCTCGTGCACTCCGACCTTCGCGGTCATCGAGCGGATCACGCAAATTTCCTGTGCCACCTTGGCCGTGTTCGGCAGGAAGGCGGAAATTTGGAAACCGGCCTTTGTGGAAAGCGCACCTTTCGGTCCTTTGCTTTTGCCCTCCTTCGGATCGAAGGTGTCGATGTGGCTCATTCCTCCGCGCAACTGGAGAAAGATAATGTGTTTTGCTGAGCCAAAACCACTCGGCTTCACTTGCGGTGCCGATGTCTGAGGTTCCGCGCCTTGCTCCTTAGCTGCGCCGAAGGCGGGCAATACCGTAACTCCAAGTGCGAGTCGCGCGCATCGCTCCATGAATGCACGGCGCTCAAGACAATCAAGACGGCTGGTAAATTCTTTCATGGTTTTGTGAGGGGATTGCTTCGACGGAAATTCTGTTTTGTAGTGTGGCTTTGCGACGGTGTCGCGGCTGTTTAATCCGGCCGTTTTAAGCAACTGTTTGTCGGGGCTATTGCACAAAGATAAACTCGCGGGTGTTGAGGAACGCCCATGCCAGATCGCCAATGGAAAAGTCCTTTGCGAGTTGTTGCTGCATGAATGAGAGCTCAGCTTCCGAAGGGTTCCTGCCCAGAAAGCTCAGGTACAGGTGCCCGATCTGTTTGCGCGGATCGGAATAGGCCATGGCCCCCTGCATCAATGCGGATTTGTTTCCCATCACGATGTTCTGCACGTCGCCATTCATCATCAGCAGGGCCTGTGTCACGCCCCCCTCGACGGAATTTGAATCCGCGATCATCCGGTCAGACTGCCCGAAGTTTCTAAGGAAATGCGCGTCCCTGGCCGGTTGCTGAATCTCTGAGGCCCGCGCAAGCGTAAGTCTTCCGGATCTGGGTGGCGTTCCGCCTGTGTAGATGTCTCGTTCAGAGCGCCGAGTTTTTTCCTTTTCAAGCATCTCGGCTTTAGCCCGCATCGCCGCAGGTGAAGGTGGATCCTCGGGAATATCCATTTTTCGAACGCCGTCCGCCCGACTGAGCTTGTAGCTGTCTAGGTCTGTTCCAATGGCAAGCGTCAGAATCGAATCCCACGCTTGTTCGGCGCTCATTCGCCGGAGCACCGGTCCGGGAAACATGTAGGGCCCCGCCTCCAAATCCGGCGTAACGCTCGCCTGCGCCTGATATGCCGCTGTATTGAGCACGATGCGCTGGAACTCGCGGAGGTCGAAGTGCACGCGCTTCATCTCATCCGCCAGATGTTTGAGCAGCGCCGGATTGGACGCCTGGTTTGGATCATCCAAGTCCGATATCGGCTCCTGCACTCCAAGCCCGAAGAGTTTTTTCCAGATCCGGTTCGCAATCGCGCGCGCAAACCGTGGATTCTCCGGGTTCGTGAGCCAGACGGCGAACTGATCCCGCATCTTTTCGGGATCCTCTGCAATGCCGCCTGGAAAATCCGGCCCGGAAGAAGTCTGGTCCTTGGTCCATGAGATCCAATGTGGGTGCGCCGTTTCGCCCGGTGCCGCGTCTTTGTAGGCGTAGTCCGCTGGGAAAGTCATGCGGTTTTCCGGCAGGGTGTCTACCTTGGCCATGTTCGGGCCCAAAATCACGCGCGCCATTTTCTTATCGAGAATGCCTCTGGAAATTTTGATCGCGGCCTTGTTGTCGTTGATCTGTGCGGTAGCGCCAAAAAAGGCGGCCATTTCGTAAAAGTTGCGCTGCGTCCACTCTGCCATCGGATGATCGTGGCATTGGGCGCATGCCACGTTCGCGCCAAGAAACGTAGTGAGTGTGTTCGATAGGTTGTCTAGGGGCATCCCACGATCCCTCAGTAGATAGCCCACCGGTCCCGTGCTCGAGATGCGCCCCTCGGCGGTGAGCAGTTCGTAGACGAAAGTGTCCCAGTGCGTGTTTTCCTCGAGCCGCTCCTTGATCCATTCCTGGTAAACGAATGAGAGCACGCCCTTCCCGAAATCGTCTTTGAGCCGCAGCATGTCTCCAAGCCAGTTGAACATTTGCGAATTGTACCCGGCTGAGTGCAGCAAATCGTCGATCAACCTGGCGCGCTTGGAAGGACTTTCGTCCCGAAGGTAAACTTGCATTTCTGTCGCCGTTGGAATCCGTCCGGCAACGTCCAGGTAGATCCGGCGCACGAACTGCTCCTCGGCGGTCGGCGAGTTGAGTTTCAGTCCCGCTTTATCCAAGCCTGCTTTCACCAGGGCGTCGATTTGTGCTGCCGCTTCCGAGGGAGGTACGAACGCGCCAGGCAGAAGGCGGTTGGCTTTCTGTGCGAATTCACGGTCTTCGGGCGTGAGCGATTCGAGCCGGACCGTCGTCGTCCTTCCGTTTTGTTCGCGGATTTCGATCGCACCGGCTGCGTACGCAACCAGCTCAGCCTCTTTCTGTGAAATCTCGTGGCTGGTCCACGTGCGCCAAGGGGTCGCCGGCAGCGACTTCTTAAGGGTGACGCGCGGCGTTTCATGCTGTGCAGCCTTGGCCTTTGCCGCACGCTTCGAGGCGAGGGATGTTGCCTCAACGCCGAAGGCCAGTGCCCCGCCAAGGCTTAGGATAGCGGCTAGCAGCGGCAGTCTGACGCGGCGCAGCTTGTCTCCAATTTTTAGGGTTTTCCTTGTTACCATCTGGACGGTGTGGGTTCTCGGATTCCAAACACCCGCCTGAGATAAAAGTTGCGCTCCCGAGGGACTGTTTGGCAAGCGGAGGAGATCAAGGCGCAGGAACTCGCCCTCCACTTTCTTCCCGCATGCATTGCCGCAGGTCGTGTAATGCTTGCCTTTGGCTTTTGGCAACGCCGTCCGTGCGGCGCGATTCGCCTCCATAGCGCGCAGTAGTCCTGGCGTGCAGCAGTCCCCGGGCACGTGTTATTGGGCAACTGTGGCCGCAGAGGGCCGCTGGGGCTGCTGGTCGCACGGCGCGATTTCACCACGCAATACGCGACCGGATTGGCCGCTGAGCCAGAGGTAGTGGTCGCTAGGGACATCCGAAAGGTCCGCGAAAGGGCTTTCTCCCGCAGGTGTGCGGCCCCCGCATTTCATAATCGCGGTTCCCTCGTCGATCTCGTCAAACATCGCGATGTAAAGCGAGCTGGCTCCCGCCCTTTTGGCCTCGACAGCCTGACGCCAAAAAAGGTCTCCGCCCCGACGCGGGATCTGGTTCAAAGGAGCATCTTGGCCCCGTAACGCCGACAGGTTGTGCCAGCTGAAGCCCGGAAAAATCACCGGCAAGTAGAGTTTGCGCTCAGCTGTGCACCATGCGATGTCGGGCTCCCAAGTTTTCCTTGCAAACACTGCGGCATTCTCCGGTGCGCTGCACCGTCCAACGGTCCATGGACTGATGATATCCGCAAGCTTGATCAGGTCGTGCAACTCCGCGTCCTGGATGGCGTCTCCTTTGAGTTCCCGCCAAAATGCAGGAACTCCGACCATTACTGAACAACCCGTCGATTTGAAGGTCTCTAGCAGGGTCCTCCATTCCGCGAATCCCGGCGCACGGTCCCGGAATCCCAGCCCCCAAAGCGCAACCAGAGGCTTACCTTCGTGATGTTGCGCGCAAGGCTGCTGCGTCTGCCCTGCCTTAACCAGCCGCAGCCAGTCCTCGGAGACGCGCTGGAAATGTTCGGGCGCAAGCCCTGAAAGGTCGTACATCACGATGAGCGCGCGTCCATGCGCGTTGGCGGCTGCGGTGCAATGGTTCAACACCGTGGTCATTCCGGCCAGCACCTTTGGGACCGCAAGTTCGGTTGCAAACCGCTGGAGGAAGGCGCCGTCGATTCCGTATTCGCGCATCCACTGGAAATGGCGGTCAACGGTTGCGGGGTTGAGGCTGCTGAAAAGCTCCGCCGTCGTGCCATCTTCAAATCGGAATGGCGAAGGATAACGTTCTGTGGGCGGAAAATCTGATAAATCGGGCCAGAGATCGATGCTGCAGGTGCCGGGCGCAAACCGTTTGCCGGGCCCGTAGTGCACCCATCCCAAGCCGCTTCCATCTCCCTCGGCCCTGAACCAGCCTTGGTAGCCGCAAAAAACCTTCTGCTGCACAGAATCGTGTGCGACCGCACGCGCAGCATCTGAAACAAATAATGAGACTAGAAAAAACAGCAAAACAACTGGCATGCGTCCATGCAATTTCCTGCGGTGATGTTGGTCAAGCTTGAGCTGGCTGATCAAGCCTCAGCGCTGAATGCGTCTTGCCCTGCAAATCGGGCGAAGCTTACGAATCAGTCGATTCGGGCCTCCCAGGGAGCGGAACGTCCCAGCATCGCTTCCTTCTGGGCAGAAACAAAAACGGAATCGCCATCACTCGCATGTGACGGACATGACGCTCAGCGCGGACTGTCAGCTGCGAGCAGGCTACAATGCAATGCGCAAAATTTTTCACCCCTTCAAGACCTTCCGGCCTCGTAGACAAGAGTAGCAAAATGAAGGAAAGAAAAGACCGTCAAGATCCGGAAGACAGCACCGATGCGCGAACGTTGCAGAGGCTTCAGCGTGAACAAAGACGCACCTCGCCAGCTGCTGTGTTGGCATCGGGTTTGGATGCGTTTTCTGTGGGTGACCACGGGCTCCGCATCTGGATCGCAAAGGCCTTGAAGAATTTTGTCAACGCGCTGTTTCCGTGCGTCTGTGTAGCTTGTGGAGAGGTGAGTAAAACGGGTGGTTTTTTGTGCGTTGATTGTTCGGTTCGGGTGGAGCGGCCGCGAGGTACATTGTGTGTTTGTTGCTCGCGCAGCTTTGCTGGAGCCATCGAAGGGGGCGGATTTTGCGGACCTTGCGCGGAATGTCTGCGGTTGTCGCCTGCGTTTGAGTGCGCGGTGGCGCCAGTGCGGGCGAGCGGTGTGGTGAGGGAGGTGGTGCACTCTTTCAAGTACGAGGGGAGGGTGCATCTGTGCGGGCTGCTTGCGGATTGGATGCAGGAGGGGTTGGCGGACCTGCGGATGCGGGACCCGCCCGTTGAGGTGTTGGTGCCTGTGCCGTTGCATCGGGCACGGTTGCGGGAGCGGGGTTTTAACCAGGCGGGGCTTGTGGCGGCGGAGCTCGGGAGGCGGGCGGGGATAGAAGTCTGCGATGTTTTGGAGCGGGTGCGTGAAACGGGCAGCCAGGCAAGACTCGGGCGAAGCCAGAGGCTGGGGAACCTTCGCGCGGCGTTCCGTCTTCGGAATGCGAGGGATGCGCGGGGCGCGGGCGGCTGTGGACGGATCGCGGAGCGGCACGTGGTTTTGGTGGATGATGTTTTGACTACGGGGGCGACGCTGGACGCGTGTGCGAGAGCGCTCGGGCGAGGAAGGCCCAAAAGTGTCAGGGCGTTGACCGTTGCCCGTGGCTGATATTTTGCGAGTGGTTTCGCAGCCGGTAGTGGGACTGTCGAAAATGGTCGGATTTGTTAATTTTGGTTTGAAAGAGCGATTGAAGCGGATTCGCACAAATCACCGCCTCCCCCCTGGGAGCGCGCAGCCCCAGCTGCGCATAAACGTCTTTTCCTCGAGATGAGTTGCCCTCATTGGCCGCTTCGCCGCTGCGTCACGTTTTTGGTGCAATCCTCGTCTGCGCGCAGCTGGGGCTACGAGGTCCCAGGGGTTTTAGATGGAGCGCTTTTTTGAGAACGTGGACATCCTGCGTAGCATACCCAAGCATCGACCGTGGTCGTCGCAAAGTCGCGCTTTTGGCGCTTTAGATCCAGCGACGAATTTTACCAGCGATTGGATCCGCATTTTTAGACTTCCCTAAGAACAAAGATCGATGCGCGGGTCGCGGGGTTTACGTGTGATGCGCAGCGGTAGGGACCTTGGTGAGGCTGCTCGGTGGACTTGCGGAACTTGAGATCATTTTTCGCGGCACTGCCGCATCCGGCGCGGTGTCGTGCTCCGATGTTTGGGTACGAGCGCACCCAGCGGCCTGTTCTTGAAGCAGCGGCCCCTGCGAGAAGTTCGGTTTGTTCGCGCACGCAGTTTCAGACCGTCTACGTCAAGGCCACATTACACATGCATTTCTCGCGGATCTTGTTTCGTCGCAATCGAGTTTTCATGGGCGCGTTTCGTATCATTTCTCTTTTTTTGTGCAGCTTGTTCATGGACGCCAAAGCCGTTGCTCTGTTTGACAGTCCTCAATTACGGCGGGCTGCGAGCCTTGATAAAACGCAGCCAGATCTTGAAGCATCCGAGGAGGTGCAGGCGTCGCGCGTGAGGGCCGCTCCGCCTTTGATTGCGGGAATACTCAACACGGATCCCCGCAAGTCGGATGCCGAACTTCGGGCGCCAGTTTGGGCGTTCCTGAGGCAAGCTTGGAAATACGATCCTGCGCAGGAGGGGGAATGGTTGCTTGGTGTCGACGAGGCTCTTCACTGGTTGCGCTGTGGAGCGGTGTTGGCCGCGTCGGTTTCTGAAGTCGAAAACGGGCTCGTAAACTTGGTGGCTGACACTTCGCTGCCGGAGGCGGAACGTGAGTTCGCGCTTCTGCATCTGGGTAGCTGCAATCTGTCGGCTCAGGGTACAGCCCTCGTGGTGAAACTGCTTTCCAATGTAATGGAGGGAGACGTCACCCGGCCGCTATGCGGGGCGGCGCTCATTGCGATAGCGGAAATCAATCCGGATGATACGCACCTGTGGGCGTTGGCTCGAAAGTGTGCGCTTCAGATGGCTGCAAGCCCAGCGGCGCATGTGCGCAATCGGATATCGGCGTTTGAAATTGTCGCTGCCAAGCGATGGGCGGAGGTGGAGCCCGTGATCTGCGAACGCTTGTGCATTACAAGAAACGTTGCAGAGCGGGTGTCGGCGTTCGACGCACTCGGGAGCATCGGTAGCGCGGACACCTTGCACTGGATCGAAACGCTACCCGCAGAAAACGACGCGGTCTGCGCCGCAGCTCGTGACAAGAGCATGCAAGCCATGATGAGCCGGTTGGCAAACGCGCCAGGCGTGGAATCCAATCCCAATTGAATGCGGTTTATTTCGCGCCCGATCCGCGCCCTGGGAACGTCAGCTCCGCGATGCCTGATTTGTCGAGTTCGCCAAAGCCCTGTGCGGTCATCCGCTCGAACTGTTCCTTGGTGGCCGTCGCAAGCGGAAGGCTGAGTCCCGCTGCCTGCGCGAGCTGCAGGGCGATCCCGCTGTCCTTGGCTGCGTGCGCGGCGCTAAAAAAGCAGGAGTGATCCCGGTTCTGCATGTCCTCGCCGTCGGTCACCAGAACACGGGAGGCCGCGCCGGTCTGCGAGAACACTTCACGGATCATGGACAAATCCAGACCAAGTGCGGATGCGAGACCCAGTCCTTCGGCGAGGCCCGCCGTGTTGATGTTCATCACCATGTTTACCAAAGCCTTCACCTTGGCTGCTTCTCCTGCATGCCCGACGTAGCGCATGTTTGTGCTGAGTTTTTCGAGAATCGCTTTGACCGAGTCGAACACCTCTGGCTTGCCTCCGATCATGAGGTACAGCGAGCCCTCGCGTGCTTGCGTGATGCTGCTCGCCATGCAGCCTTCCAGAGAATGAGCACCTGCGGCTTCGGCCAGCTTCTCCACTTCCACATGCACAGCTGGGGAAACGGTTGCACAGTTGATAAAAACCCGGCCGCTCGCGCCCGCGAGCAAACTGTCTTCGCCCGCGCTAAAAATCGAACGCATTGCCGCATCATCGGTCACCACCGTGATGACCACGTCCGAGGCTGCGGTGACTGCTGAAAGCGTCTTACAGGGGGCCGCACCAAGTTCCGAGGCAAGCGTCTCCGTGAGCGTGCGATTCATATCAAAGACCGCGCTGACGGTGTAGCCGCAATCCTTGAGTCGACGCGCCATGTTGGCGCCCATCCGGCCGAGACCGACAAATCCGATGTTAGAAGTCATCATAAGCAGTTTGAGAACGCGGTCAGACTGATGGTCTGCGCAAAGTAGATCAAGCGAAAGCAAGGCGTCCAAAACGGAGGCTCGGATCACATGCCAGAAGCCAGTTCGTAGGAGCTGGAGTTCTTAACAACATGGGCTACAACTTTGTACACGCATACTATGATCAAGATCGCCGGATGGATGCTCTGTTTTTTTCAAACCGCCCTGCTCGCGGCGGGCGGGCCGACTTTCAAGCTGGTGACGCCTTCTGAGGAGCTTGCTCAGGGCGAGACGGTGGGCGTCAAGTTTTCCAGCCGGATGGACGAGACCCCCTCGGATGAGCCTCCTATTCTCGTGGAGCCAAAAGTTCCGTATGAATTTCAATGGACGAGTCCTTCCACAGGATCGATCCGCTTTTTATCGGGTCTTGATCTTGGAGTGAAACTGCGGTTTGACCCGCGGCCGGGGTTGAAAGATTCGGGCGGTCAACCGATCCAGCCGCCTCCGGAAATCGAACGGGAAAGGAAGACGCCCAGCTTTGGCGTCCTTCAATCCCGCGTTAACGGCCGCCGTGGAAGCAGTGACAGTCCCTCGGCCATGGTGCTGGATGCGAATGCGAGTGTCCGCGTGACATTCAATGACGACGTGAAGCCTGATGAGCTTCGAGCCGCCGCGTGGTTCGTGTCAGACGATGGCGTGCGGATCGCGGCGGGCGCCGTGGAGCGGGCTCCACGCCATTCGTTTCAGGAACGTCTTTTGACGTGGAAGGAAAAAGCCTCGAAGGAGCCGCCGGCTGCCGTGCTCGTCTTCATGGACGGCTCGAATGACTGGGTTGTCGCGCCGCAGCGGTCCTTGGATGAAGGCAAGCACTGGAGCTTTGAATTGGATTTAAAGCGTGCACGTGGTGGAGCATTGGCGGAATCCGATTCGCTCCAACGCATCGCCATGGGAAATGTGGTTTCATTGAAGGTCGAGTCGGCCTTGCTTTCCAAGAAGCCCCTGGAAAAAACGCGTTTGACTTTGAACTGCTCAAAGCCGATTTGGGACGAGGAAATAAAACGGCTTTCGAGCGCGCAGTCTCTCGTCACCCCGCCCGTTGACGAGTTGAAGGTGTACCGAAATTGGAAGGGCATCGTGCTGGTGGGCGATTTCCAACCGGGTGTGGACTACCGGGTGCGCTTGGAGAAGGGCCTGCGGGCGGAAGATGGTTCGACCTTGAAGCAGCCGTTTGAAGCAACGCTACAGCTTGATCCGCTCCCGCCGCGCCTTTATTTCGACCGTGAACTCGCCCGGCAGCTCTCCAGCGGGAGGCGGCATGTTGCCTTGATGGGCGTCAAGGTGCCAAAAGCCCGAATCACCGCACATCTCATTCCGCCGGGAAAAGGTTGGGATGCGCTGCAGCTCTGGAAGCAATACCAAGCCGAATTTCACAGCGAGGATGGGGACTACGATAGGGAGGGCGTCCGTGTTGACCCCGCTGTTTTTGAGGGGCGAGTTGTTCATGAAAGCATA
>CAMDSZ010000015.1 GCA_945906945.1 Akkermansia muciniphila
CCCTTACGTGTAGCTGCCTAGGAAGCCCGTCGGTTCCCAGTCTGTTCCAATCAAACACCCTGTAGGTGGTGTCGCTATTCTGCTGGATCTCGGCAATGAGACATCCCCCGCCAATCGCATGACACCGACCGCTCGGTATGAATATTGCGTCACCCTTTTTGACGGAAATCCGGTGCAGCAGCTCCTCGAGCCCGCCCGATGCCAAAGCCTCTTCAAACTCACGGCGTCCGACCCCCGGCCGGAACCCGGCGTAAATGCACGCGTAAGGCTGGGCCTCCATCACATACCACATTTCTGTCTTGGGCTCGCCACCAAGCCTTGACGCAACACTTTCCGGAGGATGCACTTGAACCGAAAGCGTCTCCCTCGCGTCGAGGATTTTCGCCAGCAGCGGAAACCGTCCTGCCTCCGGGGCCCTGCGACCGAAAACACGCTCCCGTTCTTTGTTCCAAAGCACGTTGAGCGAGATACTTTCGCACGCACCGGACGACACCACGCTTTGCGCTTCGGGGCGGTCCACCATTTCCCACGCTTCCCCGAAAAGACTTGGAGACGGGAGGCTGCGTCCGAGAGACTCCTCGAAGGCACGCCCACCCCACACACGCTCCTGATACAAAGGGACAAACGACAGAGGTTGATCAAAAATCATTGGCGGCTGTGGTCGCGATAGACCTAACACAGAATGCCGTCGAGAAGGGCACTCTTTCAGCTAAAATCCGGCAAGCACCCGGCAGGGAAGACGCAAAACCCTGGAGTCCAGAGCATCAAAAGCAACCCCTCGTTTTTCAGCCCGAGCACAGAGACCGCCACGCAACAGGGTCTCAAAAGCCGCACACGCCCGATCCCCCCGCGGAAGCCGATTCAGTTCCTTGGCCTTCGGATTCGAGTTGATTCAATCTAGTATTTACATAAGTTAACTGACAAAGGTGGCGGGCGCCAAGGTGGCTCATCGTCGGCCGGAGAGTAACAGCGTACTAGAGAAAATAGAGAGATATGATGAACTCGACTGAAACTGGGGAGCGTTCAGGGCCTGAACCTATCGCATCTGAAAAAGTTGCCCACGAGCGCAAGGTGTTCTTTTTAGACCTTAAGGAAAACCAGAGGGGCCGTTTTCTGAAAATTACCGAAGACGTTGGCGGACGCAGAGACACCATCATGCTGCCCGCTCCCGCATTCCGCGAGTTTCTGGAAGCGCTTCAGCGCTTGGTGGAATTCGAAGAAAAGCTTTGATTGTGACGAGCTGATTCGGCTCACTCCGGGCAAAGTTCCGCGTAGCGCATCTCAAAGTTAAACAACCCGTCCTCTCTTCTTGGGAGGACGGTTTTTTTGTCACTGCCGATCTCAATGAATTATCCCGCCGAAACCCTCGCAGAGCTGTCCCGCTGGCTGGGTGACGAGGCCCGCCGGATGACAATCCTCGGCGAAGGCAACACCTCAGCCACACTGGGGACAGACACTTTTTTAGTGAAGGCCAGCGGATCCAACCTCGGGACACTCACGCCGAGCGATCTGGTGGAATGCCGAGCGGCGCCACTGTTGGAACTGATTTCACACGACCAAGTCTCCGATGATGACGTGGACAGCGCGCTTCTCCGATGCCGGCAAAACCCCGAGGCAAAGCGCCCCTCAGTGGAGGCTCTGTTCCACGCGTACTTGCTTTCGCTTCCCGGGATCCGATTCGTTGGCCACACCCATCCCGATTCGGTCACCTCTATCCTCTGCTCGCCCGCTGCCGAGGACTTCGCCACGCGCCGTATTTTTCCGGACCAAGTTGTCTGCTGCGGCCCCGCATCAGTCCTAGTGCCCTACGCGGATCCGGGGGTCTGGCTGGCTCAAAAAATACGGGAATGCACCGAGGCCTACATTCACGTCCACCAGGCACCGCCACGAGTCATTCTTTTACTCAACCACGGAGTGATCACGCTTGGACCCACCCCGGAATCGGTCAAAGCAGCAATGCAGATGACCATCAAGTCAGCCGCCATTTTCATGGGTGCAAAATCCTTAGGCGGGCCGAATTTCCTCACGGAAGCCACCATTCAAAGGATCGCGGGCCGCCGTGATGAACATTACAGACAAGCAGCGCTGAAGCTTTAGTTCGACCTCCACCCTGCTGCAAAAACGCCATAACAGTCGGCTGACTCGAAACGAACATCGGTGGTCGCTTCGAGATCCAGCTTCCATTCAGTCTGGCAATCACGCTACGAATCCTACCTCACCACACGATTCAGCCGCACGCTATGAAAGCCCTTGTTCTCACCGAATACAAACGACTCGAACTCCAAGAACTGCCCAAACCCGATCCGGGGCCGAACGAAGTTCTCATCCGCGTGGAGGCATGCGGAGTGTGCGGAAGCGATGTTCATGGTTACGACGGGAGCACGGGGCGCCGAATTCCGCCGCTAGTGATGGGACACGAAGCCGCTGGGACCGTTGCCGACGTCGGCGCCAACGTCACAAACTTTCGGAGCGGGCAGAGAGTGACTTTTGATTCAACTGTTTCGTGCGGCACTTGTTTCTTCTGCCAACGCGGAAACATCAATCTTTGCGACAACCGGCAGGTGCTCGGCGTTTCCTGCGGCGATTACCGCCGCGCCGGAGCCTTCGCCGAGTTTGTTTCTGTTCCTGCGCGCATTCTTCATCCGCTTCCGGATTCATTGTCGTTCGAGAAGGCGGCAATGATCGAGGCCATCTCGGTCGGGGTACATGCCGTCGCGATCACTCCGGTGTCCCTCAACGACACAGCCGTCATTGTTGGTGCAGGAATGATCGGCTTGCTGACTCTTCAGGCAGCCCATCTCGCGGGATGCAGAAGACTGATCGTGGTCGACGTTGACGATTCGCGCCTTCGTACCGCGCAACAACTTGGCGCCACTCACGTGATCAACGCGAAGACAACAGACGTTCCATCCGCCGTCCGTGAACTCACCGACAAGCGCGGTGCCGATGTTGCCTTTGAATGCGTGGGCACCACTGCAACCGTGACATCCGCCATCGAATCAACCCGCAAAGGAGGAACCGTGACGCTTGTTGGCAACATTGCTCCGAAAATTGATCTGCCTCTCCAGTCCGTCGTGACACGCCAAATCCGCCTTCAAGGTTCGTGCGCATCCTCGGGTGAAATCCCCGCCTGCATCGATCTCCTCGCATCGGGTGCGATCCGAGTCGACCCCATGCTTTCGGCATTCGCACCGCTTGAGGACGGTCCAAAGTGGTTTGAGCGGCTCTACAGTCACGAGCCAAACTTGATGAAGGTTGTTCTGCACCCGTAACCGTCATTGCGCTGACACGCCAAAGAGACTGCGAGCTCCTTCCGAGCCACAGTCCTGCCCACATCAGCACCTGAGAAACTCCACCCCGGTCCGAAAACAAGCTACTCATCTCATCCGATTCGATGTCGACTCAATCCGCCACCTTCCGCGTTCCGGCCACCACTGCTAATCTTGGCCCCGGCTACGATTGCCTTGGCGTTGCGCTGGGCCTGAGCAACCTTGTTACAGTTTTCAGAAAATCTGCTGAGGAAACAACCGCCCCGGCCGCAGCGGGACCGATGGCCGCAGAGGCCGCCTCGTTCTTTTTTGCAACAGCAAAGATCAAACCGTTCGCGTTCGATTGGAAGATAGAGGGCGATGTTCCGCCGTCACGCGGAATGGGCAGCTCGGTAACTGTTCGCCTAGGACTGCTCGCGGGACTTAACGCGCTGGCTGATTCGCCGCTCTCGCGCAAGGAACTGTTCGAACTTTGCGCAGGACTCGAGGGCCACCCGGATAATGCCGCGCCGGCCGCATTTGGGGGATTCACCGTGGCAGGCGGCTCGGAGCTTGCGCGTTTCGAGGTGAGTTCAAGCCTTGCGTTTGTGCTCCTGATCCCAAACTTTGAAATCAGCACGCCGCAGGCTCGCAAAGTACTTCCGCAAAACCTCGAGCGCCTCTCAGCGGTTGCGAGTTGCGCGAATGCCTGCCGCATCACCGCGGCTTTCGCATCCCAGAACTACGCACTGCTCCGCGGTTCATTTGCGGATGGACTACACCAACCTTTCCGCGAGACCCTAATTCCATTCTTGCCCGACGTCATTCGCGCCGGTGAAAACGCCGAGGCACTGGGCGGCTTTCTCTCGGGCTCGGGATCAACAATCTGCTGTGTAAGCCTCGAGAATCCCGAAAAAGTTGGACAGGCAATGAAGGAGGCGGCGCGCTGCGATGCAACGGTTGTGATCACCAAGGCTGACAACGAAGGCGCAATCCAAGTGCGATAGCATCCGCTAGGCCTCTTTCTGCTGCCCCTGGTGACCGGGCGAGACAGGCTGGCAGTCTAACTCTCCAACAAAAGACCAGCCATGGGCCGCCGCCTCGAAGAATTTGAACAGTTCGCGATCGAAGTCATCCTTGATCGCCGCAAGGGGAAGCGGGCGGCATTACTGCGCCTGCTTCTCATGGGTCTGAGCACGGTTTTTCGCCGCATTGTGCAAATGCGCCTTTCCCTCTATCGCAAACGCTTTCTCAAATCCCGCACCCCAGGGTGCCTGGTGATTTCGATTGGAAACCTGACGGTTGGCGGCACTGGCAAGACTCCTGTTGTCGAGAAACTCGCGCGCACATTGAAGGACGCTGGAAGAAACGTTGCCATTTTATCCAGAGGCTACAAATCGAAGCGTCCCCCGCTCATGCGTCGATTGCAGCGCAAATGGCTGGGGCTGGACAAACGGGAGACGCGGGTCGTGCACGACGGGGAGCGTCTGCTCATGGACAGCAGATTCGCGGGAGACGAGCCCTTTATGCTTGCGCGCTCGCTCGGAGACAGCGTTGTCCTGGTCGACAAGGATCGGGTTCGCGCGGCTATCGAAGCCGTGCACACTTTCGGATGCGACACGCTTCTGCTCGATGACGGCATGCAATACCTGCCTTTGCATCGCCGGGTGGAGATTTGCCTCATCGACCGTCAATCTCCGTTTGGTAACGAGCATCTACTGCCGCGCGGCACACTTCGTGAACCGCCAGCGAACCTGTCGCGTGCCAACTACATTTTCCTCACTAAGTCAGACGGATCTGATTCAAGCGAACTCATCAAGCGGATTCGCCAATACAACCCGATTGCGGGAATCGTTGAAACGACGCACCAAGCACTGCACTTAAAGAATCTGTATTCGGACGAGCAACTGCCGCTCGAATGGCTGCAGGGCAAACATATCGGCGCAATATCCGGCATCGCACGCCCGGAAAGTTTTGAGCGCAAACTGACGGACCTCGGGTGCAAGCTGCACATCACCGAAAGGTTTGCAGACCACCACAGGTTCAGTGAAAAAGAACTCAATCATTTCCTTTCACGCTGCGTCAGAAGAGATCTCGCGGCGGTGCTTACCACGGAAAAAGACAGCGTTCGCTTTCCTCTCAAACCGCAGCAACTCGACGTGCCAGTCTATTTCTTGCGAGTCGAAATACGTATTTTAGAGGGACAGGATGTCTGGGATGACTTGATAAAGCGGATTTGCATCCCGCCCCCGCTGATGGCGCAGGAGTATCTGTGATACAGATTGCAACTCCTGCTCGAAACCCAATCGTGTTAATCACGCATACACTCATTAACTTTCAGCCGCACCGAGCCTGAGGCGGTTTTTGTGCAATGCAGCGATCCTGCGGTTCAACCATGAACAACAACGCGTACGCCTGTTTTTCCAGAATCAACCATCCACAATGAAGCGCACGGTTAGTGCCGCGCCTTTTCGTACACTCCCTGACCACGATCAACTTAACTCGCGCATCTGCAGCATTTGATCGAGAAGAATGCTTTTTCAGCCAGCAGATCCGAACCGCAGCTGACAATGCTGGCAGCAAGCAGCGCAAATGACGCCGGGTAATTTTTTGAGGTTCCCTGACTCGCACTTCTCATCCTGAAAATCATGAAACGCCGTGCATTTATCTCTCGCAGCACAGGAGCCCTTGCTGCAGCGCTACTCCCAGACGCCCGAGCGGCCGCCAAAACGAAAACGGTCTGGGGCATCGCCGAGCTCTGGCAGTGGCTCTATCAGCGGCAGTTGACTAGCGGCAACGACTCCGCTGACTGCCTTCAGGCCCATCTTGATCACGGAATCCGGCATGTGATGTGGGCGCTTGGTCGAAGCACCCTCGACTACCACAGCGCACTACCAACATCCACGAGGTATGCGGGAGATACACGGCCTCAAACAAAAGTGATCGGCGAATCGCTCCGCCAGCAATGCTCGCTTCGAGCTGCCCTCGCATTCTCGGCCCAAAATGAAATGGTAATCTATGGACGGTTAGGAATGAACCGTCACTATGGCGACGCCCTCGGCGGCGGGCTTTGCTCTAAATATATTGCTTCGCATCCGGAGTGGTTCGAACGCCAACGCGGAGGACAAACAGACGCAACCAAGGTTAGTTACGCCATCCCTGAATATCGCGCCGAGCGGACCGCCATCCTGCTGGAGGCTGCTCAGATCGGGGCGCATGGCCTTTGCTTGGATTTCTGCCGCCAACCACCGATCGCCCGCTACCACCCGCGAATACTAGACCCGTGGCTAAAGGAAGGCCGGGATGACCCGCGCAAAATGTCTGCGGGCGGGCCAGAATTTCATGCCTGGGCCCAGCATCGCTCTGAATCCGTCAACATTTTCATGCGCGACCTCCGTTCGCAGCTCAGCAAATTGGAGCAGGCAAGCAAGCGGCGTGTGCCCATTCTGGTTCGGATTCCCGAAGCGACGCTTTCAATTAATCTCATGGAGGGACTAGATCTTGTGACTTGGCTCAAAGAGGGTTTGGTGGATGAAATCGCGCTAGATCCGATCTGGATCTGGGACTTTGAATACCCGGACACCGCGCTGACCTACGTCAATCTAGCCCGTGCGTATGGGGTGAAAATTTATGGCGGAGCGAATACCGTCGCTGGCAGGGGCGTTAAAGTGAATGCACGCGCTTTTCTTGAACGCGTCTCACGAAACTACGCCGAGGGCGTTGATGGCATCGGCCTCTTTCAAACGGACGCATCCATCCTTGTACCGGAACTCAAATCGCTGATTGGTGCATTGTTTCCACTTCTCTCTGATGCTGCAGCAGTTTTCGAAAAGCTTAGTGCTGCTCGAAAAATTCAGCCGCAAATGAGCGAAGCAGAGCGCTTCTTCGGTGTGGACAATCACAGCCTGCTTCCACAACTGAGCGGAACAGCCCGGCTCAACCTCGACACGCTTTAATGAGCCAGCAAGGAACCGCGCCGATGACCCGAGCAGCGAAGTCTGCTCGGAGCATGCGCCGGCTGCCGCACTACAAGACCGCCAAAGGTACGAGCTTGAAACACGCCAGCGCCACCAGCATCCCGGCTATCCCAACGATGGTCTCACAGACCGTCCATGTTTTGAACGTCTGCTGAACGCTCAACCCAAGACAGTCTTTAACGATCCAAAACCCAGCATCATTGAGGTGTGAAAGAAACAGCGACCCGCAGCCCACGGCAACAATGATCAGCGCAACGTGCGTCTGGGTCAGTTCCGGGTGCTGTGCAATCACAGGGACCAATAGCCCGGAGGCGGTCGTGATCGCCACAGTAGCCGACCCCGTGGCTACACGGATAAATGCTGAGATCAGCCAACCGTAGAGCAGCGGCGACAAATGCATTTGATCGCCAAAGCGCCCAATCGCGTCCGCCACACCACCGTCCCGCAATACTCGCGCAAACCCCCCGCCTGCCCCCACAACAAGAATCGTCATTCCCACCATCGCAACGCTCGACTCGGTGGATTTCAAGAGGTGAGTCAGTGAATATCCACAATTCGATCCAAGAGACCAGAGCGAGAAGCACACCGATATGAGCAACGCCATCGTCGGATTGCCTATGAACGTGATGGCCTCCCGAGCAGCGTCACCTTTGGGTAGCGTGAGTTCAGCCACGGTCGAAAGCAGCATCAAACCGACCGGTAACAGGATCGAGAAGAGCGTGAGCCCGAAACCTGGCATTTTCACACCAGTCGCCAAAGAGTCAGCGCGCACCCCGAGGTCTGGCGGGTTGGCCTGCACATGTTTCACGGCCCACTTGGCAAATAAAGGCCCCGCCATGGCGGCGGTTGGAAGCCCCACGATGAATCCCCAGAAAAGAACCAGTCCGGTATTGGCATGCAGGGCGTCGACGGCAACGACCGGACCCGGATGCGGGGGCATGACTCCGTGCATCACCGAGAGGCAGGAAAGCAGAGGCAAAGTCAGGCGCAGAAAAGGCTGCCCAGTCTCGCGCGTGAGCATTAGCAGGATCGGCAACAGCAACACCAACCCCACTGCAAACCACGTCGTGAGCCCAACCACGAGCGCTAGCAACATGATGCACCACTGGATGCGATCCCTCCCGAACCAGAGTGCAAAACGCTTGGCGAGAATTTCGGCGCCGCCTGAATCCGCAAGCAGCTTACCAAGCATCGCACCCAGACCGAGAACCGCTGCGATCCCGCCAAGGGTAGCCCCGACGCCGTCCTGAATTGACTTTGCCACCGCTTGCATCGTGTACGGCTCGAGCTTACCACCAGCCACCTTGACCGGCTGGCCGAGCCAGACGGCTCCGCCGCCCACCAAAAGCGAGGCCAGCACCAGTGCGATAAAACCGTTCACTTTCAAACGAGTCACCAGCAGCACCAGCAATGCGACAGCGGCGAGCGCCAGCCCTATCAGCGTCCAATCTTGGGGGTTCATACCCCGAGATCCTTCTTTAAAGAGCCCTGCGAAGGGAAGCTCCGATTCTCACTCTATATCGCCTCAGTTGCTATCGCGCTGCGATACCCCGCCCTTGCCCGCCTCCGCCCCTGCCGCGCCCTCGCTCAACCCTCCACCCTTCGGCTGTGAGGCAGCGCTCTTCAAAATCTCTTCAATCGCTGGATCCGACCCAAATCCCAGATCCAGCGCGCGGTAGTAGTGACGCCTCGCCAACTCGATGGCGACAGGCTTTCGCTGCAGATAAAACACCGCGAGATTAAAGTGCGCGCCTGCGTCGTCGGGCTCGATTTCAAGCGAACGCCTAAGCTCCTCCTCTGCCGCTTGGATCCAGCCGCGACGCCCCAAGGCCAGCCCGAAAAATCGGTGGCCCCTCGCGTTTTTGGGGTCCAAAGCAACCACCTGGGCGAACGCAGCGATGGCCGCATCGAGCTTGGACTGCTCAAGCACCGCGAGCCCCAGCCCCAGCCAGACGGCCGCATTGTTGCTGGCAACCGCTATGGCGCGACGCATCAAAGCCTCGGATTCCACCCAATCCTTCTTGCGCTGCGCAATCCATCCGAGATTCACCAGCGCGCCCAAATGCGACGCATTCCACTCAAGCACCTTTGAAAAATCACCGATCGCACCTTCCAAATCATTCTTGGAAAGCGCCATCATTCCGAGCTTGTAACGGGCTTCAATGAGATCGGAAGGCATCGCGCCCTCTGACGCTGTAGGATTCAGTCCACCATTTGAAGGTGACGTCGAATCCGCCGCCCTCTCCGCCTTTGCGTTCTTTGCTGAAACATTCGGTTGAGCAGCCTCTGCCTGCTCTTGCGCTTTGGACTTCTCTTTCGAGTTCCCTTTCGACTCCCCTTGGACTGCGCAGAGTTCGGAACCCAAAAACAGCTGAGCAAATACCCAGCCCGCCGAAAAAACGCGAAGCAAAGGGCGCTGCGCAATTATCAGCAAATCCTTCATTCCTGAACGCGCATTTCTAATTCGAAAAACCCCTGCCACTAAGCAGATGCCCTCCCGAGCGCCTGCGCACGTTCAGTAGCGGCACGGACCGCAGAAATCATCGCCGCCCTCACGCCTGCCGTTTCCAACGCTTCAATTCCCGCAATGGTGGTTCCGCCCGGACTCGTCACGGCATCCCGCAACGTGCCCGGATGCTGGCCCGTTTCCAGAATCATCTGCGCGGCGCCAAGGAGTGTTTGCGCCGCGAGCTTCAATGACAAATCCCTGGGCAACCCCATCAAAACTCCGCCATCCGCAAGCGCCTCCACAAGCAAGTACCCATATGCAGGCCCGCTGCCGCTCAACCCGGTCACCGCATCGAGGAGCGATTCCTTAACCCGCCCCACAAATCCGACCGCTGCAAACAGTTTTTCGACTACCTGAGCATCAGTATCGGTGGCACGAGATCCTGTTGCGTAAGCCGAAGCTCCGCAATTCACCAACGCGGGAGTGTTTGGCATGACCCGAACAACCCTTGCATTAGACCCCGTCGCTGACTCCAACTGCGCAAGGGTCAGTCCAGCAGCGATGGATACCACGAGTTTGCCATTTAGTTTGGACTGCAGCTCATTGAGTGCAAGGAGAGCGTCCTGCGGTTTTACACACAATACCAACGTGTCAGCAGCAGCCACCAGGTCTGCGTTCGCCTTAAGCGCACGCACCTGCAGTTCTTCCTCAAGCGCTTTTGCTGAAAATTCCACCACATCGCTCACAAAAATTTGGGAGGGAGCACAAACGCCCGCCTTAACGATTCCCCGCACCAACGCGGAGGCCATCTTGCCGCAGCCTATAAATCCAAGAGTCATCCAACCCTTGTAAACGGAAACCGCCTCAAAGCAAACCCACAGCGTGCAGGAATTTGCGCCCCTCCTTATCCCGGCACTCACCACCAGCACCAAGTCGCTACCAAAGCCCACAAGGTGCCCACATCAACCCGTCCAACACCCACTCAAACATCCCCTCAAACACCCGCATGCACTCCCTGAACCGGCACAGCAGTTTGCCGCGTTTCGGCATGCTCCTCGGAGCTAACTTTTTCAGCCGCATGCGAAGGCACCACCAAAACAGGTACTTTCGAGTGCCGGATGACACCCTCCGCCACACTGCCGACAATCAGATTGTAAAAAGCTCCATGCCCGTGGCTTCCAAGCACCAGCATGCCTGCTCCGGTGCGCTCCGCTTCTGAAATGATCGTCCCGACAATCGGCCCCCAGAAGTGCAGCACCTCTGTCGAGACAGATCGCGACTCAAAAATCTCTCTTGCCGCCCTTAACCTGCCTTCAATCACCTTCGCTGCCGTATCCTCGGTGATAGGAAACAGCTCCGGTGGCGCCACCCCCACGTAATCCACCTCCGGCTCACTGACGTGCAGAATCAAAGCCGTGGCACCGATTTTGGCCGCCAAATCGGCAGCCACCCTGCACACCTCATCGCTCACTGGCGAAAAATCCACTGCCGCAAGCACTAATTTTGTATTCATTGTTCCCTGGTTCGTACTGTTTTTCACAGATGGCCCCACCACGATGCACCGCTCCTCCCTCGAACACGCTCCGAGCCCGCCCCATCGTACTCTGGTGTTATGACCTCCTCTGATGCATCGTTCCCCAAAGCATGGCGGACCTATTTTTGAACACCCCCACCTCCGAAAAAGTCGCAAAAGGCGCCTCCTCGAACGACACCCGCTCGGCCAATGCGCCTCTCGCGGAGCGCATGCGTCCGCTCTCCCTTTCCGAGTACACTGGCCAATCACACATCCTTGGTCCGGGCAAACTGCTGCGCCGCGCCATAGAGGCCGACCGCATCACTTCCATCCTGCTCTTCGGCCCGCCTGGAACCGGCAAAACCTCCCTGGCCCGAATCATCGCACTTTCAACAAACGCTCACTTTGAACCGCTCAGCGGTGTCGAAAACTCAGTCGCCGACATCCGGCGCGCGCTCAATTCCGCAGCTGAACGCGAACGCGCCAACGGCAACCGCACCCTTGTGTTCATCGACGAAATCCACCGCCTCAACAAGGCGCAGCAGGATGTCCTGCTTCCCGATGTCGAGAAAGGCGCAATTCGCCTCATTGGCGCGACAACGCACAACCCCTACTTCGTCCTCACATCCGCACTTGTCTCGAGGTCCCAGGTGTTTCAACTCGAACCTATCGATGTGGATTGCCTGGTTGCACTGCAGAAGCGGGCGCTCGCGGACAAGGATCGCGGACTTGGCGCTCAGCAAATCAGCGCCGATACAAATGCCCTCGAACATCTCGCCATACAGTCGGAGGGCGACGCGAGAAAAACACTCAATGCCCTCGAGCTGGCGGCGCTCACCACGCCGCCGTCAGCGAACGGCAGTGTTCACATCACACTCGAGCAGGCTCAGGAAAGCATCCAAAGAAAAGCCGTCGTGTATGACCGGGATGGTAGCCAGCATTACGATACGATTTCGGCACTTATCAAAAGCGTCCGAGGATGCGACCCCGATGCCGCACTGTACTGGCTGGCACGGATGCTTGTGGGCGGAGAAGACATCCGCTTTCTGGCGCGGCGTCTCGTGATTCTGGCAAGCGAAGACGTGGGCATGGCGGACCCGCAGGCGCTTCCTCTGACTGTCGCGGCTCAACAAGCCGTCGAATTCATCGGACTCCCCGAGGCACAGATTCCGCTCGCCCATGCAACGGTCTATCTTGCCACGGCTCCAAAAAGTAACCGAGCCTACGCGGGTATTCTCGCGGCGAAAAGCGACGTGGAATCCGGAGTCACCCTTCCTGTGCCACTCCATTTGCGCGACGGCAAATTTGCAGGGGCGAAGCAGCTCGGATACTCGGGATACCAATACTCGCACGACTTCGATGGAGCATATGTGCCGCAAGCGTACCTGAGCGAGGGTAGAAGGTATTACGATCCCTCTGAAAACGGAGCCGAGCGCCGGGTGAAGGAACGGCTCGAATACTGGCGCGCTCTCTTTGAAGAGGCGCAAGCAAAAACAAAATCTTAACGCAGGCACGTCGCCGGTTTTTGAAAAATCCGGAGCGAGCGTTCTTTGCGAACCGAAGGCTATCCGCATATAGTTTACACCCACCCATGTCCGACTTCGTCCATCTTCATCTCCACTCAGAATACTCGCTGCTTGATGGTTCCGTCCGGATCCCTGAGTTGATGAAGAAAGTAAAATCCTGCGGGATGCCTGCCGTGGCGCTCACCGACCACGGCAATCTTTTCGGCGCAATCGAGTTTTACCAGGAGGCGGAAAAGGCGGGCATCAAACCAATCATCGGAGTTGAGGCCTACATCGCCGCCGGGTCGCACACGGAACGCAAGACTGGCCAGAACCGCGAACACGCGTTCCACCTTACATTGCTCTCCAAGGACAACGCGGGATACCAGAACCTCATTAAACTAGTGTCCCTGGCACACCTCGATGGGTTTTACTACAAGCCACGAATCGACAAAGAGCTCTTGTCGACATACAGCAACGGGCTCATCGCGCTCAGCGGGTGCCTCAACGGAGAGATCAACCAAGCGATCCTCGCAGACGACGAGTCGCGCGCGTGGAATCTTGCCGGCCAGTATCGGGACATCCTCGGCAAAGACAATTTCTTCATCGAACTCCACGACCACGGCATCGAGCAGCAGCACCGGTGCAATCGGGTTCTGCTCAAAATGGCGAAGGACCTCGGGCTCGGACTGGTCGCGGCAAACGACGTCCACTTTCTAGAGCGCACACACCACGAGGCGCATGACGTCATGATTTGCGTCGGCACCGCCTGCAACATCGCAGACGAAAAGCGCCTGCGCTATGTCCCGGAGCTCTACTTCAAAGACCCTTCACAGATGTCGCAGCTCTTCCGCGAACATCCGGAGGCTTTACGCAACACCCTTGAGATCGCTGAACGCTGCAACGTGAAAATCGAGTTCGGCAAGCCCAAGTACCCGAACTACACGCCTCCGGAAGGGATGGATCAAAATCAGTATCTACGCGAGATTTGCACGCGCGGTTTGGCGGGCCGCTACGGAGCAGAGGCGGAGTCTGCTGTCATCCAGGAGCGGCTCGAACGCGAGCTTGGGCTTTTGGAAAAACAAGGGTTCATCAACTACTTTTTGATCGTCTGGGATTTCATCAACTGGGCCAAGGAAAGGGACATTCCCGTCGGCCCAGGGCGCGGCTCGGCGGCAGGATCGATGGTGGCCTACCTGATGGGCATCACAGACATTGACCCGATCGCTTTTAAACTGCTCTTCGAACGATTCCTAAATCCTGAGCGCGTCAGCCCACCCGATATCGACGTCGATTTTTGCCAGAGCCGCCGCGGAGAGGTCATCGATTACGTGCGCAATAAATACGGTGAACGCGCTGTTGCGCAGATCGCCACCTTCGGCACGATGGGCGCAAAGTCCGTCATCAGAGACGTCGGCCGCGTGATGGGCTTTTCATACGGAGAGTCTGACAGGCTCGCAAAAATGATCCCGAACGAGCTGGGTATCACGCTTGCCGGTTTTGACAAAAAGAATAAGGAGACGGGGCAACTTGAGCACACCGATGGCGCGATTGACAAAAATCCCGAACTGAAAGCCGCCGTCGACAATGAACCGGCAACCAGCCAGCTCTGGGAGTACGCCTGTACCCTTGAAGGACTCAAGCGCGGATTCGGCGTACACGCCGCCGGCGTTGTCATCAGCGACAGAGATCTCTCCGAGTACATCCCGCTGATGCGCTCAAACGACGGATCGATCGTGAGCCAGTATTCGATGGGGCCGCTCACGGATTTGGGGATGCTGAAGATGGACTTCCTCGGTCTAAAGACGCTGACTGTCATCCACGACGCGGTCGCACTCATCCGCCGAAAGACGCCGGATTTCAAGATCGAGACCATACCCATGTCGGATCAGCCGACGTTCGACCTCTTGAACCGCGGAGAAACGGTTGCCGTATTCCAGCTCGAGTCTGGCGGCATGGTGAAGACCTGCAAAAAATTCAGCATCAAAGACATTGAAGACATCAATGCAATCCTTGCCCTGTACCGGCCTGGACCGATGGATCTCATCGACGACTACATCAAACGCAAGAAGGGTGAGGCAAAGATTAAGTGGGAGCACCCGCTTCTTGAGAAAGTCACCTCGGAGACGTACGGAATTTTTGTCTACCAGGAGCAGGTCATGCAGGCTGCACAGGTGCTCGCTGGATACACCCTTGGGGGCGCTGATTTGCTCCGACGCGCGATGGGGAAGAAGGACAAGGAGAAGATGGCAAAGGAGCGTGAGAAATTCATCCACGGATGCAAGGAGCTCAACAATATCGCGGAGAACAAGGCCAACGAGATTTTCGATTTGCTTGAGAAATTTGCAGGGTACGGATTCAACCGCTCGCACTCCGCGGCGTACGCTTGGGTTAGCTACCAAACCGCGTACTTGAAGGCCAACTATCCCGTCGAGTTTATGTGCGGCGTGATGGGAAACGAGGTTGGGAAGACAGACAAACTCTCGATCTTTGTCGCGGAATGTCAGCGCATGGGCATTATCATTCTCTCGCCTGATGTCAACCGAAGCGGATTGAGTTTTGAGCCGGAAATCGAAAACGAAAAGGCGGGCATTCGATTTGGGCTCGCTGCAATCAAGAATGTAGGAGAGGTCGCGATGGAAGCCGTAGTGGAGGAGCGCCAAAAATCAGGCGCATTTCAATCCCTCGAAGATTTTTGCGCCCGCGCCGATACCAAGCGGGTAAATCGGAAGTCGGTTGAAAGCCTGATCCGCTGCGGTGCGTTTGACTGGACTGGCAAAGAGCGCGCCGAACTATTTGCAGAAGTCGAGGGTGCCATGGCCGCGGCAGCAAGCATCGGACGAGACAAGGCGCAGGGGCAGGTTTCGCTATTCGACGCGTTGACGACGGCGCCAACACGTTCGCGCGCAAGAAAAGGTCCGGCGATAACGCCATGGAGCCCCGAGGAAAAGTTGGCTGCGGAGAAAGAACTGCTCGGCTTCTACGTCACGGGCCATCCGCTAGACCGCTACCGTTCTTTGTTCGACAGCGGAAAGTATGTCGCGATCGCAAATCTGGGAGCCCATGACGACCCGACGGAAAAAAATCCTGTCGTTACGGTTGCCGGCTCCCTGGTGAGCGTCGACAAGCGGTTTTCAAAAAAGAGCGGGAAGCCCTTTGCATTGGTGATCCTTGAAGACCTGACCGACTCGATCGAGGTGGGGGTTTTCGGCGAAGCATTCGCAAAATCCGCGCCGCACATCGAGGCAGGAAAGCTTGTCTCTATTACCGCCCGGCTTGACGCCCGGGACGAGGGAACCATCCGGCTGACCGCCAACGAAATCGTGCCGCTAAAAAAACCAGCAGCGTCCACGAAGCCGGTGCACCTGCACCTCCACTGGGAGGGCACCAGCGAGGGCGATCTGCTTGAGATCCGGGATGCACTTTTGTCCAGTGCCGGGATGCGCCCCGTGATCATGAACATTGAGCGGGAGGACGGCAGGCGCGTGCGGATCATTCCCGCCGAGCAGTTCCGTGTCGAATGGACTCCAGCGCTCGAACAAAAGCTGGGGCGCTGGGTGAAGTCTTAGGGAGTTGTTGGCGACCGCTTTTAGGTGCTCCGACACCGCCCACTTCCCTCGGGGAGACCGAACGTGAATTCCCAACCGGCTTCCAAACGCATACTCACTGGAAGCAAAGGACCCAGCACTCCACCGAGCGTTTTCCAACGCGGTCTGTAATCACCTACCCGGACCTTTCTTCGGCACTCGAGCAGGTTGCTTTGAGGGCGGTCCGGGCGGTCTGGGCTGCCCCTGTCCATCCAGCGATCCGGGCGGTAAGTCCCGCCACTCTCAGCGGCTGAGTTTCGCGTCCTGATTAAGGTCCATCTTGTCGAACATCCTGCGCACCTCCTTCAAAATTTCGCCTTTGGTAATAACCCCATCGCGATCAGCATCCAGCTTGTCCGGATGCTCCTTCAAAAAAACGCCCATCGGTGAGCGAACACTTCCGGGGCCGGCATACTCATCCCTCGAAAGCTTTCCGTCCTTGTTTTGCCCATCGCCCGCAAAAGTGCGCTTTGCCTCGCCGTCAAATTCAGCGGATGAAATGATGGAGTCATTGTTGGAATCCAACTCAGCACCGTGAACTTGGAGCCATGGTTTTCTCGGCCCGTTCTCCGGGTCAGGATTTCCCTGTGGATTACCGCCGGCGCTTCCCGGAGGCGGCTGCTGTTCGCTTGCTGTTCCACCACCGCCACGCGCAGAGGACGTCGACTCTTTCACTACGCGCTCCCGACCATTCTCAAATTCAAACTCTGCTTTTCCATCCGGAAGAAGCCTTTGATTGCGCAACTCCGAGAGGCCGCAGATTAGGAAAGCATGAAGCGAGACTGCTTCATCCAAGCGAAACAAAGGCCGGATGCACCCATGCAATTCTAAGACTGCATCCCCGCGGCCCTCGCCTTCGCAGCGGCTTCCTCCGCCCTGCGCGCAATCTCTTCCGGTTTCGGCAGCGATGCCAGCACCTCTGGCGGAATATCCGCCGCGATGGAGGACAATTTCACGAGGCACTTCTGGCGTTCAGCCAGCGCCTTGTCCGCATCCCGCTCCTTCGAAAAGCGCGACTGCGCCTTGGCAGTCCGCTCCCGCAACAACGAATACACATCACCCCCAAGCAGCGCGGAGATATCGATCTTCATCTTCTCCCGTTCCAAGTCAGCGTCACTCACCAGGTCGCCGTTGATCGGGCCAGCCTTGTACTTAGGAAATAAAATGGCCGCCTCGGGGCATACGCGCGAACATGCAGGACAGTTGGTCTTGCAGTTGTCCTGATTCTGCACCTGCAACTTTCGATCTTCGTCCACGCCGTAGACTCCAAATAAACAAAATGAAAGACACTGCATGCAGTTCGTGCAGCGATCGTAGTCAATCACCGGGAACCAAGGCTTCCACTGCCCGGAGGCTGCGGCATTAGTCCGTGAACGGGACTGCTCGATCGCCTCAGGGAACGCCGGATCCGCGACGCGAACCCGTTCCTGGGTGATGCTCTCGCCGGAAACAGATTCCTCAAAATCCCCCACCAAGACGGCCGCATTGTTTGAATCCGGGCTACCCGAACGCACCGAGCAGCCTTGCGCGAGCAGTTGCTTGATGGATTCAAAGCGCCCTTGAGACGTGAGTTTGCGGGCTCCTGGGCCCTCGTAGAGCGACACTCGTAAAGCAGGTTGTTGTAGGGCCATAAATTAAGCGGTGGGTTTTCCGGTTGGAAGATTCGGGGTGACCGTGCTGGCAAACAAGGCATCGCACGCAGCTTCAAGCGGCTGCACGCGCAAATTGCAAATCTCCGTTGAGGACGCGTCAAGCGGCGCTCCCGCTGCGGAAAAGAGCCATTTCACCGCCCGCGGAAAACAGGCGGCAATTTTCACCGGTCCACCCGTTGCGATTTCCTTCAACAAAGGATCACGCCGGGCGGAAAGCTCACACAAATCAGCGACCGCCTCGAAAGGCAGGTCCGCCTCGCAAAGCTTTTGCAGCACTCCCTCTTTGACGTCCTTCGGGAGCACTTGGGCGTACTGGCAGTGACAATATAAGATGCGGGGGGTGGCGCTCATTTCAAAATCCAAGACTGGCAGAAAGACGAATCAAGCGCACATGCAAAGATTCACAAAGGTGCGCTTCTTCTCCCGAATCAAGGCCTCCCAACTCCGCAGTACACAAACCCCATCTCGCGCATGGTATCGGTCTTAAACAGGTTTCTGCCGTCAAACACCAGAGGCGTGTGCATGCGCCTTTTCACCTCTGCAAAATCCTGACGCGCGAACTCCTTCCATTCGGTCGCAAGCACCAGCGCCTCGGCACCATCCACGGCGTCCACGGGCGAACTGACAAGCTTTACCTTATCCGAGATCAAGTTGAACTCACGGGCCTTCTCCATCCCCTTCGGATCATAAGCCGTCACAATTGCCCCCTCCTCGACGAGTTGGCGCACCAGTTCGATGGCGACCGAATTCCGCACGTCGTCTGTGTCCGGCTTGAAGGAAAGACCCCACACAGCGATGCGCTTATCCTTGAGCACCCATAATGCATCACGCATTTTCTTCAAAAACCTCTCTAGCATCGAATCATTGATCCGCTCCACCTCCTTCATCAAGTCGAAGGGGACGCCCAGCTCATCAGCGATCGCAATGAACGCCTTCACGTCCTTCGGAAAACAAGAGCCTCCGTAGCCGAGCCCCGCGTTGAGAAAATTACGACCGATACGCTTGTCCATCCCAATGCCATCGGCGACCTTCTCTACGTCGGCGCCACTCGCCTCGCAAATCGCGGAAACAGCGTTGATATAGGAAATCTTGAGTGAGAGAAACGAGTTCGCCGCATGCTTGATAAGCTCCGCTGAATTAACATCCGTCACAAGAATCGGCGCGTTGAACGGCTCGTAAACCCGCTTCATGAGATCTGTTGCCCGCTGCGATGCAGAGCCAATCACAATACGGTCTGGATTCATCAGATCCGGCACGGCGCAACCCTCCCTCAAAAATTCAGGGTTTGAAACCACGTCAAATTCCGCGTTCCGATTGTAGCGTCGAATCGTAGCATCGACCTTCTCCCCGGTCTTCACGGGCACGGTCGATTTATCTACCACGACCCGGTACTGCCCCGGTTTGAGGACCACCGCGATCTCCCTTGCGACCCTTTCTATGTAGGAGAGATCGACACTTCCATCCGCCTGCGGGGGCGTGGGAACAGCGATAAAGACGATCTCGCTATGATCCACGCCATCCTCGATCGAACCGGTAAATCGGAGACGGTTAGCAGACACGTGCCGGTGCACCAGATCCTCGAGCCCGGGCTCATAAATTGGAATCTCACCCCTCTGAAGCTTCTCAATCTTGCGCGGATCATTATCCACACAGACCACATTGTGCCCCACCTCAGCGAAACACGCCCCAGAAACCAAACCAACATAACCTGAGCCGATAATGCAAATATCCATGATTCTTTAGTGTCAGAGTACGTCTTAATATCGGATCCGGAACAGGGAAAGCAGGTTTTCAAAGTTCACAAAGCGCCGGCATCCTTCATCTGCTCGCGGCACCGGCCTAGGCCAGCACCTCTGTGAGCACCCTTTGTTTTTCTACCCCAGTCAGGCGGGCATCAAGTCCCTGAAACTTCACCGTAAGCCGCTCATGGTCGATCCCGCACAAATGGAGGATCGTAGCGTTGAGATCATTCAGGTGCACCGGGCTTTCCGTGATATTATAACTGAAGTCGTCGGTCTCCCCGATGCTGATGCCGCCTTTCACACCAGCGCCTGCCATCCACATGCAAAAATTGCGCGGATGATGATCGCGCCCGTAGTTGGTCTGGGTGAGGGTCCCCTGCGAATAAACGGTCCGCCCGAATTCACCCCCCCACACCACGAGCGTCGAATCGAGAAGGCCTCGCTGTTTTAAATCCGTCAACAGCGCTCCGATGGGCTGATCGGTGTCCTGACACTGCAAGCGAATCTCGCTTGGAAGATTGCCATGCTGATCCCAGCCGCGATGCAAAATCTGCACAACACGCACGCCCCGCTCGACAAGACGACGAGCCATGAGCGCGCTGGAGGCAAACGAGCCGGACTTGTGCACCTCAGGACCGTAGGACTCCAACGTCTTTGTATCCTCACCGGAGAGATCAACGAGCTCGGGCACGCTGGACTGCATGCGAAAGGCCATTTCGTATTGAGCGATACGCGCCTGAATACTCGGATCACCGAGTTGGGAAAACCGATGCGCATTAAATTCAGCGAGGGAATCGAGCATCTCACGACGGTTCGCTGCCGATACGCCGTCGGGATTCCGCAAGTAAAGCACCGGATCGCCCGATGAACGCAATGCGACCCCGTTGAACTGCGCAGGCAAAAACCCACTGCTCCACATTCGACTAAACAGCGCCTGCGCAGCACCAACCGATTTCCAGCTCGGAGTTAAAACTACGAAGGCTGGCAAATTTTCGCTCTCGCTTCCCAGCCCGTATCCAAGCCATGAGCCAAGACTCGCATATCCCGGCACCTCGCGTCCCGTCATTACAAAGGTGCACGCAGGATCGTGGTTGATCGCGTTTGTGTGCACCGTTTTGATCAACGCAATATCATCGGCATGCGCCGCTGTGTGAGACACAAGCTCGCTTGCCCAACGCCCGCATTGCCCATGCTGTGAAAATCTGAAAATGCTCGGCGCAACGGGAAACCGCGCCTGCTTGCTCGTCATGCCGGTCAGACGCTGGCCGCCCTGCACACTTGGCGGAATATCCTTATCGTACCACTCACCGAGCCCCGGCTTGTAGTCCCATGTATCGAGCTGCGACGGCCCCCCATTCATGTGAAGGTAAATAACGGCCTTCGCCTTGGGCGCAAAATGCGGAAGCCCGTCCAGAGCGGGATGCATTATCTTGCTTCCCGCAGTCGCCGCGGCCTCTTTGCACATCAAGGCCCCGAGCCCAACTCCACCCAAGCTCAAACCCGCACCTCTAAAAAACTGGCGGCGCGTCTGAATCAAATTCAATTCGTCAAAGGGGCTCATGGCTTAATTTCGATTCACGGTTTCATCAAGATTGAGGACGAGGTTTGCAAGCATCGTCCATGCGGCAGTCTCCTCCACTGGCCCGACACTGCGAGTCAGCGACTCCCCAACCTGAACGACTTTGCGGGCCTCCTCGGGACGCTGCCCAAACAGCGTTCTCTGCTTCCCGAGCGCAGACGCCAGCAACTTCACCTCCCGCGCATCCGGATTCCTTGAGAGCACAGTACGGAACAACCACAGAGCCCGGCCAGAATCGTCCAGCGTCTGTTGTGAAAGGACTTTCTCCGCTAGTACGCGCGCCGCCTCGAAGTGCTGCACATCATTCATCAACTGCAGCGCCTGCATCGGCGTGTTAGTACGCTCCCTCCGCGCGCAAGTTTGCTCGCGATTGGGTGCATCAAAATTCGACATGAACGGCGGCGGTGCGGTGCGCTTGAGAAACGCGTAAATGCTGCGCCTGTAGAGTGCACTGCCATGGTCCTGCAGATAGAACCGCGTGTTACTATTTGCGTACCCGACCGGCTCCCAAATATTCGGCGGCTGATACGGCATAACTCCGCGCCCCCCGAACGTCGCGTCCAAAAGACCGCTCACAAAAAGTGCGTTGTCCCGAATTTGCTCAGCGTCGAGCCGCAACCGGGGTCCCCTTGCAAGCATGCGGTTTTCTGGGTCGCGCTGAATCGCCTCTGGGTCGACCGCCGAATCACGCCGAAATGCTTCGCTTGAGAGCAACAGGCGCATCAAAGCCTTCACGTCCCAACCCGACTCTCGAAACCAGACCGCAAGCCAATCCAAAAGCTCCGGATGCGAGGGAGGCTCACCCTGCGAACCGAAGTCGTGGCTGGTTTTTACCAAGCCAACGCCGAACACCTGCTGCCAGAATCGGTTCACCGTGACCCGCAATGCCATCGGGTTACGAGGGGCAACCAACCAACGCGCCAGGTCCAAACGCGTTGCGCGCGCGCTCGGATCAGCCTTCTGAAGCGGGTGAAACACAGCTGGAACGGCTGGTTCGACCCGCGCACCAAGCTTGTTATACTGCCCACGCTCGGCGATGAACGTTTCCAAGGGCTGGCTCATATCACGGAAAACCAAACTGCCATGGACTGCCTCTTCGGCCGCAAGCCGTGACGCCCGCGCATTCTCCCATTTCCTCCGCAGCGCAATCACCTCACCGCCGGCAGACTCAGAAATTTTCTCTATGTAAAAATTGAGCAGCTCCTTCCTTTTTTCTGGAGACTGCGCTTCCTGCGTACCTGCCGCGATTAGCTTTTCAATACCCGGCGGAACATCCGCCTTGGATTTCTTGGAAGCTGTACTCCGCCAAAGCTCGAAATTTGTGAGCGGATCAAACTGTGCGGCAATTTCACCCGACACCACACATTCATCCCAGTAAACCACCCCACCCAGTTGCTGGACGGCAAAGCTGTCAATGCGAGAATTCTCCTTCACGCCGAAATCGCGCAGAAGGATTTGTAACTGCGTCCACTTGCCTGCGGGAGGAAGCGGCCCCCGGTCTAGCTCACTTCCATTCGCGACCCGCTTTGCGCCGTCTGCGAGCGGCAGATCCCCCCAGAATGCACGCTTACCTTGAACGACGATTGAGATTCCACGAGGCACACTCTTCGGCTCGATCCGCACCCAAACACTGAGCATTCCATTCTCTGGAGCCACGACTGGACGCACCCCAATCTGCAGCACATCCTCGGTGAATTCACCGCAGGACAAACGCAGCGCCCGAGCGCCAGAATGCATTTCAATCTCCGTGCTGGTCGCCCAGGAACTCGGGTTTCGTGTTGTGGTTTTTGATTCGATTCCTAAGCCGAATGCATCATCAAAAAGCACCTGTCGCAGCGCCCGTTTTCGACTTGCTGGATCCCCGACCAAAGGGTGAACGAGGTGCGCTTCAGTTGCTTCAGCCGCTGCTTTGCGAAGTGCAATTTCCGCAGCGGACTCCAAGGCTTTTAGCGCGGCGATTCGGTTCTCTTGCTCACGGGCCGCGACCTTCAAATACGGAGCGGTAGCGGCGATATTACCATCCATTGGCGGATCGGCCGCACTGAAGAAAAATGAATAGACGGAGTAAAATTCACTGGTTGAGAGCGGGTCATACTTGTGGTCATGACACTGTGCACAGCCGGCGGTTAGCCCCATCCAGGTCTGCAATACAGTCGCCGCTCGGTCCACCGCGTAAAGATGTCGATACTCTTCGGAGATCGCGCCCCCCTCGCTTGTGGTGACATTACATCTACTAAATCCAGTGGCGATGACTTGCTCGGGCGTCGCGTCAGGAATCAGGTCGCCCGCAATCTGATCAATGGTGAACTGATCAAACGGAAGGTTGCGATTGAAAGCACCAATCACCCAGTCCCGATACGCCCACATTGAGCGCTCATTGTCCAGATGAAGTCCGTGGGTGTCCGCATACCGAGCGACATCCAGCCAATGTCGCGCCATTTCTTCGCCGTAGTGCTGAGAATCCAGATAGCGATCTAACATCGCCGTGTAGGCATCCGGCGAATGATCAGCAAGAAAACGATCCACCTCCTGAACCGACGGAGGCAAGCCCGTTAAAGTAAACGCCACGCGCCTAATCAATGTCTCGCGATTGGCCTCAGCAGTGGAGACCATTTTTGATTTTGTAATGCGCTCCTGCAAAAAGCCGTCTATTCCCGACTTAACGTTCACCGATAGAACGTGCGATGCAGCGGCGTTCGCGGAAATGGGCTCAAAAGACCAGTGCCGCTGGTACTGCGCTCCCTCTTCAATCCACTGGCGAAGAATCGCCTTCTGCTGCTGCGAGAGCTTTTTGTGGGATTCAGGCGGCGGCATCACTTCGTCCGCATCAGAGCTTTGGATCCGGCTCCACACGGTGCTGGCTGCCAGATCCCTCGGCTTGATCGGTGACTGCCCTTTGATCGGTGTGTAAGCACCTTCCGGCGTGTCCAAGCGAAGATCGGCCTTTCGCTTTTTCGCATCAAACCCGTGGCAGGCGAAACAGTTTTCCGACAGGGTCGGTCTCACATCCCTGTTGAAACTGACTTCCTCAGCCAAAGCGGTAGCACCGCACACAAGGAGGCTCAGAATTGCAGTGGCGACACTCAGAAAAAATTGTGTTCTCGATCTCATCAGGGGGAATTGAACTCGCGACCCTTGACACTAGCTGATGAGCCCACGCCTTTGACACCCTAAACTGCCAGCTTCAGCGGCTTCTATGCGAGGCCTCCGTTTCGACCCACACTTGCCCCCTGGGAGAACGGCGCCCCAGCTCCGCCACCAAAACCACCCCTTTATTCCCCCTTGCTTTTCAACCCACGAGGAGAACGAACCGGCGGCACGCCGTACTCCCGAGTGTGCGCGCGATGCAGATTCCGTGGCGTCCCAAAGCCAGACATCTTTGCGACTTCCGTGATCTTTAGATTTTTGCGCGCAAGCAAATCCCGTGCAACCTGAATGCGGATCCGTTCCAAATGCTTCGCCGGAGAGATCCGTAATTCCGACTGAAACGCATAGTGAAGCGCCCTGACGGAAACCCCGACGTCGCTTGCAATGCCCTCAATCACAAGAGGCCGCGAATACTGGGCTTTCATGATCGCATGCGCCTTAGCAACAGCTGAATGCGTCACAGCAAATGTGTCCGTGCTGCGCCTCAGCACCAGCCCGCTCACCGGAACAACGATGGGAGCGCACGAAATCATTTGCCCATTCATCAGCTCCTCAAGAGTCCGCGCAGCGCGGTAAGCGATGCCCCTCGCGTCCTCATCGATACTTGAAATCGGAACCTGCGCGCATTCGCAGGCCAACTCCATATTACCCACACCCATGACTGCAACATCATCCGGCACACGAAAACCCGCATCCAAACAAACCTCAACGGTGTCGATCGCGAGCAGATCGTCGAGGGCAAAAACAGCTATCGGTTTCGGCAATACACTCAGTTTTTGAGCAAGCCATATCCTGCTGTTCGCCCAGGTTTGCGGTGTTTTTCCACGAAAGTGATGCCATTCCAAAAAATGACAGTCGGCGCCCTCCGCTGCTAGCGCCGCCTCGTAGGCGGTTCTGCGTTCACGCTCGACCCTTCCCCGGTTGAGGCTAATCCACGCGAAGTGACGGTATCCCCGCTCCAAAAAATGCGACGCGGCGAGCCGCCCGATCGCAGTGTTGTCTTCCTGAACCGTGGCGAAGCCCGATGCGAGATGATTGGCGCCAATCAACACGGTTGGCTGTCGATGCATTTGGGCGGCTAGAAACTTCGACAACCGCGGCACAGCCGTGTCGTTTACAAGCAACCCGTCTCCCCGCCAACCCGCCGGGGGCGACGCCTCGAAAATCGACCGCATCTCCAAGTGCCAACCCGCTTCGCGCGCAAAGCGGCCGATCCCTTCGATGACTCGCGGGTCGTACCATCCCAGGCTCACGAGCACATTCTTTTTAGGCTTCACTAGACATTGCAGAAATTGACTCTTCTTTTGCACAAAAAGACGCTGTACGCAAACGTTATCAATGGTGAAAATGATCGCCATTCACCACCCCCCCGCCATGCACCCCATCCTCTCCCGCGCAGCATCAACTGCCGCCTCCATACCCTCGTCCAAAGGAGTCTTCTTTGCCCTGGCAATCTCAAGCTTCCTCTGTGCTGCGTCGCTCGAGGCGAGCCAACAATCCGACTCAGGGATCCTGCACTCCTACGCCTCCTTTGGGGCCGCGACCGAAATCGTCTCCGAGTCGGGTGAAGTGATTTGGAAATACCCCGCATCAACCCGCGATGGATGGGTTCTTCCCAGCGGCAACCTGCTGTTGACCCTTTCGAAGTCTAAAGATTACCCAGGCGGGGGCGTGGTGGAAGTTACACGGGAAAATAAAATCCTATTCGAATACAAAGGCACGCAGTCCGAGGTGAACACCTCCCAGCTGCTGGTCAACGGCAACATCCTGCTCACCGAGGCGGGCGCCAACCCGCGGATCCTCGAGATTGATCGGACAGGGAAAATCGTCGTCGAAGCCCCGATACAGTGCCAGCTCCCTAACCATCACATGCAATCGCGCATGACTCGCGGCTTGGCCAATGGAAACTACCTTGTGCCGCAGCTACTCGACCGTGTCGTGCGCGAATACACTGCGAAGGGCGCGATTGTCTGGGAGTACAAGACGCCGGAACTGCCGAAAGACTGCTGGCCATTCACTGCCATCAGAATTCCAAACGGCAACACCGTGATAAACCTCACACACGGCAATGGCGTGGTCGAGGTGGATTCAAAAGGCAATGAAGTATGGCGGGTTTCGAACGACGACTTTGTCGATGCACCATTCAAGGACCCGTGCGGTGGACAACTACTTCCAAATGGTAATCTTGTTGTCACCAGCTACGGAGCCAAGGGCGACGCTGTGAAACTTTTTGAGATCACGCGGGACAAAAAGATCGTCTGGCGCCTCACTGACGGCAAACCACACGGGCTTCATGAATTCCAGATTCTATCGACGAACGGAAAGCCGATTGAAAACGGCGCGTTCCGCTAGCGTCCAAGCTCATGAAACGCTCTGTACTCAGTTTGATTCACAGCAGCATCTGGATCACGACTTCACTCCTGCCGCTATCGGCGGCAGGTGATACTGCAACTGATTTTTTTGAGCGCAAAATCCGGCCCGTTCTTTCGGAAAATTGCTTTAGTTGCCACAGCGCCGAAGCCAAAACCCTGAAGGCAAATTTGCTTCTGGATTCACTCGAAGGACTACTCAAAGGAGGCGACACCGGACCCGCAATCGTTCCCGGTGACCCCGAAAAAAGCCTTATAATTGCAGCGATCCGATACGAAGACTCCGAAACCGCAATGCCCCCACGCAAATCGGGGAATAAATTATCCGCGCCGCAGATCCAGGACTTTGAAAACTGGATCAAGGGCGGGGCGCTCTGGCCTGGAGGCGGGTCTTCACTGAGCTCCAAGAAGTTTGATCTGGAACAACGCAAGAAAGACCACTGGTGTTGGACGCCGCCCGCATCGCATCCGCTGCCGAGCGTTCAACTGAAATCATGGCCGCGCTCACTGACGGACCACTTCATTTTGGCCGGGCTTGAGTCAAGGAAGCTTACACCCGCACCCGAGGCTGATCGCACCGCGCTCCTCCGTAGATTGAGCTTCGACATCACAGGCCTTCCCCCATCGCAGC
This sequence comes from Akkermansia muciniphila, assembly GCA_945906945.1. Taxonomy (GTDB): domain Bacteria; phylum Verrucomicrobiota; class Verrucomicrobiia; order Chthoniobacterales; family Chthoniobacteraceae; genus Chth-196. Next base: position 27,400 of record CAMDSZ010000015.1, read on the forward strand.
AGGAAACTCAAATGTTCCTGAATGATCAGTCGCCGAAAGCGGTCGAGGCCCTTGTCGACCGCCTGCTCGCTTCACCCCACTTTGGAGAGCGCTGGGCTCGGCACTGGATGGACCTGGTCCGTTATGCAGATACGCGCGGACACGAGTTCGACCATCCAATTCCAAATGCGTGGCAATACCGGGACTACCTCATTCGCGCACTGAACTCAGACGTGCCCTACAACCATTTCGTCAAGGAGCACATCGCGGGCGATCTAATGACGCCAAGGATTGACTCACGCACGGGCGCTAACGAGTCGATCATCGCTACCGGCTTTTGGTTCTTGGGCGAGGAAGTGCATTCGCCCGTCGACATCCGACAAGACGAGGTTGACCGCATCGATAATCAAATCGATGTCATGAGCAAGACGTTCCTTGGAGTCACCCTCGCGTGCGCCCGGTGTCATGACCACAAGTTTGACGCGATTTCACAGAAGGACTACTACGCGATGAGCGGTTTTCTCATCAGCAGCGGGCGGCAACTCGCACGCTTCGAAACAATGGAGGTCGAGCGCGACGTGTCCGACTCAGTTAGAGAAATTCAAACCGAGGCAGACAACGCGCTGAGGGAGCCGCTGGGCGCAGTTCTCAAACGCGGCGTCCGCCGCGTCGCAAACGCCCTGCCCACCGCCCGAAAGGCAATCATCGAAGGTTCCATCGATACCGCCAATAAGCCAGTGCGCGACCTTGCGCTCGCACTCAAATACGCTGCCGACACCGGTGGCAACTCCTTGCAGACCGTAGCCAGAGTGATCCTCGGTCGCACTGCTTCGAAAACGCCCGCACCCACGGTCGCCATTGAACCAGACCCGTCATTCCGCATTTTGGAAGACTACACGAACCAATCCCCGACAAGCTGGATGCAGGCCGGATCCGCATTCGGACCCGGTCCCCTAAAAATCGGCGCAATGCGGATCGGCTCCAGCAAAGAGCAACCATTCGAAGGAATGACCACCCAGACTGCCGCAAGCAGGAACGAGTTGTTCAGCGGCATCGCGCATCAGGGAGACAATGACCCCGGCTCGTTGAAGGCATTCAATGGAAGCGGCCAGACACTGCGCACCCGCGAGTTCACGGTCGGAGCTGGCAAGGTTTGGATTCTCGCAAAAGGCGCAGGCAGCGCGTACTCTGCGCTAAACTCGCATCGCATGATTGGCGGCCCGCTTCACGGAGCCCTTTTTAGAACATGGAAAGGCACAGACCATTGGCAATGGGTTGAGCTAAATCTGGCAAACTATAAAGGCCACCGAATGCACCTTGAGATTGCCCCGAACGACAACGGTCTCTTCGAGGTCGCGATGGTGGCCGAATGTGAAGTCGCGCCTGCGAGCGCACCCACACGAGACAAACTCGTCTATGAGTTTGTCTTTGGCGGCCAGGAGAATTCGCCGACGGACGCCGCGCTGCTGCTTTCAAATGCGTTAGAGAAGGCAGCTGATCAGCTTGCACGCAACACGCTTGAACAACCTGCGGCGGAACTGCTCGACTGGATGATCCAGAACTGGAGCTTGTTCGGCCCCGAAACAGAGTCGGAGAGATCGTCGTTCTTCGGTAGCGTTTCCACATGGAGGGCAAAAATTGACAGTCAACGCACTCGGCTGCGGAAGGAATCAGCAGTAGCGCTTACCATGTTTGACGGATCAGGTGTCGAAGAGTTTCAGCTCAAAAGAGGCTCGCCAAAGTCTCCGCTCGCGCCTGTGCCTCGCCGGCTTCTTGAGGCCGTGGCTGGTCCAGAACCGCTGCAGATACCAGGCCGCAGCGGC
>CAMDSZ010000016.1 GCA_945906945.1 Akkermansia muciniphila
CTGGCCCGCGTTGGAGATGCATCGCTACAACCAAAGATCATCGCAGCACTTTCGCAACTGGAGTACAAATCTCTGGCAACAGAACTGAATCTTCCGCTGCTTCGCGCATGGCAACTAGTCTTCACCCGGATGGGGATGCCCAGTACTGAAACGTCCATCTCTCTCGTTAAAAAACTTGATCTTTTGTTCCCGCAAAAAACTCAGGCGGAGAACAACGAACTTCTTCAGATCCTTGTTTATCTCGGATCAAAGACGGTTGTTTCAAAAGCCGTTTCAATGATGCAGACGATGGGCGACGATCACGAGAACGTCGCGGAATCGCATCTGCTGGAACGCAACTCAGGATATGCAAAAGCCTTCCAAGCAGCTCAGGAAAGTCGTCCGATCAAGAGTCAAATGGCCTTCGCCTACACACTGCGGAATGCCAAGGAGGGCTGGAACCCAGATTTGAGAAAAACGTACTTTAGTTGGTTCACAAAAACGTCTCATTGGAAAGGCGGCAACAGCTTCGCGAAGTTCCTAGTCAACATCCGCAATGATGCTCTGGAAACGGTTGCAGACGCAGAGGAGCGCACAGCCCTTGAGGCGCTCTCCAAACAAGAGGCGCCGAAAGTCGCGAACCTCGTCATGCCGCAAGGTCCAGGTAAAGCCTACACCGTCGACGACATTGTTGAGATCGCGAAGAACCAGCTAAGCGGGCGCAGCTTTGAGCGCGGAAAGGCAATGTATGCAACAACACAGTGCGCGACCTGCCACCACTTCGCCGGTGACGGCGGCAACATCGGCCCGGACCTCACCGGCGCTGCACAACGTTATTCAATTCGCGATATGGCGGAAAGCATCGTCGAACCCTCGAAAGTCATTAGCGACCAATACGCCTTTCAGGAAATCCACTCAAAGGACGGATCGCTCACGGTGGGCAGAGTGATCGGCGAGGAAAATGGGAAGTACCTTGTGATGACAAACCCATTCGCCCCAGATGCGACGGTCAAGCTGCCTGTCGAGCAGGTTGAGAGCCGTAAAGAGTACGGTATTTCTCCCATGCCCCCCGGTTTGGTAAACATGCTCGGCAAAGACGAACTGCTCGATCTGATCGCGTTTCTTTTCAGCGGCGGCGACCGAAACCACAAGGCATTTGCCCAGAGCGAAAACTAGCCGCTAGATCGATTTGCTTCCCAAAGATTCTCTATCCCGCGGTGCGCTTCAAAAGTGCATCGTGGATCGAGTGAATCAGCGCCGGGCCCTCATAGACGAGCGCGGTGTAAATTTGAATCAACGCGGCACCCGCATCGAGTCTTCGCAGCGCTTCATCTGCAGAACCAATACCGCCTACCGCAATCACCGGCAACCGGGTTTGCGTGACAACAAATTTGAGCACTTCGAACGATCGCTCACGCAGCGGTTGTCCGCTGAGACCTCCCTGCTGGCGCCGCGCTTCCGGCACCGACGAGTGATCGATCGTTGTATTTGTGACAATCAAGCCCGAGAGCTTGTGTGCCTCAACTAACGCCAGAATTTCTTCGATTGCGGACCATTCCAAGTCAGGTGCGATTTTTAGAAGCAGCGGCACCGCCCCGTTGTTTTCAGCCTGGACCGCACCAAGCAACTCCTCCAAAGCCGCTTTATCCTGTAGCTTCCGTAGCCCCGGCGTGTTGGGTGAGGAAACGTTGAGCACAAAATAATCGCCCAGTCCGCGAAGTCTTCGAAACGAAGTGACGTAATCCGCGGTGGCCTCCTCAAGCGGCGTCACCTTTGATTTCCCAAGGTTCACACCCACTGGAATGGAGGGCCACCTTCCTTCCGCGCGCATGTTTTCCAGCCGACGCGCGATCGTTTCAGCCCCTTCGTTGTTAAAGCCCAACCGATTAATCACAGCCTCCAGTTCAGGGAGCCGAAACAGTCGAGGCTGCGGGTTTCCGGGCTGTGCTTTTGCAGTAATTGTACCGACTTCTGCAAAGCCAAATCCAAGCGCCTCCCATCCCGCAAGCGCCACCGCGTTCTTATCAAATCCCGCGGCCAGCCCAACTGGGCTTGGGAAGTGAACGCCGAAGACGTCACGGCCCAACCGTGCATCAAGGCGCGGCGCGAAAAAACGCATCATTGGGCCCGCGACCTCCAAGCACCCGATCGCGAAGTGATGAACACGCTCGGGATCTACGGAAAAAAACAGGGGACGAATGAGATTACGATAAAGGCTCACACCAACAACAAACCCCGTCTTTGGGTACCAAATCAACGGTATTCCGACACTCCAACGCGACACCCACGGCCTCGCGACCTCAAAGCGCCGATAGCGGCACCCAGAGCAACGAGGGACGATGCCGCAGTTCGTACAGAGCCTCGTAGATGGCTTTCTCCCAAACCAAGCCCGCCATCAGACCCATCCAGTCGCCCTCGGGAAGTGGCATCCGCTCGCACCATCCCTCGAAAAACGCTTCCTGCAGTTGCTTAACAAACCTTTCCTCAACGTTCGAGAGCTTCCCAGCGTACCCAAACGAACGCCAGATTCCCGCGACGTCCCTTAGCGGCAGGTTCAGCCGGCTTCGATCTTCCAAGGGCCGGATCGGTTCCCCTTCGAAATCCAGCACGAACAGCCGGCCTAGACCCGAGTCCAGGACCTGCCCCAGATGCAAATCCCCGTGCACTCGACTCACCACGCCCCAACATTCAAGCGCACACAACTCCTCTATGCCCGCACGCCACGAATCTTGGCCATCAACCCAAAGATGACGGGCCCGCTCCCAAACAGCCTCATCCGCCTGAGCCGGCCGTTTTCCACACAGTCCCTCGTACAACTGGCCCGCCACCGTCTGCACTCCCGTGATCCACAGTCGACGTGCGCCTTCATCCCAGGGCCTCATTTCAAACCCGCTTCCCTCCCCTCCGGACGCAAGCACGAGGTGCAGTTCTCCCACCAAGTGCCCAAGGCTCCTCGCCCTTTGTTCATTCACCTCACCCTTTGAGAGTTCCTCCAAAAACAAATCCCAAGCCGAACGTCCATCCACCCAACGCTGCACGAAAGCCACTGCCTCCCATCCCCCCTCACCCACGCGCCGCTCCAAGGCACCGCCGAATTCAGGCACCCCCAGAAACCCTCTCTCTGTAAGAAATTTACCAACCTCAACCTCAGGATGTTTCCCCGCCTCGGGATACTTGTACCACTTCAAAACCCAATCTCCTCCACCGCCTACCCCCCGCCAACACCGGTTTGTCGCACCAGTTTCCATCTCCCGCCATTGGATGCCACGGGGCCTCAGGCCCCCGTGAATCACCCGAATCCTTCCAGCCCCGTCCTTCACTAAAGCTTCCGCGCCCATGCTCAGAGCATCTGCGATAACGCGCCGAAATGCCCGAGCGCTTCCACCACCCCGGAACTGCAACGTCCCTTAGCTATGTAACCGCCAGCCTTGCGCACGGTCTCCTGAACCGCCTCCACCGCATTCGATGGACAACAAACCCACTTTGCGTGGATGCCATCCAGCATCGACAAATCGTTGAAGTGGTCGCCCGCGGCAAAAATCTCGTCCGTAGTGAGCCCCAGCAATCGCCTTAACTCAGAAAGAGCCGTCCCCTTGCTATACGCCTCATGACAAAACCTTACCCAAATCGAATTCCGCATGTATCCAAATCCAGGCACTCTCGCTCGCTCGCTATCGAGAAACGCACAGAGCTTGTCCATCTCTTGGTCGTCGCGAGCGGTCAGCCCGACCAACCGTCCCGCGTCGTGAATTGGTGCAGCTTCCACGCCGCTCTCGATAAACTTTTCGATATCAGAAAGCAGCTCGCCTGAAGCGGCAAATAACTCGTCGTGATCGGCATAACACTGCTTGTTCCAGTCCCCGAAATCCTGCCATTTGCCGTCCGACCCTCTGTGAAAAACCTCCCGCTCCGCCGTCAAAACGAAGTCTGGCTCGACTGGAAACTGAAACTCTCTCAGGCCGTCGTCCACAAAATGCAAATCGCGTCCGGTATTGATCGCCCAGTGCACTCCACGGCTGCGCAGATCGCTTAAGACAGAAAAAAGCGACGGGTCCACCGGCGGCTCCGCAAAATGATCCACCAGAGTACCATCAAAATCTGTGCTAAGAAGTCGAATCATGCTGCTAAGCTTGCACTGAATCCCCAATTATTTCACGCACTTCCCTATGAAAAGCGCTTACGAACTGGCCATGGAACGCCTAGAGAAAGAATCCCCAACGATCCAGCTTTCCGCAGAACAAAAGGTTCAGATCGCGGAGGTTGATTCGGTGACAAAGGCAAAGATCGCAGAAAAGGAGCTGTTTCTACGCGACAAGATCAGCCAAGCCATGGCCAACGGCGATCTGGATGCCATCCGCCAAATCGAGCATCAACTCGGCGTCGAAACCCGCCGCCTCCAGTCGGATGGTGAGGAAAAGAAAGAAAAGATCCGCTCTTCCAAGGGATAGCGTGCGACGATAAACGACCCCGGATTGTCCCGCCTCAACACTGCAAGGCCCTCCCAAGCACGGCCTAGCGGCTTGCATAACGGCGGGCCCTTTGTTTGGTTATTTGAATGCGAAAGACCAAAATTATCGTCACCCTTGGTCCCGCGACCGAGTCCGCTCAGATGCTGGAAGCCCTCATTGAAGCGGGGGTGAATGTGTTTCGTTTGAACATGAGCCATGCCCCACATGAGTGGGTACGCCAGATTGTCCCCCGCATCCGCGAAATCGACGCCAAACTCCAACAGCATGTCGGGATTCTTATGGATACCCAAGGTCCCGCGATTCGCACCGGTGATCTGCCGAATAAAATTGAGCTCAAAATCAATGACACTTTTGAATTCACTGTTCGCGGACAAAAGCCCTCGGAAGCCTACTCCGTTGCTGTCAATTACGACGGGCTGATCGACGACATCTCCGTGGGCGACGTCGTGCTCGTAGACAATGGAGTCCTGCACATGAAAGTGCTTTCCAAAGAGAACAACCGGATCCACTGCAAGGTTCTCACCGAGGCGACCATGGGCTCCCGACGCCACATCAATTTGCCGGGCGTGAAAGTCAATCTGCCCCCTCTCACCGAAAAAGATCTTTCCGACGTGGCACTCGGATGCGAACTCGGAGTGGACTTCGTTGCACTTTCCTTCTGCCGCGAGGGCTCCGATGTTGAAACACTACGCAGCGTGCTCACCGGAGGCGGAAGCAGCGCGCGAATCGTGGCCAAAATTGAAGACCAACTTGCGGTGCGCAACTTGGACGAAATCATTCGTAAAACTGATATCGTGATGGTGGCACGCGGCGACCTTGGAATCGAGTGTCCGATGGAAGACCTGCCCATCATCCAGCGCAGAATCGTCAAACGCTGCATCCGCATGGGACGCCCGGTTATTGTCGCAACGCACATGCTCGAGTCGATGATTCAAAATCCAGTTCCCACTCGCGCCGAGGTAACCGACGTTGCGAATGCCGTCTTCGAACAAGCCGACGCGATCATGCTTTCGGGCGAAACCACTGTTGGAAAATATCCGGTCAAATGCGTCGAAGTGCTCGACAAAGTTGCCCGTCGCATCGAACGGAGCGGAGGCGCGGGCTTCGCATCCGACGCAGTGCTCCCCGATGACAGGCAGAAGACGGTTCATGCCGCCGTCATCCTCGCCAACTCTCTTCCCGGCTCGAAGCTGGTTGTATTCACCAGACGCGGAGTGATGGCTGATTTCGTCGCAAATCAGCGACCCGAACATGCGCCAATTTTTGCATTTGCTCCGCGTGATACTGTGGCCCGCAGGCTATGCTTAAACCGCGGAACTATCGCATTTTCACTGCCTTTTGATGCCCCCTCAGACGGCGCGATTCCCGCCGCGGAAATAATGCTTAAAGAGGCCGGCTTCGCAAAATCAGGGGACAAGATTGTGATCGTGAGCGACGCGCCGGGCAGCTCAGGTCACTTCGATGCCGTTCAACTGCGTACCATCAGCTGATTCGAGTTCGGCGCAGAACACTCCCCATACAATTAACAGACGCGAGCCCGAACGGAAATACGGCGAGCAGATTTTCCGCGACTCAAAGCTGCGGCGCTTTCTGCATGATCCGTTCGAAAGTCCAAAACAATCCAACGATGGCAATCAGCCCTGAAACGGGAAGCACTACCCAGCGGCGATACTGTTCGGGATCCCGGATCCAAAACGTGCAGGCGGTTGCGATGCTGATAACGGCGATCTGTCCACCTTCGACGCCAAAATTGAATCCAACAAGGCCGACGGCCAGGGAGGATTGCGGCAAATCCAGATCTTTCAACGCGCTGGCAAAACCCAGTCCGTGAATGAGACCAAACACAAACACCAGCAGCAGTCGCCAGTGACTGTATTGCTTGTGAAAAATATTCTCCACAGCAACCGCCGCAATACTTGCCGCGATGATCGGCTCAACCACCGCTGAAGGCGCTTTCACAAAACCAAGAGTCGCCAGAGCAAGGGTCACGGAGTGCGCCAAGGTGAATGCCGTCACCTGCAGCAGCAGCGGCCTCAACGCGCGGCTCAGAAGAAAAATCCCGAGTACAAACAAAATGTGATCCATACCCTCGGGCAACACGTGGAGAAATCCTTGTTGGAAAAAGTTCCAAAACGTGCCGACTGAATCTCGCCAAGATCCCTTTGCCGATACGCTTCCCTTTGACGCTTCCGTAGGCACACGGCCGCTAAGTTCGGAAAGATCCAAGGTAAAACTGGTTTCCCCGGGAAACAACACCGCCAACCGCGGATGCACTGCCCCATTGACCATGTTCTGAAAAACCACCGCAAGCTTGGTCGTGGGCATCGCGCGCACCTTCCAACCCGTCAGCCCGCTTGCCACCGAAGTCTTCCAAAAGCCGGTGAGCACCACCACATCCTCCGGGCCCTCCAGAGGCTTGAGCCCCTCGCCCGAGAACTGAAAGTCGAACTCGGGCTTCACCTGCCCAAGGGGCTCGAAAAAGAACTCCACATACTTCGGCACCAACTCCCCGGCGGCGCGCCGTAGCTCTTCTTTGCGCTCAGTCGTCAGAGACTGGTACACAGCGTACGTAAGCGACACAGCCATATTGGGATCCGCATCAAAACACCTGGGGTTAACCTCCACCGTGATGGTGCAATCCCCGCCGCTGGTGAATGAGCCCCGGACCGGGATGTCAGGGACCGCATGCCCCTCTGCGCCAATTACTAGAGTGAAAAACAGCATCAAAACCGCCCAAAAATGGCGGTTCGAGGCGTTTCCGGAGGCGGAACAACGGGCCGTGGGAGAGAACCGCAGCCGGTGTAAAAACGGGGGGAAATTGGTGCTCATGCAAAGGGGGGTAATCCGCAAAGAAACAGGATATTTCTTCTTGCTTGCTGTGAACCTTAAAGAATCATTGGAGAGAGACACAGCCAATTCGGTCTGTATCGAAAGAACCCCCTACAAAAAACAAAACCAAATGAAAAAGCTACTCGCACTGATCACCGTGATCGCCGTCAGCTCCTCCCCCGTGTTCGCAGGATGCGGGAAAACTGTGACCAACGAAGGCACTCTCAAGTCCTTCGACGCAGCCACCAAGACATTGGTTGTTGCAGGGAAAGATGGAAAAGAAGCCAAGATCACCCTCACCCCAACCACAAAGGGCGCAGACGCTGTCGCTGGAATGGTTGGCAAGAGCGTGAAAGTTGACCACGAGCACAACAAGGCGACCAGCGTTGCAGCTGGCAGCTAGAATTTCTTATAATTCAGTCTCTTTTTGAAAAGAGGGCTCGGCGTGAGGCCGAGCCCTCTTTGTTTTCCCATCAGCCCTTCGATCCCCTTCGAACGCCTTTTACTTTTCAATTCGCCCCTTCCGCATATTCTTTCTGGTTTTCCAATGAACGATCCCCTGCCCACTTCAGAACTGTTCAAACAGTTTGTCGTGCCTACTTACGGCCGCTTCAACTTGCAGTTTTCGAGGGGAGAAGGCGTGTGGCTGTGGGATGAACAGGGCAAGCGCTACCTGGACTTTGGCGCCGGCATCGCCGTGACATCGCTAGGCCATTGCCATCCCCGGGTGAACGCCCGCATGGCCAAGCAACTCGGGAGCTTGGTGCACACTTCCAACCTCTATTACACCAGACCTCAGGGCGAACTCGCCAAGCGCTTGGTGGAAATTGTCGGACATCCGGGAAAGATCTTTTTCTGCAATTCCGGGGCCGAAGCGAACGAGGCGCTCTACAAACTCGCCCGCAAGTTCGGCAATGAAACACTCGGCTTTTCTCAGAACTCCTCATCGGGCGAGGACGCGTCTGAAAACCATCCGCCAAGAAGAACAATCATCACGATGCATGGTTCGTTTCACGGGCGCACGCTCGGAGGCATAGCGGCCACCGGCCAAGACAAGGTGAAAAAAGGCTTCGATCCCCTGCCCGAAGGCTTTCGACACAGCACGTTCAACGACATCCCGGAATTGCAGGCAATTACTTCAGACCCCTCTGCTGTGGCAATCTTGGTGGAACCCGTGCAGGGCGAACGTGGCATTTATGCTGCGACCCCCGAGTTTCTCCAAAAAGCGCGCTCCATCTGCGACGAACGCTCCATGCTATTGATGTTCGACGAAGTCCAATGCGGACTCGGCCGCACCGGTGATTGGAACGGCTGGGACACAGTCGCTCCGGGAGTCACGCCCGATGCAGTTTCCTGGGCGAAAGGGATTGCAGGTGGCTTCCCTCTCGGCGCGGTCTGGATTAGCGACAGGCCGATTAGACTGCGCACGGGCGACACCATCCCGCTTTGCGATCTTCTGGGCCCTGGATCCCACGGCACCACATTCGGCGGCACACCGCTCATCTGCGAAGGCGCGCTGGAAGTCTTGTCAGTTATCGAGGACGAGAACCTCCTTCAAAATGCAAAAACACTGGGCAAGCATGCACTCGAAAGCATCCGGGCGTTGAAATCCCCGTGGATTCAAACTGTGCGGGGGGTCGGACTGATGATCGGCATAGAATTGGTCGAAAATTTCTCGAAGCTTCACTCCGCCTCAGAGCCGAAAGCCCCGTCTGTCTACATTGTCGAAAAACTACACGAGGCCGGCTTGATGACCGTGCCCTCCGGAACCCACACGATACGCTGGCTGCCCGCATTGAATGTCGACAAGACTGCGATTGATGAAGCCACCTCGATTCTCTCGCACGTACTGAATTCACTTGGGAAAATCGCAGACTAATCATCCGTCTCGATCTCATTTTACCCGGACGTCTCTTTGATTTCAGTTTGAGACAGAACATTTTTTATCAATGAAACATCTGCTTTCTATCGAGTCGCTCAATCGCGACGAGATTTACGACATTTTAGAGCTCGGAGATTCCATGAAGGCTTCCCGAGGCACCCACTCTCACCAGCCTCTCGAGGGCCAATGCTGGGCGCTTATCTTCAGCAAATCATCGACACGCACACGCGTCTCTTTCGAAGTCGGCATCCGCGAGCTCGGAGGCAAAGTCATGTTTCTGTCTGCGACCGACATTCAACTCGGTCGCGGTGAACCCATCGAAGACACTGCGCGCGTGATGGGACGCATGCTGCATGGGGCGGTGATCCGCACCTACTGCCAAAGCGATGTTGAAGTGTTCGCCAAACATTCAAACATCCCTACGATCAACGCGCTCACCGACGAGGAGCATCCCTGCCAGATCCTTGCCGACCTGATGACCATCCGCGAGAAACTCGGCAGCATCGAGGGCCGGTCTGTTTGTTTTATTGGAGACGGAGCATGCAATGTTCCCGCATCGTGGGTATGGGCGGCTTCAAAGCTTGATTTCGAACTCCGCATTGCCGCGCCAAAATCCTTCCAGCCTTCACCAGAACTGCTCACAAAGGTGGGAGCAAACGCCAGAATTCATATCACCGAGGACGTCCGCGAAGCAGCCCGCGGCTGCGATGTCCTTTACACGGACGTTTGGGTGAGCATGGGCAAGGAAAAGGAAGCCGCCTTGCGCCTAACCGAGCTCGCAAATTACCAGATCAACGACGCCCTGGTCTCTTTGGCTGCCCCTCACGCGCTTGTGATGCATTGCCTGCCAGCATACCGAGGGAAGGAAATCACGGCAGAGACTTTCGAAACCCATGCACAAACACTGTTCGACCAGGCCGAAAATCGGCTTCACGCTCAGAAGGCCATCCTACAACTTTTAGCAAAAAAACCCTGAATTGAGATTGGTGTTTCGATCCATTTCTGTCCACGTTCGCCGCTCTTTTAGCCAACCACCCAGAACCAACTCGGACTTCCAATTCAACGGTCCACTCACTTTCTCCCCCTTAACTACATGACCACAAACTTATTTATTGCCGCAACCTTTCTGGAAACTTCCGGAATCCCGCTAGTCATCGGATGCTCCGTCGTCGGGCTCATCGTCGCCCTGGTGCTCATCCGTTCAATCCTAAAGGTCAAAATTGATAATCCGCGGATGCAGCAGATCGCAGGCGCCATCGAGGAGGGCGCCAAGGCGTACCTCAACCGCCAGTTGCGTGCCATCTCCATCATTGCCGTGGTCCTGTTCGGTATACTCTGCTGGAAACCCGGAATACACTCCGCGCTTGGCTTCCTTATCGGAGCAGTTTGCTCACTTGCGGCAGGATTCATCGGGATGCGCGTCGCAGTGCTCGCAAACGTGCGCACGGCACAAGCCGCGACACAGGGGCGTCACCCCGCACTGGTAGTGGCCTTCAACGGCGGCGCGGTAACCGGCCTGCTCGTCGTTGGGCTTGCGCTCCTTTCGGTCACCCTTTTCTACACTGGCATCGCCCGCTGGATTGGCGAGGCCCAGGCGGTCCGCAGTCTTGTCGGGCTCGCGCTAGGATCGAGCCTCATTAGCGTGTTCGCCAGACTCGGCGGCGGCATCTATACCAAGGCGGCAGATGTCGGCGCCGATTTGGTCGGCAAGATCGAAAGCAATCTAGATGAGGATGACCCTCGAAACCCAGCCACCATCGCAGACAACGTGGGGGACAACGTAGGCGACTGCGCCGGTATGGCGGCGGACGTTTTCGAGACCTATGCAGTCAGCCTCATCGGCGCCGTGCTAATTGCCGCCTTGACCTTGAAGTCATTCCCAAACGCCGTGCTGTTTCCCTTCATCCTGGGCGGCATTTCAATCTTGGGGGCGGTTCTTGGAATCTTTTTTGTGAATCTCTCCAAACTTGCGCCATCCACCGCACTGATGACAGGCGTGGGCGTTAGCGGCGTTGTTTCCGCAATCGCACTCTGGCCGGTCACCCAGTCTCTCTTCGAGGGCGGCGCGCGTGTGGGCGACCTGATTTACAGCGCGGAAAGAATTTTCGGCGCATCGCTGATTGGTCTGCTCATGACCGGGTTGATCGTCGTAATCACCAACTACTATACTTCCACTCATTACAATCCCGTGCGCAAGATCGCGCGCGCCTCAGAGACCGGTCACGCCACAAACATCATCGCCGGCATTGCGATGGGCATGCATGCAACCGCACTGCCGGTGATCTGCATTGCGGCAGCGATCTGGGGATCGTATTCACTGGCGGGTCTGTATGGCATCAGTGTTTCGGTGATGGCAATGCTATCCATGGCAGGAATTATCATCTCGCTCGACGCTTTCGGCCCAATCACTGATAACGCTGGAGGTATTGCAGTGATGAGTGGGTTGCCAAAGGAAGTTCGCTCCATCACCGACGACCTCGATGCGGTTGGCAATACGATGAAGGCAGTCACCAAAGGATACGCCATTGCCTCCGCAGGCCTTGCCGCAGTCGTTCTCTTTGGATCCTACGTGGAAGAACTGCGGGCCCATCTCGAGGCAGCAGGAAAGATGGTCGCAGGATCGCTAGACTTCTCGCTAAATGATCCAAAAGTCATCATCGGCCTTTTTCTGGGCGGCCTGCTTCCCTGCATGTTCTCGGCCTTCAGTATGGATGCGGTTGGTAAGGCTGCGGGAGCTGTTGTGGAAGAGGTCCGCCGTCAGATAAAAGCCAAACCTGGAATTCTCAAGGGCACTGAGACACCCGAATACGCAACCTGCGTGGATATTGTAACCAAGGCAGCCCTCCGGGAAATGATACTACCGGCACTGTTGCCCATTCTTTTCGTGGTCGTCGTAGCGGCAACACCCGCCCTCGGCAAAACCGTATTAGGTGGCGTACTGGTTGGCACCATTGTCACGGGGCTTTTTCTCGGACTCTCCATGACCTCTAGTGGCGGCGCGTGGGACAACGCCAAAAAGTACATCGAAGAAGGCAACCATGGTGGCAAGCACTCGCCTGCGCATGCTGCAGCCGTAACCGGAGACACTGTTGGCGATCCCTACAAAGATACTTCCGGCCCCGCAATTAATCCGATGATTAAGGTGGTCAATATTGTTGCGATCCTTGTGATTCCAATTTTTTTCTAACCAACTAATCCGAGCCCCAGCAGGCAGTCGCTTTCGCTCGGGGGAATTTCGGATCAAAGCAGAATATCCCTTACCACGTTGCCATGAACGTCGGTGAGCCGGAAGTAACGCCCTTGAAAACGGAATGTCAGTTTTTCATGATCCACGCCTAGCAAATGCAATAGCGTGGCTTGAAAGTCATGCACGTGCACAGGGTTCTCCACAGAGTTGATCCCAAGGTCATCCGAAGCACCGTAAGAGATCCCAGGTTTCACTCCGCCGCCCGCAAGCCACGTAGTGAATGCGTACGGATGATGGTCTCGACCCCAACGCGGGCGATTTTGGAAATCCCCCTGAATAAAGGGCGTTCGTCCAAACTCCCCGCCCCAAACAACGAGCGTGTCGTCGAGCAGTCCGCGCATCTTCAAGTCCATCACAAGCCCGGCACTCGGCTGATCCGTGTCGGCGCACTGCGTGTACAACTCGGTTGTTAAACTGTTGTGCTGATCCCACCCCGCGTGCATGCACTGGATAAACCGCACCCCCCGCTCAGCGAGCCTGCGGGCCATTAGACAATTGTAGGCAAACGTCCCGGGCTCCTTCACCTGCGGCCCGTAAAGATCTAAGACATGCTGCGGTTCATCCGATAAATCAGTGAGATCAGGCACTGAACTCTGCATCCGATACGCCATCTCATACTGCGAAATCCGCGTCTGAATCTCAGGATCGCCTGCCTCTTGAAACTTCACCGCGTTGAGATCGGCCAGATCATCCAACAAGCCGCGCCGCAGCTCACGGCTCACACCATCGGGATTGGAGAGATACAACACCGGATCCCGACTCCCGCGGAACTTGCTACCCTGATACCTCGACGGCAGGAAGCCTGACCCCCAGTAGAAGTCGTAGAAAATTTGCCCACACGACGTGTTTTTACTAACCGAAGTCATCACAACAAATCCGGGCAGGTCTGAAGAAGGCGAGCCCAAGCCGTAAGTAAGCCATGCACCCATTGTGGGCCGCCCCGGAATTTGTGCGCCACTGAGCATGAATGAAATCGCGGGCGCGTGATTCACTGCATCCGTATGCATACTTTTGATGAAACACAATTCATCGGTGATCTGCGCGGTGTAAGGCAGGAACGCGCTAACCCATGCGCCGCCTTTTCCGTGCTGCTTGAAAGGCTCAACGGGCTGCAGCATGAGCTTGCCCTGCGGATTTCCAGTCATTGAGCTAAATCGCTTACCCTCAAGATAACCATCTGGAAGAACCATTCCATGGAGCTTGTGTAAACGCGGCTTGTAATCAAACAAGTCCACGTGCGTCGGTGCCCCGTTCTGAAAGAGATAAATCACACGCTTGGCCTTCGGCGCAAAGTGAGGGCCGGCAGCAATGCCGCCACGATTGGGCTGGGGAGCATCGCCACTAGAGCTTCCAACGCCGGCGGCATTCATCGGGCTCGCGGAAAAACCATCACGCGAAAGCAATGAGGCAAGCGCAGCAGCACCCACCCCCTGTGCGCCCCGTTGAAAAAAGTGCCTCCTGTTCACCATCAACTGGTGCTCCATCAATACAGACGGCCCGTCTGACTTCAAAAGATGCCAAGATCTTTCCATATTCATTCCTTGGTCAGTGTTTCGTCGAGATTCAACAGGTTCAGGCAAAGCATTGTCCAAGCTGCTTGGATGGCCGGCTGCAACTCCCCGTCCTTGACCGCACTCAACTGCCCGAGCAGGCGCTCAGCCGCATGGACGTCTTGCTCAAAGGCGTTTCTTGATCGCTCGATTGTTCGCATCCAAACAGCGAGTTCCGGCGGCGATAGGTCTCTGCATAAAACCCGCTTCGCCACCGTACGCAGGCGATCCACATCAACGCTGCTACTTTTCAAAGCGACCCGCGCCATGGCGGCAGCCGCCTCAACGTAAGTGATGTCATTCAGCGTGGTGAGCGCATGCATTGGAGTATTGGTGCGAAGCGGTTTGACCTCGCAGACCTGACGACGAGCGACATCGAAAAACACAGTCGGGCCCACAATGCGACGCCAAAACGTGTAAAGGCTCCGCCTATGCAGGTCACTGCCACCGCTCTGATGATACTGACGTTTGCCAAACGTTGCTTCCTCCCAAACCCCAGCCGGTTGGTATGGAAAAACAGGGGGGCCACCAATAGACACATTCATCAAACCCGAGACAAAAAGCGCCTGATCGCGGATCATCCACGACGGCATCCGGAACCGAGGACCTCTGGACAAAAGACGATTATCGGGATCGCGTTCACGCAACTCGGGCTTCGAAACCACCGAACTGCGCTTGTAAGCGTCGCTAGTGACAACCGTGCGCAGCAACCGTTTCACATCCCAACCCGACTCCACAAACTCGCTTGCGAGCCAATCGAGTATCTCGGGATAGACTGGGTACTCCGCTTGCACGCCAAAATCCTCCGGCGTTTTGATCAACCCTATCCCGAATAACATCTGCCAGAACCGATTCACGGCCACTCGAGCAGTCAGCGGATTTTTCTCCGACACCAGCCACCGGGCTAGATCGAGCCGCGTCGCACGCTCCCGCCCATCCCCCACTTCCATCGCAGGCAGAACCCCGGGGACAGCAGCCTGCACCTCAGGGCCGGGTTGATTGTATAATCCACGGTTTAACAGGAAGGTCTGCCGTGGCTTGTCTTCGTCCTTCATCACCATCACCCGAGGAACGGCATTCCTGATCTCATCAAGCGCCTTCTTTGCGTTAGAGGCAGCCTTCAGCAGAGTGCCGTATTCGTCTTGCTTGCCTCCGAACTCTTTAATCAAAAGTTCCCATTGCTCGGACTTCCGCGAGGCGGGTACCAACGAAAGCACGTCCCTGACAGGTTTGCTCAAATCCGCCGTCGCCGTCGATTCAACCAGTTGCTTATTGGCCGCGCGCGGAAACAATTCGCCCTCTTTGGTACGCAACAAATCAAGCGTCCTTTTCCAATCCGCCTCAGCTTTTTCAATCTTATCGGACTGACCTGGCAACGGACAATCCAACACCGGCGGAGTCTGTGCGTTGCCTCCGCCACCCGTCACTGGAGTTTGATTAAAAAATGCGGTGAACTGGTAGTATTCACGCTGCGTGAGCGGATCAAACTTGTGGTCATGGCACCGGCAGCAGTTGAGCGTCAGGCCTAGCCATACCGAGCCCATCGTCTCCGACATATCCATCACATAATCCACGCGGTTTTCTTCCGCGATACGACCTCCTTCACCATTAATCATGTGGTTACGATTGAACCCGGTCGCAAGAATCTGCTCGTGGGTAGGCGCTGGCAAAAGGTCTCCCGCGAGCTGCCAGACTGTGAATTCATTGAAGGGAAGGTTCTGATTAAATGCATTCACCACCCAATCACGCCAAGGCCACATCGTGCGGTCCGCGTCGCCCTGATAACCGTTTGAATCGGCATAACGGGCCGCATCGAGCCAATCCCAAGCCATCCGTTCACCAAACGCCGGTGAGGCGAGCATGCGATCCACCGCCCTTTCCCAAGCGCCGGGCGCGGTATCCGAGAGAAACATTTCCAACTGCGCAAGAGTGGGAGGGAGTCCAGTAAGATCGAGACTTAGCCTGCGAATTAACGTATGCTGCGGCGCAGGCCCGCTAGGGCTGACTCCCTCATTTTTTAGACGTGCGTCAACAATCGCATCAACGGGATGCCCGCTGCCAGCGTTGAGCGGCGGCCGTTTGAGCGGCTCAAACGACCAGTGCTTTCCCCATTGGGCCCCCTCATCAATCCAGCGCTTCAGTAACGCCACTTGTTCTTCTTTGAGCGCGCGACCCGTCTTTGGTGGCGGCATCTTTTCATCCCTGTCTGAAGAAAGAAGCCGCAGGATCACTTCGCTCTCTTCAGCTTTACCAGCGGCAATCGCAGCGTGACCATCCCTCACTTTCTTTGCCTCCGTCTCAACGTCCAGCCGCAGATCCCCCTTGCGTCCCTCCTTGGGATCAGGCCCGTGACAATGAAAGCAATTGTCCGAAAGGATGGGCAAAATGTCCCTGGAAAACACAATCTCCCGCTCCTTTAGGCCAACTGCAGCGCCTTCAGCAGCTTGCCCGGCAAAACAGGCAAACAACATAAGCAAAAAGGGTCGGGAGTGTCCTTTCATTACTTAATTCTGTGACTTCAAGAAGCACTTACAAGCGCCTTCTATCGCCTATTACAGGGTTGATAAGTACAGCTTATCCGGCGGCTGCTTTGATCTCGTCAACGTGAGCGCTGCACCCACCAACCCGACCGGGCCATCAAAACCAAGGTGACCACCAGCGTTGCCAAGGGCTACGCAGCTTGTTATCGCTTGCATTCCAACCCCATGAAACAGTGGAACCTGTCATTGCACATAGACCAAAGCTGCATCCAACGCTGGAAAAGCAGCGAGGGCACTCTTCATGTGGGTTCCTCGCCAGACTGCGAACTGAGCATTCCCAACGAACAAGTATCGCCACGCCACGCCGCCCTCTCACTCGGGCAGGACTACCTTGAGGTCGAGGACCTTCAAAGCGGCATCGGCACGCGGGTTAACGGATGCGACATCGAGGGACGCGTACAGGTTGAATACCCAGCCGCGCTTCAAATAGGCGACTACGAGATCCTCATCGAGGAACGCAAATCGGGGGCACCGGGTCCGAAGGATCATCCAGTACCTGCTCCTCATCGTTTCATAGGGTCCGCCTCAAGTGTCGTTGACTACGGCCTGTCGCGAGAAATCGCCCGCGGCGGTATGGGCCGTATTTACGAGGGAATCGATGGACAACTCAAACGATCGGTTGCAGTGAAGATCAGCGTTGTGAGCGACACGGGGGTTGATCCAAGATTTTCAAAGGAGTCGGAGGTGCTCGCGCAGCTGGCACACCCAAACATCGTACCCATTTACTCCTGCGGCCAAGACGGTGAGGGGCGGCCCTTCTACAGCATGAAGTTGGTAAAGGGCCGTACTCTTCAGGCCATCATCAACCAACTCAAGGACGGGGAAATTGAAACCAGGTCCCAGTTCACAAGAGAACGTCTCCTAGGCGTCTACCGGAAAGTCTGCGACGCGATGTCTTTTGCGCATGCGAACCGGATTCTGCACCGCGATCTCAAGCCGGAGAACATCATGGTCGGCGAGTTTGGTGAAGTGCTGGTTATGGATTGGGGGCTCGCAAAAGTGATTGGAGACAAATCAGCGGATCTCCCGTCAAAAACCTCCGAGGCTGCAAGCACCCTTGATTTTGGCATGACAATGGAGGGCGAGGTCATGGGAACTCCGCAGTACATGTCTCCAGAACAAGCCGATGGAATGGTCGCAGACCTTGACGAGCGGTCAGACATTTATTCGCTCGGCGCGATCCTCTATGCGACTCTCACACTCCGTCCGCCAGTTGAAGGCACCACTCTTGACGAAGTTCTAACCAAGGTTCGCTCTGGAAGAATCACTTCGATGTCTGCCATCTCCTCCAAAGCGGGAAAACGGTCCGCCGAGGAAATCAAACAAATGGGGAGAGAAATCCCCGAAGGCCTGGAAGCGGTTACGATGAAGGCGATGTCGACCAATCGCGATAATCGCCACCAAACCGTCGAGGATCTCGCGAATGACATTGATGCATTCCAGCACGGCTTTGTCACAAGCGCCGAATCCGCTGGCATCGTAAAGCGGACAAAACTGTGGATCAACCGAAACAAAGTGTTGTCGATTGCGGTATCGACATTCCTCGTTGTCGTGAGTGCTTTCACACTCCAGGTCATCCGCGAAGGCCGGCGCGCAACGCAAGCTTTGAGACGTCTGCAGGAAATGGCCCCAATGGCGGCTGCTCGCGCGGAAGACGCGCTTAAAGACGGCGACTTTGAAGAGGCTCTTCGAATCATCACTTATGCAGTCGATCTCGATCCCAATAGCGCCCTATACCGTCGAATACGCGGTCATGCATTTCAGCTGCTGATGAGATTCCAAAACGCTATCGATGACTATAGCGCGGCGGTAAAACTCGGCGACGACGCGGCCGCTCAGGAAAATTTGAGCCTCACAGAAACCCTATTGAAAGACCAAGACGTATCGGACCCGACAAAAACAAAAGCCCTCCTATTCGCTGCACTGAACAAACAGGGACGCAATTACGAAGCCATCGCATTCGGACGAGACATGAAGGACTTTTGGGGCGACCGAACAAAACGAAACAAAGATCCCAACGCGGTCTTCCAGCTTTCAAAAATTCTCGAGCCGAAGTTGCTTATGATTCCCGGAACAAACGTTCTCATGAGCAGCACAGAACTCACCGTAGGCGAATGGAAACTCTACTTGGATGGGGAAGGCCTGACTGACTGGAAGCAACCCGTTGGATTCACGCAGTCTGATTCCCATCCAGTAGTCGAAATCAGCTGGGATATGGCGCGCAATTTCTGCGAGTGGTTGTCCAAAGGCACGGGCAAGGAATGGCGGCTGCCCACTCAACTCGAATGGGAGACTGCCGTGGGCAAAACCAAATTTCCATGGGGAGACCACTGGCCTCCCAAAGCGTTTGAAGCCAATTATAGCATCACCTCCAGCGGCCAAAAGGACCCTTCGGGCGTTGGGGCAGACGGCATTCGAGGAACAGCGCGGGTTGGCTCGTTCAAACCGAACGCCCTCGGGTTTTATGACCTCGCCGGAAATGTCTGGGAATGGTGCCACGAACAAGCGGTTCTTCGCGGTGGAGGATTCGCTGATGGTGACGCAGTCTTCTGCGAAACTGGTCGACGCGACGACGGACAAATCAACAGAAACCGAAATGGATTTCGCGTCGTCCAACGCATCCAACCCCCTGCTGCACGCCAAAGCAAACCTGCCGGTGAAGCCCAGCGCCAAAACAAGCAGCCTTCCGAGGCGGGTAAAACCAAACCGGCAGAGCCTGCGCCTCCCAGCAATTAAGCGGCGCTCGCAAGAGCCTAAGGCTCGACGTTCGGTTCGATATCAGTGCTGTTTATCCATCCTGCCTTCACAGGTTCTCCGCGCATGAACCGCTCGTAGAATCCAACATTACTTTTTGCGGCATGCAAGTACCTGTCAAACACGTCTCCCTCCCCAAACATTCTTGGGTCACCCTGCGCTTTTAATTCCTGGTGCAGCTGTTTTCTCAAAGACTCCGCCCGAACGTCGTCCGGCATGTTTTTCACAAAATCCGGATCAGCTTTTAAGTCGTAAAACTCAAGCGCCGGCCTTTTTCCAAAGCACATGCTCCAAAATGGATCAGCGATATTCTTGCGGTGTGCGTCGATGAGAAGCGATTTTGTGGCACCAGCATCGCAATCCATGTAACCGGTCTCTGGGTTCCCGCCTGGCCAACGGGCAGGCTCAAAGTTTTCAACGAGCATCGCATCCTTTGTGATGATGCCTCTTACAGGATAACCCAAGTCATTAGGGCGACCGACGTCGGTCCGCTCACGGCCGATCAGTACGTGATCACGTGCAGCGACGACCTGACCGGAGCGATCAGAGCGAAATATCTCCATCAAACTGTGTCCGGAAGTCGGAGCCATTCCAGCTTCGCTCCACTTCAACTGTGCGACTTCGATCACCGTTGGCGCCAGATCGGTAAAACTCACAAAATCCTCAATCACACGCCCAGGCTGGGTGATTCCACCTCTCCACATCACTGCGAGGGGAACGTGGTTTGCCATCACATTCGCATTACCTTTGCTTCTCGGGAAAGGCATCCCGTGATCTGCCGTAACGATCACCAGCGTGTTATCGAGCAGCCCGCGCGATTCCAGCTCCGCCAGCATGCGACCAAGATGCGCGTCGAAGTACTCTGCCTCGAATGCGTAATCCAAAAGATCATTTCGGACCGTTTCGTTGTCTGGCCAATAAGCCGGCACATGATCGATATCGGTGAGCTTCTTCCCACCGAGCCGGACCCCGCTTCCAAATTCATAGCCTCTGTGGGGCTCGATGCTGCCATACCAAAAGCACCATGGCCTATCCGGAGGCGTTTCACTCAAAAAGTCTGCGAAGTTTGCAGCATAATCATTGTCGCTGATCTCCTTTGTTGGAGGCTTCGCCTTCCTCTTGTTGTATGGCACCCCTGTCATCTTCCTAGGGTTTCCGCTGGAATCGTTGGCGACTCCAGGCCCCCACCCTTTTGAAGTGTATCCAACATTCCATCCGTTCTGCGCAAGAGCCTCGCCCCATCCTTTGAATTCGGGTGGGAAGTAGCAGATGTGATTGGCAGCCTCCTTGAGCTCCCAAGAATTCCGACCAGTTAGGATACAAGCACGCGAAGGCGCGCACTTGGCATTCGGAGTGAAGGCGTTTTTGAAAAGCACCCCCCCGCTTGCAACTCTATCGAATGCCGGAGTCTTGATCCATGGAGTTCCATAGGCGCTCGCATGCGGCCCCCAGTCGTCCGCGATCGCAAACAAAATGTTCGGCCTGGCAGGCCCAGCAACCGTGGCAGCCGGTAGGGCGCACACACCAAAGGTCACAAAAAACAACGCTATGAGCGGGGGTGAAGAACAATTCATGGTCTCGGTTATTGGCGGCGAGAATACCGGCTCCGAGCCCGAGGCGCAGTCATTTTTACGCCGCGACAACAAGAACGTTCGGCGGGGTGTTTTTGGTATCGCATCCGGTGCTGTCGCTTCGTTCCACCGACCGGCTTACGGCTCCGATGCCACCTGCATCGAAATCGCTCACTGCCAACTAGCACGACTGCGCTGCCATTTGACTCCTTAGAATCACATGAAGAACGTCTCAGCATAAAGCGGGGCCTTTGCGGCACCCTACAATCTGCCGAATTTGATGTGGCAGCCACTACCAACCGCAAGTTGATCGACTCCACGGATTATTGACACGCCGCCAAGCAACATCTAACTAAGCCCTATGCGCCAGACTTTTGCATCACTTCTTTTGTTTGCATTATGGCTATGCGCCCTCAATGGCGCCGAGCCCGTCACCCCGGCCGCGCAGAAGGTCATAGCTGCGATTGAATCCATGGAGGTCGAGAAATACTGGCTCGCCGGCGCGATCGTCGACTGGCAAACGGGTCTTCCCACAGGCAAACCCGTCACAGACGCGGGAAAACATACCCATTGCAGCCAGTTTGTCGCCGCCGCATGCGCCAAGCTGGGAGTCTACATCCTGCGTCCCCCGGAACATAGTGCAGTCCTGCTTGCTAACGCGCAATTCGACTGGCTTGGAAGCGATTCAGGCAAGAAAGCCGGCTGGTCGCCCTCCGTCTCGGGATCAACCGCCCAGGACGACGCGAACAAGGGATCTCTCGTCGTCGCCGTTTACAAGAACTCGGATGAGAAAAAATCCGGACATATCGCCATCGTTCGCCCGGGCGAGAGAGCGGCGGACCAAATCGCCATTGACGGCCCAGAGGTTATCCAAGCCGGTGGAACAAACTTCACGAAGACGACACTTCGACGTGGTTTCTCCAACCACTTAAAAGGTTACGACAGTATCCGCTTCTACACCCATTCTGCACCTACCCCCTGAGTTGTGGGTAAACTCCGCCCTGTTGAATCATCGATTCAACGGCAATTGGAAGATACACAGCTTGCCGCCAAACAAGGCCATGCTCCATCGCAGGCGGGTCCAGTTCGAGCGACCGATTTACCGCGCCTTGGCTGACCCTAGAAACCTTTCGACGATTGCGTTTACTTTTGCCTCAACGTTGATTCCCAAAGCTGCGATCGCAAAAAGCGTGGGAATGGCGACCACAACAAACTCCACAATGCTCAATTCTGTGAGCTTTAGTCCGAACCATGTGACAAGCGGCTGATGGAGGAGGAAAATTCCGAACGAGTAAGACCCCACTAACGGGAACCACCGCGCCAAAAACTGAGACTTTTCGAGAAAGCCAACAACGCTCGCAACGCACAACGTGCAAGCAACCGCGGAATAGATGTCTGCAAAAATGTAGGCACTTCCAGCGTACACGTGGGGAATCCACCAGTACATTAGCAGACCGGCGCAAAGCGCAGGCCAGCGCAGCAGCCACTTTTCAACTTTCTCCGGTGCGTACATGTGCGAAACACCGGCCACCATTCCCAGCGCAAACTCAGGCAAACGCGACAAACAATTCGCACCTTGAACCCAGTACCCATGCGAGTGCCAGACCTCAAGCATCAGATAACGTAACCCAAAGCCGATCACAAAAGCCGCCAAAATAAAACCGACTCGCCCAAGCCTGCGCATCATCCAAAACAAGATCGGGAAAATGCAATAAAACTGCACCAGCATCCCGAAATACCACCAGGAGGCGTTTCCGTAATAAAAATCCTCCTGCACCCGCAAAAACCGAATCCCAGTCAGACTAACGAGAAAGTGATGGTCGACATGCTCGATCCACGTGAATGGAAGCAGCAACAAAGCTAAGTGGCCGACCCAGTACATCGGATACAAACGCGTGAAACGCTGGAAGTACCATGTCCGCCATTGAATCGGCTCCCGATCCGCTTTTTTCCACGTCGACGCACCAAGCGCCCAGCCGCCTAGAATCAGAAACATTCCAACAGCGTGAAAGCCAAGCTGGGATAGCGTGAGCCAGGCAACCTTGAGCCAAACCGAAACCTGCGAGACCAACCCTTCAACCGGACCGAACCCATCGAATACATCCTTTATAAAGTGTCCCGAAGTCGGCGTCGGCGCAGGATCCAAATAGTTAATAAAGAAATGGAAGTATACGACCCACAACACCGCAATTCCTTTTGCGAAATCAATCCAGACGAGCCGCTTTTTGGGACTCTGTATCGCTGCATGGAGTGGAGTGGACATAATTCGGGCAGGCTAGAAAAAGAAACCGAAGTCAAAGGCCAACCGGACGACAACTTAGCGACGACTCCTTGACTTTTGCCAGCACGGATTCCTTAAGAACCGCAAGACGGTCGCCGTGGTTTCAACGTTCCGGCAGGCCAAAGGTCGAAAGACCGAAGCCTAGTTCCATCTGGTCATGCTTTCCAAGCGCCCGGGCGTCGTACCCGCGGGCGCGCAAGTCCATCGCAAACTCCTGAACCTGTCCGTGCACCAAAAAAACTCTTTTGGGCTTCACCAGTTCAACGGTTTCGAGGAGTTCAGTGTAGTCGGCGTGGTCACTTAAAGGAATTACTTCATCGACGCCGTAACGGTACTTTGCATTGGGAGAAAGCGCCCATCCGCTTAGCATCGCCGTGCGTAGATTTTTCAGCTTTCTGAGCGAGGACGCCCTTTTTGACGCAGGCGGGAATACAAGCACCTTCCCCTCAGATTTAGAGGCATCAAAGCATTCGAACACGGGCAGTCTACCTAAATATCCCCTCAAGGCCTGTGTCATCTCCCAAACCGAACGGTGCAACATGAATGAGAGACCGGAGTCAGCGAGCGCGCAAAGAACCTCCTGAGCTTTGCCGAGTGAATAAGCATAAAAAAGCGGCGTCGCTCCGCACTCAAAAGCCTTTTGAATAAAGGTGTGCATCTGCTCCAGCACCTCGCCTCTTGACGGAAAACGATAGCGCGGAAGCGCAAAGGTGCTCTCCATCACTAGAGTATCTGCCTGCTCAAATCGCGCAGCCTCGCAGCTCAAAGATGCACGCAGTTTATAGTCCCCAGTGTATAGCAACGATGCTCCGTCCGCATCGCGCCTTAAATGAAGCATCGATGAGCCCGCGATATGCCCAGCAGGGAGCAGAGTAAGCCTCCAACCGTCGCGTTTAACAGATCCCCCGCATGCCACTGCGCAGAACGCTTCCTCAGCCCGCTTTCCATAACGAACGTTCATGATATGCTGCGTCAACTCAGAGCAGATGGTCATTCGGTGGCGGGCAAAATGATCGCTGTGGGCATGCGACACAAAGGCGCATTCAGACGCGAAGTGCGGATCCAGCCATAACCCGGCCTCGGGAATATGAACGCCCCGGCGATAAGAGACTGAAATCAATGAATCCATGTGCAGCCTCCGGAACCGTGGTTAGGACCGTTCCATTGTAAAGCCGGAATAGACGGTTCCACCCATCATTTACACGGGGCTCTTGCTCCCACGGTCCCGAGGCAAGAAAGTTTTTCGCCGTCGCTTCGGTTGTCTCGAAAAATGACGCCATGCTCGGCCCTCGGGCTACGGCGACTTACCTACTCCCGGAGGATTGCGCCTCGCTCTCCGAAGGCGGCGCTTCATTGGGTGGGCGCAAATAATCGTGCCCCAGTTATTAAACCGAATAGTATCAGGACTCTGGGTTTTCTATTGCCCGTCTTTATTATGTGGAAACGAATGTTAATAATGCTCTTGAGCGTCGCTCTGATCGTCGCTGGGGTTGCTTTCTTCAAATACCGCCAGATCCAGGCCGCCATCGCCATGGGCAAATCCTTTGCCCCGCCGCCATCGGCAGTCACAACACTGGTAGTCCAACCCCAGCCATGGACGCCTGTTCTCAGGGTGATCGGCTCGCTCAAGTCGGTTCAGGGGGTGGCAGTCTCAGGCGATCTTGCCGGCATCGTTTCGGAAATAGCGTTTGAATCCGGCAAGACGGTGAAAAAAGGCGAGCTACTCGTGCAGCTCAACGCAGACCAGGAACGAGCACAACTTGCGGCGGCCGAGGCGCGCTGCGAACTTGCAAAACTAGAGATCCAGCGCAAGCGGGAGCTTCAATCCAAGAGCGCTCTGTCTCCTTCCGAAGTAGACATTGCCGAAAACGAACTCCGCCAAGCCAACGCAGCGAGAGAACTGGCTCTCGCTCTCCTAGCGCGAAAACGAATCACCGCCCCATTCGACGGCGTGCTCGGCATCAGACAAGTAAACCTCGGACAATATCTGAATCCAGGCACCCCGGTGGTCACCATGCACTCCCTCGACCCGATGCTTGTGACCTTCGCTCTTCCACAACAACAAATGTCCCAAGCCGCGGCCGGTGGCCAAATCATGATCTCCTCCGGCAGTGACTGGGATTCTGCGGACCAGCATTGGATCGGCACAATCACCGCTCTGGATTCGCGTGTCGACGATGCATCTCGCTCGGTCACCGTAGAGGGATCCATTCCAAATGCCGATCACCGGCTGCGCCCAGGTATGTTCGTGAATGTCGAGATTCCGCTGCCTAGCGAGGAGAACGTACTCGTGGTGCCCGCATCCGCTGTGAATTACGCGCCGTATGGGGATTCGATTTTTATCGTCAAGAAAGGCACGGACGAAAACGGCACACAGTCGCACACCGTCGAGCAGCGATTTGCCAAGCTCGGGGCTGCCCGCGGAGATCAGGTCAGAGTTTTAAGCGGCCTCAAAGCGGGAGACGAGATTGTCACCGCCGGCGCCTTCAAGTTGCGCCCCGGCGGAGCGGTCGTGATCAACAATAGCGTACAACCGCCAAACTCCGCCACCCCCACACCGCCCAACAATTAGCAGTTCAACGCAGTCTTTCATCGTCGAGGCTCGCCGATGGAACCAAGCGATCTTCTCAATCCGTGCACTTCACTGACACATTTATCCGCCGACCAGTCTTCGCGACGGTCCTCAGCCTTCTGCTGCTCCTAGCTGGAATCCAAGCATATTTCAGCCTTAACGTTCGCCAGTACCCGCGCAGCGACATTGCCGTGATCAGCGTCAAGACTCGCTACACTGGCGCAAGTCCAGACCTCGTGCGGGGCTTCGTCACAACGCCACTCGAGCGTGCAATCGCGAGCACGGACGGGATCGACTACATCGAAAGCCAGAGCTCACAATCCTTGAGCATCATCACTGCTCATCTAAAGCTGAACTTCGACACCAACGCGGCTCTGACCCAAGCACAGGCAAAGATTGCACAAATCAAGAACGAGCTTCCGCCAGAAGCGGAATCTCCATCCATCGAGCTGACGACATCCGACAGCCAGTTTGCGCTGATGTATATTTCGTTTTACTCAGACGAGCTCGAGTCGAACCAGATCACCGACTACATCACCCGCGCAGTCCAGCCGAGACTGACAGCCATCAACGGAGTACAGAAGGCGGACATCCTTGGAGCACGAACTTTTGCGATGCGCATTTGGCTGAAGCCTGACCGGATGGCCGCCCTGCAGATCAACCCGACGGAGGTCCGAAACGCTCTTGCCTCTAACAACTATCTTTCAGCGCTAGGCAACACCAAGGGAACGCTGATTACAGTGAACCTTGTAGCGAACACGAACCTCAAGTCGGCAGGCGAATTCAAGGAACTCGTCATCCGCGAAAGCCACGGCGCCATCGTCCGTCTTAAAGACATCGCAGATGTTGTGCTAGGAGCAGAGAACTACGACACGGACGTCCGCTTTTCAGGGCAGCGCGCGACGTTTGTGGGCGTATGGGTTCTGCCTACTTCAAACAGTCTGGACGTAATCAACAAGGTTCGTGAGGAGCTGCCTGTTATTGAAAGCCAGCTCCCAAGCGGGATGCACCTTCACCTGTCCTACGATGCCACAGGTTATATCCGCGATGCTCTGCGCGAGGTACTGTCAACCCTAGCTGAAACATTGCTCATTGTGATCTGCGTGATTTTTGTGTTTCTCGGAAATTGGCGCTCTATTCTTGTGCCGGTGGTTGCGATCCCACTCTCGCTCGCAGGCGCGCTGTTTCTGATTCAACTCCTCGGATTCACGCTCAATTTACTCACCCTTCTTGCGATCGTGCTCTCCGTCGGCCTTGTGGTGGATGACGCAATTGTAGTTGTCGAAAACGTGGAACGGCATCTGCAGGACGGCTTGAGTGCGCTGGATTCGGCAATTAAAGCAGCAAGAGAACTGATCGGACCGGTGATCGCGATGACAATCACTCTTGCTGCGGTATATGCACCGATCGGCTTACAGGGCGGCCTTACGGGAACATTGTTTCGCGAATTTGCTCTGACTCTTGCGGGCGCGGTTGTTGTTTCCGGTGTAGTTGCGCTGACGCTTTCACCGATGATGTCATCAAGACTTTTGCGAGCGCAGGATTCTCACGCGGGGCTTGGTGGCTGGATCAACAGGCAGTTCGACAAGCTTCGTTCAGCCTACAAGCGCATCCTCACAAATTCGCTACGCTGGCGCCCCGTCACGCTGACCCTTGCAGCAATTGTCATGGCGCTGGGAGTCCCATTTTACGCGATGTCGACAAAGGAGCTGGCGCCCAAAGAAGATCAAGGCGTAATCCTCGGCGTCATTCAGGCCGCGCCGAATTCGACCATCGACCAGACGACGCTATTCACCTCGATGGTCAAGGACGTGTATTTTTCCATGCCGGAAACCGAAACAACGTTTCAGATCACAGAGGCTTTCGGCGGATTTTCCGGACTTGTGACTAAACCATGGAGCGAGCGAACTCGCAGCACCGAAAAGATGGTCGGGGAAGTGTTCGGCCGTTCCTCAACGATCCCCGGGGTGCGGGTGATTGCGTTCACACCGGCTGCACTTCCGGGCGGCGGCAACTTTCCGGTGGAGTTCATGATCTGCTCCACGGCGGAGCCGCGCGAACTGCTTGAGATCGCAAACAAACTTGTCGCCAAAGCATTCCAAAGCGGTCTTTTCGTCTTTGCCGATACGGACCTGAAGTATGATTTTCCGCAGAGCGAAATTGTTTTCGACAGGGACAAGGTCGCATCCATGGGACTGAACCTTGCGAAGGTTGGAGCGGATCTTGGCACGATGCTTGGCGGCGGCTACGTGAACCGCTTCTCCATTGATGGAAGGAGCTACAAAGTTATCCCGCAAATCGAACGCATCGGCCGCTTGAATGCCGATCAGCTGCAGGATTTGTACGTAAGCGGCCCGAACGGTGGTCTTCTCCAATTATCCACTTTTGCTGGCATCAAGAACACAACGGAGCCGCGCACCCTTAACCGCTTTCAGCAGCTCAACAGCGCCCGCATTCAGGGGGTGATTCCACCCAATGTGACATTGGACCAAGCGCTGAAGGCTCTTGAGGACGAGGCCCGGAAGATTCTGCCCGCAGGTTATTCGATCGATTATGCGGGTGAAGCCCGTCAGTTGCGAACGGAGGGAAACAAACTTTTAATCACACTGCTGGTGTCAGGCGTTTTGATTTTCCTGGTGCTTGCGGCACAGTTCGAAAGTTTCCGGGATCCGCTGGTGATTCTCGCCGGATCGGTGCCACTTGCGCTTTCTGGTGCGCTCCTGTTTTCTTTCCTCGGGTTTACGACCCTGAATATTTACAGCCAGGTCGGTCTGATCACACTGGTCGGATTAGTGTCAAAGAACGGTATTCTTATAGTCGAGTTCGC
>CAMDSZ010000017.1 GCA_945906945.1 Akkermansia muciniphila
GCATCGAGTAGCCTGAAATATCTTCCCCGAGATTGCTTGAAACTTTGAGCGCTTTTATCTCCCACAGGAGTTCAGGCGACAGAGCCTCGTCGGCGTCGATGCTGAAAACCCAAGGATGCATCGCGTGCTGAAGCACGTTATTTTTCTGGGTCACGTAGCCCGGCCACGGAATCTCAATCCAACGTACGTTAAACTGTTGCGAAATCATACGAGATCGATCCGTGCTGCCTGAGTCAACAATCAGAATCTCGTCTGCCACTTGCTTGATGGAATTCAAACAACGCTCCAGATTGAGTTCCTCGTTCAGAGTAATGATGCCGAAGGAAATCTTCATTTGAACGGTCAAATCTGTGACAGGACGATAGTCCGTGCAGATAATGTAGCCTGGCTACCGAGGAGTGGGCGACTCGCTGCTCGGCTGCTTTAGCGGGGCGACCGGAGCCTTTGACGGTTGCTCGATCTGCGCTGCATGCAAGCGCGCGACTTGCCACATGTAGCCCGGGCCGCCGTTTCCTGCTGTCTCGGGTGTGAATATTTCGACGGCTTCGCGCACTAGTTTTGTGCCCTCTGCTTTTTCTCCCAGCAGGTCTTTGTACACACCGACGTAGTACTTCGCAAAAAAGGCGACCTGCGGATTCTGCTTCGATTGCTCCTCCGATTCATCGAGCACCTGCTGCGGTGACTTTTTCCCCTCGAGCATCTCGTACAGCGCTGGAAATGGGTGCCGGTCGAAACGCGTGTAAACCAGCAGCTCTTTGCGGGCTTGATCCAAACCCTGCGCGCGTGCTTGGCAAAGAAATTTCCAAACGCCGTTTTCGCGGTCCCGATTGTCGTAGGCGTGATACTTCTCGAATTGTCGCGCGCCCTTCTCGAAGGCACCAGTAAAGTAATACGCGATCCCAAGCCTCCAGTGAGGTGCATCCTGCGACGGATCCAATTCGATCATCTTCTCATAGTCCGCAGTCGCATCTTTGAAACGCCCTAGGAATTGACGCATGTCTCCCCGACGCGAAAGCAGGTTCACAGAACCCGGTGGTTCCTCAAGAGCGCGCGTTAGCGCGGCTTCCTGTTGCGCGAATAAAGCGACCTGCGATTCTATCGCTGTTTCCGCAAAACTGATCGTTCCGTGACTCGCAACCATCAGAGCCAAAACAAGTGTTCGTATTAAGGCTTGGATGTTCATGTGCTGGAAAGTTGACTCGCGATCGGATTCGCTTGGGGGATTTTGGGGATTTGGTGTGCGTGAGGGCAGGGCTCCTAGCGCGCTGCAAGAATGGCCGCTGCTGCAGTGACGTCCGTTGTTTCCATCTCACTCCAGTCATGCGCTTGTGCCTTAGCGATGCCGAGCACGCCGGCGAGCGAACCGTCCTCTCGGATCGCGGGAACCGCAAGCGACCCTTCCATACCCGTGTTCTTTGCTGCGGGCCGCGCCTGTCCTGAATCGTCGGTTTGAAGGTTGCAGATGGTGATTGGGGCGCGCCTTTCAGCAGCCAATCCCGCAATCCCTTTTCCAACTGGCACCTTTTCGATCAGTGCGACCACTGGTGGTGGAATTCGGCGGGATGCCGAGAGTGTCAAAAGCTGCTCGTTCGCCGTGTGGTATGTGCCGGCTTGGCATCCGAAATGGTCGAGAATCGACTGCAGTGCGGATTCCAGAGAAGCGGTTCTTAAAGTTTGGATGAGTTCTTCAGGCAGCATGGGGAGGCGGGTGTTTGAGAATGATCGGTGGAATGGTCGATGCGAGCGACTTTACTAGGGTTGCTGCTTTTCGAGCATCCGGTCAATGGTCGCGTCAAGAAGCTGGCGGTAGCCCTCTACATCGGAGCAGCGCGAGTCAGGCTTTCCTTCGATGCGGAAAAGCCAGCCGTCTCCGTAGGGCTCACGGCTTATGAGATCCACATCCTGCACAAGCGCGACGTTGCCTTCGATAAAGCGTCCATCAATCGGGCTGTAAAGATCGGATATCGCCTTAAAACCCTCTACAGAGCCGATGATTTCGCCGCTTGCGATGGTTTCGCCGGTGGACTTCTCAAACTGGTGGTCGACTAAGTCGCCGAGCATCCGCGTCGCGAATTTGGTGAAGCCAACCCGCCAAACACCGTTTTCTTCCGGCGCCAGCCAATAATGGCTTGGGCTGAAGAGATACGTTTTCGGTAGATGCGTGACGAAAGTGGCGCGTTTGTAAAAAACAGTATCGGCGGCCATGGGGGGTGTTCTCCGTTAGGCGGGGATGGACGCGATGCTAGCCTTTTCTGCCAGCGCTTCCCACTGCTGATTCGCAGTTTCGATCTCGGTCGCAAGCGCGTTGAGTTCTCGATTCAAACGCAGCGCCAGTGAGGGGTCGTCGTAGCTCTTTGGATCCTCAAGTTCGGCAACAAGCACCGACTGACGTTTTTCAAGCGCTGCTACCTTTGCTTCGGCTGCCGTCAGCGCTTGTTCCAGATCACGCTGTTCCTTTGCCTTGGCGTTCCGGTCGGCCGCCTCGCGTTTGCGCAGTTCGCGAACCTCTTTCATGCCCGGACCTGCCGCAGGTTCCGTAATGGTCGACTGCTTTGGCTCAGGATTCGCTGCCGGTTTGGGTTTTGCTTCCGAAGGCCGCAAATCCGAGAGGTGTTGTCCGGCGACAAGCGCGGCTCGCGCGGACACTGCCTTGGTCTTGTCGAGGTAGTAATCGTAATTGCCAGCATACGGGGTCAGCGTGCCTGCTGAAATATGAAGCACGGAATCAGCGAGAGAACGGATGAAGTGGACGTCGTGCGAGATGAAAATTAAAGTGCCCTCGTACTGCTTGAGCGCACCGATAAGTGCGTCGATGGAACCGATGTCGAGGTGGGTTGTCGGCTCATCCATGAGCAGGAGATTTGGCGGGTCGAGAAGCAGCTTGACCAGCGCAAGCCGCGTTTTTTCCCCGCCGCTAAGCACCGCGACCGGCTTGAAGACGTCGTCTCCGCGGAAAAGGAAAGCTCCAAGCAAGGAGCGGGTCATCTGCTCGGAAACGCCAGTCGGCGCAGCTTCCATAGCCGCCTCCAACACTGTGGCGTTTGCACGGAGCATTTCGTGCCGGTGCTGCGAGAAGTAACCTGCGCGCACCTGGTGTCCAAGTTCGCGAGTACCTCCCTGCGCCTCTAAAACGCCGGCCAGAAGTTTCAATAACGTTGATTTTCCTGCGCCGTTCGGACCCACCAGTACGGTGCGCTGTCCGCGCATCGCCTGAAAGTCGATGCCTTGATACACACGGAGCTCGCCGTATGCGTGATGAATATCGGTGAGCGTGATCACCTTCAGTCCGGAGCGCTGAGGTTGCGGAAACCTGAAGCTGCTGACGGACCGTTCAGCGGACTCGGGCGCATCGATCTTATCCATGCGCTCGATTTGCTTGAGTTTGCTTTGAGCTTGAGACGCCTTGCTCGCTTTTGCGCGGAATCGGTCCGCGAATTGTTGAAGGGATGCGATCTCGCGCTGTTGGTTTTTGTAAGCAGCAAGATGTTGTTCCGCACGCGCTCCCTTTTGGACAACGTACTCATCGTAGTTTCCACGGTATCGGTTGAGTGAACCGCGGCTGAGTTCAATGGTGGTTGTGATGAGTCGGTTGAGGAATTCTCGGTCATGCGAAATCACCATGATTGCGCCGCGATACGAGCGCAGGTGCTCCTGAAACCAACCGAGCGACTCGAGGTCGAGGTGGTTGGTTGGTTCGTCCAATAGCAAAAGGTCCGGTTCCTGGACGAGCAGCCTTGCAAGGTGTGCGCGCATGATCCAGCCGCCGCTCATGGTCCGTGCTGCCCTATCGAAATCAGATTCCCGAAACGCAAGTCCGCTCAGGATTTGTTTCGCGCGCGCTTCAACCTGCCAGCCATCCTCCTCGGAAAAGATGCCGAGCGCCTCATGGTACGCTTCCGAGTCCTCCGGTTCAGTGGCCAGAACTTGGTTTGCTTGGGCGAGCGCTGGTGAAACCGCCATCGCCAGATGCAGTACGGACTCCTCTCCGACGGGCGCGCTTTCTTGTGGTAGGAATCCGTAATTGGCGCCCTTTTCCCAGCAGACGCGCCCCGCGTCGGGCGGTTCCTTGCCGAGAATGATGTTCAGCAGGGTGGACTTTCCCGCCCCATTCGGCCCCACAAGACCAATGCGGTCTCCGCGGTTGATTTGAACCGACACTTCTTCGAAAAGAGTTCGGCCTCCGAAGGATTTTGTAACTTGAGCGAGAGTGAGCATGTGCGGGGCGTGGTTTTGCCGGAGTCGGTCCTTTAGTGCAATCTTCTTGGTGTTTTGGAGTGCTTTTGAGTCGTAATCAGCAGCGAGTGTTGGGTGGCGACGGCGGGCGCTCTAGTATCCTTTCAACCGTGTTCGCGAGGGGCGCAAGTTCCGGAATCTTGGAGATCACGGAATGCAGCCGTGGGAGTGCGACGGGAATGTGCACGAGAAAATCCTCCCGATTTCGCTGGTGTCCAAGGAATCCGTACGCTCCGAGCGCCTGCATGAGGCGTTGTGCGGCGCAAAGATCATAGATTCGACTAAAGGCACCGGAAGTGGTGAGCGACGCATGACTCGATGCAATGCTTTGGTAGAATTCCAAGAGATGTTGCTGCTCGTCGCTGGAAAGGTTCACATACGGGTCAAGAAGCATCGAAGCCAAGTCGTATTGAGGAAGTCCATGGCGCATTCCCTGAAAATCAATCAGGCAGGGTTCTCCGTTGAGAATCACCACATTTTGCGACTGAAAATCACGGTGTACGAGCATTCGTGGGATCGAGGCGAGCTCTCGGGCGATCGCATGCAATGCGGGCTTTGAATCCGAGACGACTTCCTCTGTTAATCCAAAATGGCCCTGCAAACAGTGCGTGAAAAAATAATCCTGCTCCCAAAGGTAGAGGCGTTCGTCAAAGCCCGGCTGGAGGCTTAACGGTTGCGGACAAAGTGCCAGCCGGGACTCTGCATTGTGAAGGCGGGCTGCCTCTTTGAGCGTCGCCTCGTAAAGCGGGCGTCTTTGGCTCCATGGTTGGTTGCGATAGGTCCAAAGGTCCGTTTCACCGAGGTCCTCCATCCAGATCCGCCCTGCAGCGATGTCGTGATGGTACATCTCGGGGACGCGGACGCCCGCGTTTGCAAGAAAGCCTCCGATCTCTACATAATGTTTGTTCTCGTCTCTTTGGTTCCCGTACTGCACGAAAATAATCGCCTGGGTTCCTTCTGTCCGGATTCGGTAGAATTTGCGGTCTGATCCGCCTTTTTCCAGCGGTTCGACTTCTGGCTTTGTCTTATCGAGCGAAGGAAAATGAACTGCGCTGATTCGAAGGATTTCAGAAGGATCCATGATGGGTACAAAAAGAATTGCGAGTTAAAGGGTAACTTTACGGGTTGATGTTTTATGTTACGAGAGGTCCGCGTCCGCATGGTTGCCGGAGATTCTGGCTCCTGAAGTGACAATGCAGCCGCGTAGGCTTGAGTTTGCAGCGATCTCCACATTTTCCCAAACAACGCAGTCCTCAAGAATGGCGCCGGCGCCGATTTTAGAATGGGCACCGACTGCGCACGCGCCGAGCAGTTTCGCTGTGGGATCAATCTGGGCGCCCACTCCGATCCACGGAGTGGGCGTTGTCGAATCGTGTGCCAGACTCGAGTGCACGGCCAAGATGTGGTCGCGAGACCCGAGGTCCCACCAAGTCCCCTCGTCGATGACCACGCCTCCGATTTGCGCGCCCTCGTGGATCATGTCGATGAACAGCGGGACGACGCTCAGTTTGGTGTTGGGTGGAATGCGGGAAAGAAAAGACGGGTTGAGTAGGTAAATTCCTGTGAACAGATAGGAGGGATCTTCGGCAGGCAGAAGTCTGCGGCCAAGGTCGCGGATCTTTCCTGAGCGTTCGTCAAAACTGACCTGCAACGGGCCGTCCTTCGACCGGAGTACAAGCGTGGCTTCGTTGCCTGATGTCAGGTGCGTCTCGAGCGCTTTTTGAAGCGGGAGATCTGACAGGATATCTCCATTGTACACCCAAAATGGAGAATCCCGGGGAAGTAGATTCTCTGCTTGTTTGAGGCCGCCCGCAGTTTCAAGGACTTCAGGAGTTTCATGGCTGAATGCGATCCGGCAGTTTTTCCATGAATGATCGGGAAAGACCGACTCGTATACCTGCGCCTGCCAGTGTGTGTTGACGACAAAATTGCGAACTCCGACGCCGTGCAAATGTTCAAATGCGCGTGTGATCAGGGGTTCGTTGCACACGGGTATGAGTGGCTTCGGGCGTTTTGCCGTCAGCGACTTTAGGCGTGTGCCGAGGCCGGCACCTAGTACGAAGGCTGTCAGGGGTGGGTGTTCCATGCGGAAGGGTCACAAACATCTCCTTACCGCCCTATTTCGTCCAGCCCTAGCGGATGCTGTTTGCGATATTGGTTTGGATGCCGGGCGTGATGAAAGCCAAACTCAATCGGGCTTTCACGGTATTGACCGGTTGGATGGGGCGTGCGCGAGAATTTGTGTCGCGTATTTCCGGCCGGGAGCCGGCGCCGTTGATGGGGCTGGCCGTCGTGGCATATGTCGGAGTATTGGCTGCGGATTGGTGCTTTCGCGATTTTGCAAGTGTGGCGCGCCTAATCTGTTTTAGTGCGTTTCAGTTTCGTGAAGTCGTTTGGTTTTTGTCTTTTTGGTTACTTGGGGTGTGGCTGGTGCGTAGTTTGCCCTGGGGTATGGGGGGCGCGGTTTTTGTAGGTGCATTTTTGATGCATTGCGAACGGCATTGCTTTTCGAAAGGGCGCGAGTTTGCTCGGTCATTGCCAACCGAAGAGCCCGTTGTTTGCCGTGTGACGGGTGAAGTAAGGGGTGTACCGCAGTTGTTGGGGGAGAGGGGTAAGGCGGCGGGTTGCCGGTTCCGGCTTTGGGTGTCATGCGTAGAGGGATGTCCAAAGGGTGCAGCGACTGGCTTTCAAATGCTAGTTCACTGGAACGGAGCGGCTCCTGTATGCGGGGATGTGCTTCGGTTTCGCGCTCAAGTGCGACGCATCGCAGGACCTCGAAATCCATTTCAGTTCGATGCGGCGTCTTTTTACATGCGCGAAGGCGTGTGGGCTGAAGCTTTGGTTTTAAATGGACGTAACGCTGAGGTTTTGAGTCCTGGCGAGGGGATGAGGTTTCCAGTGTTGGTGGAGCGAGTGCGGAGTGTTCTCTGCGAGCATCTGCGGATAGGCCTCGAAGATCGCGTCCAGACGCACTCGCTTCTTTCCAGCATGATGTTCGGTGTTCACGGAGATTCGTTGATGGAAGTTCGCGAGTATTTTCGCGATACCGGAACCCTTCATTTGTTTGCTGTAAGTGGTTTAAATATGACGATGCTGGGTGCCATGCTTGCCGCAGCACTTAGACTTGCTGGCGCTCGGGGGCGGTTCTTGGAACTGGTGGTATTCCTGGTGGTCGTTTTATACGCCATCGCCACCGGCATGGGGGCGAGCAGCCTGCGGGCGATTTTAATGGGATGCTTGGTGCTGGTGGGACGTTGGATTTCGCGGCCCGCACTGCTGATTAACAGTCTGGGAGCAGCAGCTTTGATTTCGATCGTTGAAGACACCAATGCCGTCTGTCGCATTGGGTTTCAGCTGTCATTCGGGTTGGTTTTGGGGCTCGCGGTTTTCGGCCGTCCAGTCGCAAGCGTGATCGCCAGCCTGGTGACTCCGGATGAATTGGTGCCACGGCCTTTGTGGAAGGATTGGCAGTGGCGGAGGATTCGGGTTTGGAAGCCGGTTGCTGTTGCGATGGCAGCAAGCATTGGTTCGTGGATCTCTGTTTTGCCATGGAGCGTATTCTTAATGCACCAGATCACGCCAATTGCGATGTTGGTAAACCTCGTGGTTGTACCGATGGCTTTTGTAAATTTGGCGCTGGGATTCGCATCTTTGCTTTGCGCGCCGTTTCTCGCTTTAGAGCATCACGCGTTGTCCGGAGTTGCACCTTTGCGTGGCATCGTTACGCGCTTGAACGCCGGTAATGGATGGATTGTGGACCGTCTAATGTCCGTCGTTAAAGGCGCAAGCGAGGTGCCGTATGGGAATGTTTGGATTGGCTATCCGTTTCGTAAGCGGCCTGATTTTCTCGTGTTCGACGTGGGAGATGGAGGAGCGGTGTTGTTGAATGATGGGCGCGAAAGCTGGCTGTTGGACTGCGGGTCTGTTGTATTTGCGAACTCCGTGGTTGTGCCAGCGATGCAGGGGTACGGGGTGGGAACAATCGCGGGATTGATCTTGTCGCACGGGGACTCTGCGCATTTGGGTGGAATTGACCTTCTCCACAATCGCATCCGCATTCGTTCCGTTCTGCACTCCGGTTTAAAGGACCGGTCTCCAGTGTGGCGCAAATTCGAGCAAAGGCGCGTGATCGACCGCAACCCCGTGATGCCCGTCGTGGCGGGCGATGTTCTAGCGACTGGAGAAGTATCGCATTTGGAGGTGTTGTATCCTCCGGACGGTCTGCGTGCTGCGCTTGCGGATGACAAGTGTCTGGTGCTGCGTTGGCGCGCCAAGTTTGGCAGCGTTTTGTACACAGCAGACTCGGGGTTCACCGCTGAGAGGTGGCTGCTTGAACACCGGCGAAGCAGCCTAAAGTCCGATGTCTGGGTGCGTGGGGTTCACGAAAGCGACCTCAGTGGCACCGATGATTTCGTCAATGCGATCGAGCCCCGCTTGATTGTTGTTTCGGATACAAGAAGACGGTTTTATTCGCCGGGCATTGACGAGTGGGTGCGGCGGCGGAGAGATGCGGGCCTGCGGGTGTGGACTCAGCGGGAATGCGGCGCGGTGGAGGGGTTTGTGGAGAAAGACGGTCTGCGGTGCGTTGGTTTCTTGCGTGAAAACTGCCTGTTGCCTCTGAGACCCCTGAAGTGAGGCGAACTGGGGGGCGTGCGGCAACATATGGAGGTTGCGCTGCCTGCCAAGGGCCAGTTTTTTACCCTGAATCGAGTCTGCGGCTTGCCGGGCAGGCGAGACTTTGTACAACAGACGGATGAACTTTCGCAGTCTTGCTCTTTCCCTCGCGGCGTTTCTCCCTGTGGGCGCCTTCGCTCATCCCGGACACGCTTCGAGCGCGCTGCATTTACATGCCGGCGTTCCGGCGGCCGGCAACGGGTTTGAAGTGTGGATTCTTGCTGGGGCGCTGGTTGGAATGGTGGCTAGCGTGATGCGCCCTTCGCGCTGAACAGCTTCTACCGAACAGCTTCTACTGAAGGGCTTCCCGCACAGCTTTCTCCGCGAGGCTGTGGCTTTCCTCGTCCAGCGCCGGAACGCTCCGAATTGATTCCGGCAGCTCAGGAAGCTGAACCCAGGAGCGGCACCCCCCGTATTTGGGTGCGTCTGGAAATTCATAGGGTTCGCTGAGCCTGTGGATCCGCAGGAAGGCGAGGCTAATCCCCTGTTTAGCGTCGTATTCGAAGCGCTCGCGGATCACCTGTTCGCTCCAGATGTGAAGCGGGGCAAGCCTTTTAATTTGTTCCCAGTCGGTTAGGTCCTGAGTCCATTCCACCGTGGCGCGTAGGGAGAGGGAATGGGCGCCGTCTTTCAAACCGGGTAACTGCGTGTTCTCGGGGAGTTTGAGTTTCGCGACCTGTTCGTGGAAGAGAGTCGGCATCAGCAGGAAATCATCGTGCTGAAACCGGAATCCGGCGCGCCCCTCGGCGATCCCGCCCTTTCTCAGGATGATGCTCTGCAGTCCGTTCCCGAGCGCCTCACAAACGAGCGCCCACTCTTTAAAACCGATGCTCATCTTTGCGGTTTATCACTCGGCTCGCCTGTTTCAAGTTGGTAGCTCGCAATTATTGGAGCAGCGCAGTTTCAAAGTTCGATCGCGACGCCGGGTTCGGCAGTAAGGATCTCGGTATTTGGAAGTGTTGGCTTCAGCGTTTCCTTGAACCAAGCAAGGGCGGCGGGCTCCCCGTGAACGAGTATGATGCGCTTGGGCGCAGCCTTTTGCAGGTAATCCCGAATGGAGTCTCGGTCGCTGTGAGCGCTGAAGGCGAAGGTCTCAACGCGGCACCGAACCGTCTCAGGCTCGGCATCGGGTGCGGTCATAAACGGCTCGCCCAGCTTCGTGCAGCGGAGCCTGCCTGCCGGTGATTCCGGATCGGCGTACCCCACAAAAAAGATGCCGTGCGCAGGGTTGGGTAGAAATTGCCTGGCGATGATGTTTGAGAGGGTATGCTCGGTCATCATCCCACTGGAGAGTGCGTAAATCCGGCCTGGGCGGATGGGTAGCTGGTTGAGCTCGCGGCCGCTAATGGTAAACGGTGCAAGGGTTTCCATGAGGTCCATCCCCTCGTGTTGGCGCATGGAGGCGTCCGCCAGCTTGTCGTGGATCTCCGTTAGCTTGGTGCTCAGGCCCCCGATGTAGATGGGGCATTCGGGCAGGAGCCCTTTTTTGCGGAGTGTGTGCAGCATGACCAGCAGTTCCTGGCTTTTGCCAAGGGCGAATACCGGCACTAGAACGCTTCCGCCCTGGGCGAAAATCTCTCGGATGGCGGCGGCGAAGCGGTGCTCCTCCTGGGTGCGGTCTGTGTAGTTGGCGGGTGAGGGCGTTGCACCTCGGGTGCACTCGATGATGATGGTGTCGAGGTTGTCCTCCGGCAGCCTTGCGGCACGCATGAGGGATTGGTCATGGAAGTTGACGTCCCCAGTGTAGAGGATGCGCTTGCCTTCGGCCTCGATGAGTACCGCAGCGGATCCTAGAATGTGGCCGGCGTCCTCGAGTTGGATGGATAGCGCCGCCTGCTCATTAGCGCCGAGACGCTCGCCTTGAATGTTAAATCGCTGAGCGAGAGGAAGTGGGAGGAATCGCTTGATGCAGGACGTGGCCTCCCGGTGGTTAAAAGACGGCGAGGTGCCGCTGCCTTGTTCCTGACGCTTGGTCATGACGTTCACCGAATTATGCAGCATGACATCGGCCAGTTGCCTGGTTGATTCGGTCGAAAAAACAACGGTTTCGGGGTGTTCTTTGAGGAGCACCGGCAGGGAGCCCAGGTGATCCTGGTGCGCATGGGTGAGGATGGCAGCGTCGATGTGCTTGCCCTTGAGGGACTGGAGAAGGGGCTGGGCGTCGAGACCCTCTTGTTTTGGGTGGGCCCCGCAGTCTAGGACCAGATTGTGTCCGTTGATCTCTAAGAGGTAGGAGTTGGCCCCGATTTCGAGGTTTTTGGTGAGATTGGTGAAACGAAAAACGGACATGATCTGAGATGAGGAGACGAAAGCGATTAGAGGTGGGGTATTTTGTGCTGTAACTGGGGTGGAGGAGTTCCCCGCCAAGCAATGCTCCCGCTCATGCGGGACCCCGAGGAGAGGGAGTGCCGCCAGGGGTGTGCGACAAACAGGATCGAACTACCGTTGCTGCCTTCCGGCCCTGGCGGGGTTTGCCCGCCCTAAATCCGCATCCCCTGACGGCATCCCGAACTATGGAGGGTTTGGTACGAAACTCAATGGTGCGCGTAGATTTTTTTGAGACATCCCGCTTGCAAGATGTGGGGTCACGGGAGGAGAATCAAAGTGTTGGACTTCGGGAGGGTGGTTGGAAACGTTCGCGGGAATCGGATCCGTCACTGTTGCTCGAGCCTTCACCGAGGTGAGTGAATCGGTAAGCAAGTTTGTAACCCTCAATCCCCAGACCCTAAAATGAACCGGATTATCCTGGTGGTGACTATCGTTTTATCTCTCGGCGCTGGAATCCTTTCCTTCCTGACCAAACAGCAGGCGGAGAGCGTCTTGGAGGAAAAGCGCACCGCGACGGCCAAAAACCAGACCCTCGAAGCCGAGGTCAAGAAACTCACCGCGACTAAAAAGGAGAGCGAGAGCAAGATTGGAGAGCTTGCAAAGACAACCGAGGATCAGAAGACCGAGGTGGAAAAGGTGCGTACCGAAATGACCTCGAGGCAGGGTGAAATCGCCAAACTCAAGGAGGACCTGCAGACCAAGGAATCCGAGATCGCTAAGTCCAAATCAAGGCTCAAAGAACTGGAGACTGAGGTGAGTGCGCCGAAGGCCAACGCGGAGGCCGAGGCCAAATTAGCTGCGGTCAGCGATCAATTGGATAAGGCGCAGAAAGCCGCACTCGAGCAAGAGAAACGCGCAGAGCAACTCGCGACTCAACTGGAGAACGAGAAAAAGAAAAAGGTAGAGGAAGAGAAGAAAATTGAGATCGCGAAGATAGAAAAAAGGCAGAATGCGCTTGGGAAAATCATCGCATACAATGCGGGTTGGAATTTTGTAGTGTTCAGTTTGGGTGATGCTGACGGGGTGACTCCGGAAAGCGAGCTGGAGGTTCAGAGGAATGGAGAGCCGGTGGCGAGATTGAAGATTTCCAAAATCCAACCGCAGCAGACCACCGCGAATCTGATGCCGCTATCCGCCAAGCGAAGCAGGAGCCTGCCCGAGGTGTCTCTGGGCGACAATGTGGTTTTTTTGAAGCCCCCGAAGGCGAAGGAAACAGCTCCAATCCCTTCGGCAATTGATTCTGCGGCGCAGAGCAGCTCGGTACCCGTTTCAGCGGCGGCCGCAAAATCCGATCCGTTCGCATTGCCCTAGGGTTGGCCCGGCGCCCTTGTTCTATGATCCGACTACTCACACTCCTCTCGTTAATTTTCGCGGCTCTCGGGCTTGGCGGTTGCGCCTCACCCCAAAACTCCAGCGATGACAGTGTTAACACCATTCCGTGGAACCGACCCGCCCAGTGGGAAGGGCAGGGGCCGATGGGGGGAATGATGATGATGCAGCAGGGCGCCCGCTAGGGTTGTCTTGAGGGTCGATGCTTCAAGGGGCTCTGAGCAGGTTCAACGGAGCTGAGTCCTTTCTAAAACCTCGTCGCAAAGTAACCCGGATGCAAAATGCGATCGCACCTGGGTTGGGTTCATAAAAAACATTTCGGATCTCAATGTTATCTAGATGAAATACCGCACCTATCTGATTTTTGGCGCTCCTGGCTCAGGCAAAGGAACCCAGGGCAAAATTCTTGGGATGATCCCGCGTTTTTTTCATTGTGCGTGCGGCGATGTCTTCCGAACACTTGATACTCGGACGCCTATTGGTAAGGCATTTTTGGATTATTCTAGTCGCGGCGAATTGGTGCCGGATGAGATCACCGTGAAGCTTTGGATGGCGGTGATCGGAGACATGGTGGGGCTTCACAAGTTCAAGCCCGACCTCGATTCGCTCGTACTCGATGGGATCCCGCGCAATGTGCGACAGGCGGAGATCATGAGCGATCTTCTCGACGTGCGGAAAGTTTTTCATTTGAGCTGCCCGGATCGAGAGGCACTGGTGGGTCGGCTCAAGAAGAGGGCCTTGAAGGAAAATCGCTTTGACGATGCCAACGAGGAAACCATCCGCCGTAGACTTCAAACTTACGAAGACGAGTCCAAGCCGGTGCTTGATTTCTATGGCGACAAGCAGGTGGCTAACATTGATGCAACGCAGGCGCCAATCAAGGTGGCGCACGACATTATCTCCGCGATCCTCAGTCAGAATGTATAAGTCAGGAGGGGGCAGATGAGGCTTGTTTTTGCGTGCTCCGGCGATATCGGGGTTCCCACGCTTAAGTGGCTTTTAGGCTCGCGGCATCACGTCGCAGCGGTGGTCACGCAACCCGATAAGCCAGTGGGCAGGCATCAGGAGCTGCAATTCTCCGAAATCAAAAAACTCGCCCTCGCTGCGGGTATTCCCGTGATGCAGCCCAACCGGATTCGGGAGCCGGACGCGGTTCAGCAGCTTGTTGGGTTGGCTCCGCAGGTGCTAGTAGTGATTGCCTACGGTCAGATCCTGCCGCGAGCTGTTTTGGATGTGCCGTCGGTTGCGTGCTTGAACCTACATGCGTCGCTGCTTCCGAAGTACCGTGGTGCAGCGCCGATTCAGGCTGCGATTGAATCCGGTGACTCCCTCTCAGGCATGGCGGTCATGTACATGGCAGAGGGGTTGGATACGGGCGATGTTTTGCTGGAGGAAACGCTGCCCATTCGGAGGCGCGAAACCGGAGGTAGTCTGCACGATCGATTGGCGGATCTCGCCCCGTGCGCTCTGGAGCGAGCGCTGGATTTGCTTGAAGCGGGCTCTGCAACGCGTGTTCCACAAAACGAGGCAATGGCTTCGTATGCTGGAAAACTATCCCGCGAAAACGGGCTGATTGAATGGACTTCGCCCGAGGCGGTTGACAGGCGGGTGCGGGCGATGAATCCGTGGCCGGGAGCTTACACCGGCATTCCACTTGCGGCAGGGTTGCGCAAACTCAAGGTTTTTTCTGTCATTCAAAGTCGCACTACGTCGGCAGGGGCGGGCGAGGGGACTGTTCTGGCGGTTGAAAAGCGGGGAATTCTGGTGGCGGCGGGGACTGGCTCTGTCTGGCTCACCG
Organism: Akkermansia muciniphila; assembly: GCA_945906945.1. GTDB lineage: Bacteria > Verrucomicrobiota > Verrucomicrobiia > Chthoniobacterales > Chthoniobacteraceae > Chth-196. The sequence goes on from CAMDSZ010000017.1 coordinate 14,363, forward strand.
AGGTCCAGCTCGAGGGAAAACGACGTCTTCGAACTACTGAGTTTTTGCGTGGCACAACGGTGGTTGCTGGAACAGTGCTTGCGGGTGCGGGGCTTCCTTGACCCCAGCCCGAGTCGCTGCATGATTGCTGGCATGTCGCAACCATCCGTGACCCCTGTCATTCCTGAAAAGGGCTGGCACGTCCTTCATCTTTTCTACCGCATCGAACATGGACAGTGGGCAATGCTCACTAACGAGGAACGCATCGCTGCGAAAACAGATCTTACCGAGTTGATCCAGGAGATCCGCGCCACCGAACAAACGCAGTTGCTGGTTTTCTCGATGGTCTCTCCGAAAGCGGATTTGGGTTTTATGCTGCTGACGCCGAATCTGCATACGGCGAACGCATTTGAAAAGAGGCTCAGTCTCGGCCTTGGCCCCGACATCATGATCCCCGTTTTTAGCTTCCTATCGCTCACCGAGGAGAGTGAATACTTCTCCACTGCGGACGAATACGCCGTGACCTTGCAGAAAGAGCAGAACCTTCAGCCCGGTTCGGCGGAGTACGAAAAAGCCATGGATGACTTCAAGACCCGGATATTGAAGTACGCCAAGGACAAGCTTTATCCGAATCTCCCGAATTGGGAGGTCTTTTGTTTCTACCCGATGAGTAAGCGTCGGCAACACGAACAGAACTGGTATGAGCTGCCGTTTGAGCAGAGGAAGGCATTGATGGCAGGACACGGACGTGTGGGTCGCCAGTATCATGGCAAGGTGACACAACTCATCACCGGCTCCACTGGGCTAGATGATGCGGAATGGGGTGTGACGCTTTTCGCTCACGATACTTTTTACATCAAAGACATCGTTTATAAAATGCGTTTTGACGCGGTGAGCGTGAAGTACGCGGAGTTCGGTGACTTCTACATCGGACTGAGTCTGCCCTTGGACGAATTGTTCCGCCGCGTGCAAATCTAGAAATTCCCGAAGAAATGGCGTTCGAACCACCGGATATTTGATGAACAAACTTGAAACCAAGTTAGAAACGCTTCGTGCGTTGCTGCGCGCCCATGCACCATTGCTCGTCGCCTATTCGGGTGGAGTGGATAGTGCATATTTGCTCGCCGAGGCCCGTAGTGTTCTCGGTCGTGAAGGAGTGCTCGGAGTGATTGCTGACAGCGCCAGCCTCCCGCGGAAAGCGCTCGCAGATGCGATTGCGCTGGCCCTGAAAATCGACGTCCGACTCGAGGTCGTTCAAACAGGCGAGCTCAGTAATCCGGACTACGCAAGCAATCCAGTAAACCGATGCTACTTTTGCAAGGCAGAGTTGTTTTCGCAGCTCGAGAAAATTGCCAAAGACCGTGCCTTTCGCGGGCTAGCTTACGGTGAAAACTCCGATGACATGCGGCAGCCTCGTCCCGGGCGCCAGGCTGCTCAGGAGTACGCGATCCTTGCGCCTTTGAGAGACGCAGGATTGACCAAAATCGAGATCCGAGATCTCTCCCGTCGCCTTGGACTGCCGACGGCAGATGCGCCCGCGCAACCGTGCCTATCTTCGAGGATCCCTCACGGAACACCAGTCACTGCACCTGCGCTTGCGATGGTGGAGGCAGCGGAAGATTGGGTGCGCAGCCTTGGGTTCAGGGTATTCAGGGTTCGCCATCTTGGGGCGGCATCCACGGATCCAACCGCCGCGCTTACCGCAGCCAGAGCGAAAGTTCAGATTGCGCCTGAGGAGATGCCGCGTTTAGTGGATTGCATCGCACAGGTCGAATCGGGGCTGAAGGCGGTCGGATATTCTGCGGTGGAATTTGATCCCCAAGGCTATCTGTCCCCTGTCTAAGGGGGGGATAGCGCTCGTCACGTCGTTGACGTCGTTGGCCGTTGACCGTGAGAGTCCGCCTTCTTAGCCTAATGGGGCATGAAAATTTCGAGGGCATTGATCTCCGTTTCAGACAAAACCGGGCTTGTTGAGTTCGCCAGACAACTAGTCGGTATGGGAGTGCAGATTCTGTCAACTGGTGGCACATCCGCGTTACTGCAGAAAAATGACATTCCAACCACGGAAATCTCCGCATTCACTGGCTCTCCCGAAATTCTGGATGGTCGCGTAAAAACTCTGCACCCAAAGGTGCACGGCGGATTGCTGTACGTGCGGGACAATCCTGATCACCAGGCGCAGGCCGATGCTAATGGCATTTTGCCAATCGATTTAGTCGTCGTGAATTTGTATCCTTTCGAGGCGACTATCGCAAAGCCCGGGGTGACGCTTGAGGAAGCGATTGAGAATATAGACATCGGCGGGCCCTCAATGCTCCGCTCGGCTGCGAAAAACTATCGCTCCGTCACAGTCGTTGTTGATCCAACCGACTACGCAAAGGTGCTTGAAAACATGCGCGACAACGATGGCGCGACTACTTTTAAGCTTCGCGAGCAGCTTGGAATCAAGGTGTTTGTGACGACCTCAAAATACGACGGGGCCATCGCAAACTACCTCGACAAGGAGCAAGAAGCCGCGAGTTCCCTCTCGTTGTCTCTGCCTTGCGTTGCGCGATTGCGCTACGGTGAAAATCCACACCAGAGCGCGGCTCTCTACGGTTCCTTCGACGAACATTTTCAAAAACTCCATGGCAAAGAGCTCTCGTATAACAACATTCTAGACATCTCGGCGGCTGCCGAGTTGATAGAGGAGTTCGATGAACCAACAGTTGCGATTCTTAAGCATACGAATCCGTGCGGGGTCGGCTCGGATAGCGATTTGCGCGCGGCATGGGACAAAGCTTTCGCGACTGATCGTCAGGCTCCCTTCGGAGGAATTATTATCACCAACCGTGTGCTTACCGAACCTTTGGCTCGCGCGATCGGGGAGATTTTTAGCGAAGTGATTATTGCGCCGGATTTTGACCCGGAGGCGCGCGTGCTCTTGCAGAAAAAGAAAAATCTTCGATTGATCCGCAAACTCTCGGACCTTGCACATGCCTCTTCGGGTGAGATGATCATACGATCCGTGCGCGGCGGTGTTCTGGAGCAGAGCCGTGATTGCTCCAACGAATTGGAGGGAGACTTGATGGCGAAAGTTGTCACCCAGCGTGCGCCTGAAGAGGAGGAACTGCGGGCGATGCTTTTTGCGTGGCGTGTGGTCAAGCAGGTCAAAAGCAATGCAATTGTCTATGCATCGGCCGACAGGACTCTGGGAATCGGGGCGGGGCAAATGTCACGAGTCGATTCTTCCCGCATCGCTGTTTGGAAAGCCAAAGACGCGGGGCTTTCTTTAAAGGGAAGCGCTGTTGGCAGCGACGCGTTTTTTCCATTCCCGGACGGGCTAATCGCTGCAGCGGAAGCCGGTGCGACCTGTGCTATCCAACCGGGCGGGTCCGTGCGCGATGCCGAGGTGATCGCTGCTGCGAATGAGCGCGGAATGGCCATGATTTTTACAGGGGTGCGCCATTTCAAACATTAGGGTCTTGATCGAACCGATGCGTGTACTTTTATCCAAAGCATGATGCTTAAGCTTGGCGTCAATATCGACCACGTCGCCACACTGAGGCAGGCGAGGTATCCGGGACTGATGGAATCGCACAACTGCGAGCCCGACATCTTGTCCGCAGCTCAGTCCTGCGAGGCTGCGGGTGCGCACGGCATCACCGTGCATTTGCGCGCTGATCGGCGCCACATTCAGGACGCTGATGTTTTCCGACTCCGACGTGGGATCCGGACTCGGCTGAATTTTGAAATGGGAAACACTCCGGAAATTCTGGGAATCGCCCTCGAATTGGCGCCCGACGAGGTTTGCCTAGTTCCTGAAACACGCGAAGAAATCACGACCGAGGGAGGTCTCAATGTGGTGGCGCAGGAGGTTTCTCTCTCAGGGACGGTGGCGCGGTTGAAGGGTGCGGGGATCCGCGTGAGCATGTTCATTGAGCCCGACTTTGGCCAAGTGGAGGCGTCCGCGAGGATCGGTGCTGACATGGTCGAGCTCCACACTGGTGCTTTCGCCAATGCACAGGGCGACGCCCAGCATCGCGAATTGTCCCGGCTGGAGGAGGCATCAAAGCGCGCTCATTCATTGGGACTACAGGTCAACGCTGGGCACGGGATAAACTACACCAACGTCGCTTTGGTTCGCGGCGTGCCGCATTTGGAAGACCTCAATATCGGTCATTCCATTGTGAGTCGCTCTGTGTTTGTCGGCCTTGAAAAGGCGGTTTCCGAGATGCTTGAACTGATGCGAATCCCGGTCTGATGGAGGTCAAGATGTCATCACGCGTGTTGGGTGTTGGGATGGATCTAGTCGAAGTTCATCGAATTGCGAAAGCGATCGAAAGGCAGGGTGGAGCTTTTTTGAAGCGCATCTTCACCCAACTGGAGCGGGAGTATTGCGAGGGAAAAGCAAAATCCGCCCAGCACTTCGCTGTTCGTTTTGCCGCGAAGGAAGCGGTTTCAAAAGCCTTTGGCACTGGGATTGGCGCGGAAATCGGGTTTCTCGACATCGAAGTGCACCATCGGGAATCGGGTGCTCCAGGTATTACCCTGCTCGGGAAGGGGCGCCTGCTCGCTGAGTCTAGGGGCGTGAGCGAGGTGTTGGTGAGCCTGAGCCACACCGAGCAGATTGCCGGCGCGAGCGTCGTCCTTCAATGAAACTGATTGCTCAGCCAGCCTACGAGATTTCCAGGGAGGCGTATCAGCAAGTGGGTGTGGATACTGAGGCAGCGCTCCGCGTTGTTACTTCCACTCCAATTTCGCTTCATTGCTGGCAGGGGGACGATGTAAGGGGATTTGAGGATACTTCGTGCAGTCTGACTGGCGGCCTCGCTGTGACTGGTAATTATCCTGGCGTAGCGCGGAACGCGGACGAACTGCGTGGGGACCTTGAAAAAGCGTTTTCACTGATTCCAGGGAGGCACCGACTTAACCTCCACGCGATGTACGCAGAGTTGTCGGGACGCGTGGTGGAGCGCAGTGATTATACATTCGAGCATTTCGAGTTTTGGGTGGATTGGTGTGCGCGTAACGGGCTGGGCTTTGATTTCAATCCCACGTTCTTCTCGCACCGTCTTGCTGCGGATTCCTTCACTCTTTCACATCGAGACCGGCATGTGCGTGATTACTGGATCGCGCACGGCATTGCCTGCCGTAAAATTGCCGCCGAAGCTGCGCGCCGCTTGAATACTCATGCGGTAACGAACTTTTGGATTCCGGACGGATACAAGGACCACCCGGCAGATCGCAGATCGCCGCGCGAGCGTCTTTCAGAATCGCTGGATACGATTTTTGCCCAGCCACTGGATTCGGAATTAAATGAAGACTCAGTGGAGTCCAAACTTTTCGGGTTGGGCAGTGAATCGTACGTCGTCGGTTCGCATGAGTTCTATCTCGGATACGCTGTCTCAAGACGCAAAACCTATTGCTTGGATTCCGGGCATTTTCACCCGAGCGAGTCAATCTCGGACAAGGTGTCTGCTCTGCTGACGTTTCTGCCCTCTTTGTTCTTTCACGTGTCACGTGGCGTGCGTTGGGATAGCGACCATGTGGTGGTTTTAGATGACGCCACGCGCGCAGTGATGGAGGAGATCGTCGTCGGCGGCTACCTTAATAGAGTTCACCTTGGGTTAGATTTTTTTGATGCCAGTATCAATCGGATTGCCGCCTGGGTGATCGGAATGCGGAGCGCCCAGAAAGCTCTTTTGCAGGCGTTGCTTCTTCCTTCAGATCGCTTGCGTGCCGCCGAGGAGAGTGGCGATTTCACCGAGCGCCTTGCTATGCAGGAGTACGCAAAAACGCTGCCGTTCGGGGCCGTTTGGGAGGAGCATTGCAGACGCCAGAATGTGCCTTCAGATCGCGATTGGCCTGGTGAGGTGCGAGCCTATGAGCGCAGGGTTCTGTCCCGCCGCGCATGAGCGGGTGCAGAAGCTCGCAACACGCAACGGAACCCTCTGAGCGGAGGGAGCACCACACTAGCGGTCTTTGGGTGGCGTCCGGCGGCAGGCTACCATTTGTAATGATCGAGGCCGAAGCTCACTGCGCCGCCTAGGAATCCGGTGGCGGAGACCAGAATTGCCCCGATGACAAGAACAGCGCGTAGTCTGCTTCGGGAGCTTGTTCCTTCTCGGCATTCAAACAACACGGCGCACCCGAGGCTGATGATCGCCCAAAGGGCGGTGCAGGTGCCGACCCATTTGTGCAGTTGATAGACGGTTGACACGCCCGCGTACTCGTTGAGCCATCCGAGGGAAGCCGTGGCCACGGCGCTTGGCGCACCAATGAACAGTAGAAAGCGGGTACATGTGAGCCATCCGTCCTTCTTTGTCCACCACCCTAGAATCTCCGCCACGAGCGTTACTGAGAGCAGTGCGATTGGAAAGTGGGTGGAAGCCGCGTGAAACTTCCCGATCCAGCCCAGAAGTTTTTTCCAGAAGGGTTTGGCGGTCTTCGCGCCATCAGCTTGATCCCCATGGTTAACCTCGGTCGAATCGCCCTGCACAGCGTGCGCTTCGCTTGCCGATCCATTTGCGGTCACCGCGACTTCTGTCCCGCCCTCGGTTTGAGGCTTTATCAGCTTTGCCTGCAGGTCAGAAAGTTTCTCTCCTAGCTCCGTGGGGGCACCAAGTTGGATCCATCGCCTTAGAGCGAGTTTTTCGGCGTCGGTAGCGGGGGGCTGGTCGCTATCCTTTCCGGGCATTTCGTCCTCGTTGACGAGGCGGAACAGCTCCGACTTTGAGGGGTCATTCCCAGACACAAAGTCATCGTTCGTGGCGATTTTTTTCAGGTCCATGATGTACCCGAGCTTACCCTTGGGCTTTACCAAGTGTGCGCCGTGACAGTCGTTGCACTTAGCCTCAAACAGGTGAAACACAGCGGCGGTGGTCTGAAGTGCCTCCTCATTGGAGAAGTTTTCTTTGCCGGCCTCCTGTGAGTGCGCTGTCATTGAGAGAGCTAGCGGGAGAATCAGGAGCCGAAGAGCTTTTCGAAGTGTTAGCATGGCTGGTTTGGAGAGAAATAACCTTCAGTGGGCCTATTTCTAAGGTGCTTTCTGAACCTTGAGGAGAACGGATTCCATTTTGTTTTAAGGCGGGGATTGCTTTGCCTTACTCGGGGTTGCATTCGTAGGGGGTTCGGGGCGAGTATAGACCACAATTTTGCCATGATTCCTGATCCGAGCCAGAAATATAAAGCATATCCCCCGATCGCCTTGGCCGACCGCCAATGGCCAGATCGGAAGTTGGAGCGTGCGCCGATTTGGTGCAGTGTTGATTTGAGGGATGGCAATCAAGCTCTGGCGGTGCCGATGAACGTCTCCCAAAAGCTCGAGCTCTTTGATGCGCTGCTAAAATGTGGATTCAAAGAAATAGAAGTGGGCTTTCCCGCGGCATCCAACACGGAGTTTGCCTTCATGCGGCGTCTCATCGAAGACGGGCGGATCCCTGCTGATGTCACCGTGCAGGTCCTCGTGCAGGCGCGTGAAGATTTAATCCAGAGGACATTCGATTCACTAAAGGGGGTGAAGAACGCGATCATTCATCTGTACAACTCCACTTCACCCGCTCAGCGCCGAGTTGTTTTTGGACTCGAAAAGCCCGACATCGTCGCGATGGCGCGGCGCGGCACTCAGTGGATCAAGGACAGGTTGCCTCTGCTTGCCGGCTCAAACATCCGCCTTGAGTACTCGCCCGAAAGTTTTTCTGCGACGGAGGTAGAGTTCTCTTTGGAAGTCTGCGAAGCGGTGATGGAGGTTTGGCAGCCCTCGGCTGAGAGGCCAATCATCCTCAATTTGCCTGACACGGTTGAGGTCTCAATGCCGAATGTCTACGCAGACCAAATCGAGTGGTTTTGCAGAAATCTGAAGTGCCGAAATGCGGCCATCATCAGCGTCCACACGCACAATGATCGCGGCACCGGAACCGCTGCAACGGAACTTGCGATGCTTGCTGGAGCTCAGCGGGTCGAGGGAACTCTTTTCGGAAACGGCGAACGCACTGGCAACCTGGATGTAGTCAGCGTTGCGTTGAATCTTTACATGCACGGAATCGCGCCGGGCTTGGAGTTCTCTGACATTAACGCACTGCGAGAAGTGTATGAAAGATGCACGGGTATGACCGTGCCTCCGCGGCATCCCTACGGCGGTGAATTGGTGTTCACGGCGTTTTCTGGATCACACCAGGATGCGATTCGCAAAGGGCTCGCTGAATGGCAGAAAAACGGGGAAACTGGGATTTGGGATATTCCATACCTCACCATTGATCCGTCCGATATCGGGCGGGAGTACCGAGAAGTGATCCGGGTAAACAGCCAGTCTGGCAAGGGAGGCGTCGCGTACCTGCTTGAGAGCGAGTACGGCATTGAGCTGCCAAAGGACTTGCAACGTGAGTTCGGGCCTTTGGCGAACGATGCAGTGGATGCCCTGGGGCGTGAGGTTTCGGGAGCTGAGTTAAAAAAGATGTTTTGGCAGGAGTATATTGAGCGCTCCGCGCCATTGGAGCTCCAACACTTCCACGCCGATGGCACCGGGGGAGTGCACAGATGCCGCGCGAGTGTTGTTTTTCATGGCAAAGAGCTGGCCGTCACCGGCGAGGGGAACGGTCCAATCGCGGCTTTTGTAAATGGACTGAAATCTGCTGGTATTGCTGAGCTTGAAGTGACTGATTACCGGCAGGCCGCCCTAGGAAGCGGGACCGAGGCTAGCGCGATTTCTTACGTGCGCGTTCAAACCTCTGACGGTCGCTCTGTTTGGGGTGCTGGCGTAAACACAAACATCGAGCTTTCCTCGATCCAAGGCGTCGTGAGTGCGATCAACCGCGCTCTACTCGGAGCCCAAGGCTCAAAATAACTGCCGGTCATCTAAGCCACGTTTCAACTTCGACCACATGCCTTTTCGGATCTGCAAAACATTCGAGGTAGAGAACGGACACATGCTGTCCAAGCATCCCGACAAGTGCCGGTTTCCGCATGGACACACCAGAAAAGTCGAATGCGTGCTGAGCGCCGATTCTCTTGATTCAAATGAGATGGTTTGTGATTTCAAACTAATCAAAGGTTTGGTTGGCGAATTTCTCGACCAGTACGACCACGCTCTCTGCATGAATACAGAGGATCCAATGTATGAGGTGTTCAAGACCGCATACGGCGATCGGGTGATCGGGTTTGATCACGCGGATCCAACCACAGAACTGCTGGCGAAAACGATTTTTGTTTTTCTGTGTGAACGCATGCAGGAGTACTCCGCAGAGACCGAAGGCGGATACACGCTTCAATCTGGTGTTCGGCTTGAGAGTGTGCGCGTTTGGGAAACGAGTAGTTCCTGGGCGGAATACGCTGAGTAGGTCTGCATGCTGTCTGCGCTACAGGCAATCCGGCTGAACCCAGTCTTCCAGATTGCAGGCTAAGTTCTGCACTTGGCAAATGCGGGCCGCGCCGGAACCAATCAATATTCGCAGGGGAACTTTTGTTTCCCTGCCTCGTAGGTCCTCGGCGCGGCAGTGTCCGTGTGTGGTCTTTAAATCTCGGAGCCGAAGAGTTGTAGCGCATCAAGCCCCTCGAGCCCAACGAACCTGAGACTATATTTGCACGGACGACACGGTTCGCTGAAGTGTCGCCGCCATTTTTGCTAGCTCCACTGAGGCCTTCTCCGTGTCGACCGCGCCGAGGGTCGTGTCTCTTGCGGCTTGGGCGACTCCAGAGATGTTGTTGGCGATCTCGGTACTGCCCTTCGCCGCCTGGCTCACGTTTCGACTAATTTCATTAGTCGTGGCAGTCTGCTCTTCAACAGCGCTGGCAATCGTGTTTTGGTAGTCATTGATCTTGTTGATGACCCCGTTGATTTCTGAAATCGCGGCAACTGCGTGCTTTGTATCAGCCTGGATTGTTTCAATCTTCTGACTGATATCCTCCGTCGCCTTTGCAGTCTCCTTGGCAAGTTCCTTGACCTCGTTTGCAACGACGGCGAACCCCTTTCCAGCTTCGCCGGCGCGGGCAGCTTCAATGGTTGCATTGAGCGCTAGAAGATTCGTCTGGCGCGCGATGGATGTAATCGTTTTGATCACCTTCCCGATTTCCGCGCTGCTAAGTCCGAGTTTGGAGACGGTGTCTGTCGCGCTGTCTGCTGCGCGAACGCCGACGGACGCTACTTTGGCTGCTTCCTGTGCATTCTTGGCTATCTCACGGATGCTTGCGCTCATTTGCTCTGTACCTGCGGCCACTGTCTGCACATTGGAACTGACTTGCTGCGCTGCAGCCGCGACTACGCCAGCCTGTGCGCAGGTCTCCTCGGCGTTCGCGACCATTTGTTGGCTGTTCGCTGTCAACTCCTCCGAAGCCGATGAGAGAGTCTGTGCGTTGTCCGAGACTTCCTTGAGAACTTGCACAAGGGACAGGCGCTGCCGTACGGCCGTAGTCACGTCCGTAGCGATTTTCACGACCTTGACTACCCTTCCGGTCTCGTCCGTAACCGGTGAGTAGACGGCCTGCAGCCACAATTCTTTCCCAGAACGCGTAAGACGGCGAAACTCACCGGACTTGCTCTGTCCCGCCTTCAAGTTTGGCCAAAACTGAAGGTACTCAGGTGATGTGACGGTTGCAGGGTCGCAAAAACCGCGATGGTGTCGGCCGAGAAGCGATTCCGCGGAGTATTCCATCAGCTCTTGAAAAATCTTGTTTGATTGCAGCACGTTGCCCTCCGTGTCGAACTCGATGTATCCGTATGAGGAGTCGATAGCCCGAAACACACCGCGCATGTTCTGGCGCTCAATTTCGTTCGCGGTTATGTCGTAGCGTACACCGAGGTATTTCTTTGGCTTTCCGTTATCTCCAAGAATCGGGGCGATGACCGCATCCACGTAGTATGGGGTTCCATCTTTTGCTCTGTTTTTGATGGTGCCACGGAACATGTTTCCTTTTCCAATGGTCGACCACAGCTCTTTGAACACCTCTTTTGGCATGTCCGGATGCCGCGTTGTATTGTGTGGACGGCCGATGAGCTCATCCTTTGAATACTTAGAAACCTCGCAGAACTTCTCGTTCACCATGAGGATGTCTCCGCGTAGGTCAGACTCGGACACGATGCTCGTCATATTCATGATGTCCGTTCGCGCCTTTAACTCCGATTTTGAGGCCGTTACGTCAGTCGCAAACTTGATGACTTTAGAAGGCAATCCGTCGGGGCCGAACACGGGATTGTAGGATGCAACAATCCATATCTCTCTTCCATTTTTGGCGATGCGCTTGAATTCGCCTGCTTGGTATTCGCCCTTGCAAAGCTTCGCCCAAAACAACTGGTACTCGGGAAGAGAGGCATATGCTCTTTCGCAAAACATCCGGTGATGCTGTCCGCTTATCTCTTGAAGGTCGTAGCCAAGTAGCGAAAGGAAGTTGGAATTGGCATCAATCACAGTGCCGTCCATGGAGAATTCAATGACCGCCTGGGACCGATTGATTGCGTCAAGTTTCCCGCGCAGGTCATGGAGTTCCTGGTGCAGCGCCGCTCCGTTCTGTTTGAACTCGCCAGCGGGCACGTCTGATTTGTGGCCGCGGTTGCTTGTTTTGCGTGTGACTGTAGTGGGTTGCTCCAGTGAGTCAGAGCGGGAGCGTTTTTTTGGTTTTGCGGTGATAAAGCCCGCGGGTTGACTGGCAGTTGGAGCCGCCTCGTTTTTAAAGCTGCGTGCTTTGGTGGCTTTTGTTGTTTGTAGTTTGGTGGGTTTCGGGGTGCGATTCATATAGGTCTTGGAGTGGTCGATATTGAGGGAACGTTTTTTACGTCTTCCTCATTGGTTTACTGGGGTTTGGAAAGAGCCTTGAAGGACGGTGGAAGATTTGCGCTTCGCTCAGTGTCAAGAATCAGAAGCAACCGGGTTTCGAGCTTGTAGACGCCGAGGATCAACTCGCGGGCTATGCCTGTGACGGTTTCCGGCACCCGCTCAAAGGACTGGGATTCGATCTCCACAACGTCACCGATTTCATCCACCAGAAGACTGATGGCGCCGTCTTCTGTTCTGACGACAAGGTTCAATGGAAGTTGGTCTGCTGGCCGTTCCGGAAGTTCTAGACGGCGTCTAAGGTCAATTGCGGTGATTATCTGTCCGCGTAGGTTGATTAACCCTTCGACCATCGGAGGGGCTACCGGAACACGGGTCATCTCTTGATAGCGGATGACCTCCTGCACCTTGAGGACATCCATTCCGAAGAATAGGTTATGAAGCACGAAGGTCGCGAATTGACGGTGGTGTTGCATGGGTTGAAAACGTGCTTGGGTTAGGCGGCGCAGTGCGGAGGGGCCTTCTCATGGATAAAACTCGGATCGGCTGTGCGGATGAGTGTGATCACGTCTAGCAAGTCGGTGACCTGATCCTGGATGACGACAGATCCCAGAATGCCATTTCCGGAGGCGATTCGTTCCACATCGATGACCTGGCTGACGATGTCGTTAATCTGTCCAACCACTAGGCCGACGCTTCTTCCAAGGTTTGAATAAACAACTACTTGAATAGATTCTAACGTTGCGTACGCAGGATCCGGTTCCTTTGGATTGAGGTGTTCGCTTACGTAGATAAGCGGGAGGATTTGGCCGCGGTAGCGGACAACGGGAGTGCCGCCAGAATACTCAATGGTCGTACGATTGAACTCCTCTAGGCGCGCTACCATCGATAGCGGAATCGCCATCCGTTTTTGCAGACCCGCTGAGAACAGGAGCAGGGTTTGCTTCCGGTCGTTCGCGCTTTTTCCGTCGGTTCCGTTTTCATGCGAGGATGTCCGAGCCTGAGTTTCGCCGATGATGCGCGCTTGTTGGGCAAGGCCCATCACGTCAAGAATCAGCGCGACTTTGCCATCACCCATGATGGTGGCACCGGCGAAGCAACTAACGCACTTGAGTTGCTTTCCGAGCGGCTTTACGACGATCTCCTGAGTGTCGTTGATCTCATCCAGCACAAGCCCGAACGGCTGTCCATCAGTCTGCAGCACGACGATGTTGATTTCCTCGTTGCGCCCGCTCTGCGAACCTGCGCCATCAAGCTTAAGCTCCGCGTTCAAGTAAAGCAGTGGTAGCAGTTGACCACGCAGGCGGTAGACGGGTGCGCCATGAATATACTCGATCTGCTGACAAGCGTTGGCGCCCTCAAGCCTCACTAGTTCCAGGAGGCTTGCCTGCGGAATGGCAAACCGTTCCATGCCGCTGGTCACAATGAGGGCGGGAATAATCGCAAGAGTCAGTGGGATTTTGATCCGCAAAACGGTGCCTACGCCGAAGTGGCTTTGCAAATCGACCGTTCCGCCGATCTTTTCGATATTGGTTTTCACGACATCCATTCCGACGCCGCGGCCGGAAATGTTCGTAATTTTTTCGGCAGTTGAGAAACCAGGAAGAAAGATGAGATGCAATGCTTCGTGATCCGGGATTCGCACGGCGTGCTCGCTGCTGATGAGTCCTCGCTGAACGGCTTTTGCTTTCAGCTTTTCCAGCGAAATTCCCGCGCCGTCATCGGTGATCTCAATGTTCACTTGCCCGCCCTCGTGATAGGCGCGCATCCGCAGCGTACCCTGCGGGGGTT